>JAJONL010000007.1 GCA_021323395.1 Nitrospira sp.
ATGCCCCGGCCGGAGAAAATGTGATCCACAGTGAGACGGGCCACCCCGTCGTTGCTGGCCAACACGTCGGTACCGAGCGGGGCACCGATGTCTTCCCCATTGTGAGGATTCCTGGCCTGCCCATTCATGATTCGGACGCTGCCGAAAATGCCGGTGCGTTTCCCTTGAACCGGCTCGATGAAACCGGCTCGCCACAGCCGCATGGCTGATTCTTCAGCCAAGGCCTTGCGAACCTCTTCTTGTTCGGCCTTCCAGCGCGCAGCGGCCTTGTCATCCAGATCGACTTTATCTTTCGGCAGCTTGAGATGTTCCACCGCAAACTTTTCTTTCACGACAGAGACCTGATAGCTGAAGCGCCGCGTCTGTTCGCCCAGTTGCGCGTCGATAGTCAATTCATGACCGCCCGGTTCATCCTGCAGATCGATCCCGAGCAATCCCACATATCCAGATCCGACTCCGCTGGTAGGGTCTGGAAACAAGGTAAGCGTGCGCCCGAGAAAGCGGCCTTTGACCACTGTGGCGTCTTTCAACTCGGGCACCCTGATGACCACAATCTGGCCCTGCTTTCCGCTGAATTGTCCGTCGGCACCGCGATGCGCGGGAACCGTGTTGGGGAACAATTCAACCGGAAACACGCTGGCCAGCAATACCACCGTAATGATGAGAAAACGATCGAGGGGCGACATGATTTCGGCTCAACTCACATCCTGCTATAGATCAGCGATAAAATCGCGCGCCGGAGACCTGGGATAATAACTCCTCCACCCGCCGGTTAACGGCGCTGAAGGGATCCATGCACAAAATGGTCTCTTCCCAATAGCCATTCAACTTCAGGTAGGTCCAGTCGACGGTGTACGACCGGTTCTTGGCCCGGGCAAACCGGATGAAGTCGCCGCGGACTTTCGCTCGCGTCGTCTGCGGCGGCACCGACATGGCGCGCTGCACCGCCTCTTCCTCGACCACTCGAACGGCCATCCCTCGATTCTCCATCAGATAATACAGCCCGCGGGTCCGCTTCACGTCATGAAACTGTAAATCCAGCAGGAAAACACGGGGATCATCCCAGCCGCAGTCTTTCTTTTCCGTGTACGATTGGATGAGATGTTTCTTCATGACCCAGTCGACCTCATGCAGCAGTTGCATGGGATCCTCTTCGAGCTGGTCCAGGACCGATATCCACTTTTCAAGCACATCATCCAAAACCTTATCATGGTCTTGCTCTGCCAGGAAGTCTTTCGCGCGCGCGACATAGACCCGCTGGATCTCGATGGCGGTCATCTGTCGGCCATCGTCCAGCTTCACCCTTTTATTGAGTGTGGGATCACGGGAAATCTCTCGGATAGCCTTCACGGGATCTTCGAGTTCCATGCCGCTGACTGAAAACCCCGCCTCGATCATGGAAAGCACCAGAGTCGCGGTTCCCACCTTGAGGTAGGTGGCATATTCCGACATATTGGAATCCCCCACGATGATGTGGAGTCGTCGATATTTCTCCGCATCCGCATGGGGCTCGTCTCGCGTGTTGATGATGCTTCGCGAGGAGGTCGTCGAAGAGGAGGTTTTCTCATGAATGTGCTGCGCGCGCTGCGAGATAAAGTACTGCGGCTTCCCCGACACTTTCAGCACTTTCCCGGCGCCGGAATAGATTTGCCGCGTCACAAAAAAAGGAATGAGCTGCTCGGTGACTTTCCAGAAATCGACGTCCCGACGCATCAGATAGTTTTCGTGGCAACCGTAGGTATTGCCGAGCGAATCGGTGTTGTTCTTGAAAATGTAGATTTCGCCCGCCAGGCCTTCCTCACGCAAACGCTCTTCCGCCGCCGGCAAGCAGGCTTCCAACAGGCGCTCACCGGCCTTGTCGTGTATGACCAGATCGAGAATGTTGTCGCATTCCGGCGTGGAGTATTCGGGATGGCAGCCCGTATCTTGGTAGAATCGCGCGCCGTTGACGAGGAACGCATTGGAGGGCCAACTGTTGGGAATCAGTCCTTCGAAGATATACCCCAGCACCTTTTCCATCGGCAGATAGATCTTCCCGTTCGGGGAGAAGATCAATCCGTATTCATTCTCCAGGCCAAAAATGCGTTGCTGCATGGGTGCGTGACCTCTTGAAGCCATGTCCAGTCAGGATACACCGTGGCGCGCAGCGCTTCAACAGACGGGTGTGATTATGCTCCGAACACCGCGCGAGCCTCTCTGTCATGGTCTGCTGCGACGACGGATCGGAATACGGAAGGAGCGGGAACCGGCACTAGGTGAGGAGTTGAGAGATGTCGATGCTGCTCAATCGTTTGAACTTCCGTCCTACTCGGGTTCGATCCAGCACGGCCACCTCGAGATTCTCTGAAGGGATTTTTTGACCGGCGACCTGCTCCAAGGCGGCGAGACAGCGTTTCAGACTCTCCTTGAGTGTGGCCGGTTGGGTTGTGGCATGTTCACGCAAATATTGCTGAACGGCTTCCGACCGCCCCCCGATGACGGCAAAATTCTTCTCGTCGACAATGCTTCCGTCGAAGGAAATGCGGTAGATCTCACTGGCTTGGCCGTTCGCCGAGACCTGCACCACGAGGATTTCTACCTCCAGCGGTTTGACATCGGTGCTAAAGGCCGTCCCCAAACTCTGCGAGTAGGCATTGGACAACGTCCGCGCGCTGACATCTTCGCGGCTGTACATATAGCCGGTCAGGTCCGCATGACGAATGCCAGCTTTTCGAAGATGTTCGAACTCGCTGTACTTGCCGGCACCCGCGAACGCAATGCGATCGTACACCTCGGAGACCTTATGCAAAGATGTGCTGGGATTATCCGCGGCAAGCAGAATGCCGTCATTGTATTCGAGCGCAATGATCGAACGCCCCTTGGCGATGCCCTTCCTGGCATACTCCGCCTTATCCTGCATCATCTGTTCAGGCGAGACGTAGTAGGGCAACGGCATCGACTAGGTTCTCCTTCGCTGCGCGATCATCGTTTCGAACAAGACCCGGACTCGTTCTTCGGGAACATCCGTAATACCGTCCTGATTGACAATTTTCGCCGTGGGGTAGATGCCTCGAACCAGGTCAGGCCCTCCAGTTCCCACATCTTCATCTGCCGCATTGTAGAGCGCCAGAAGTCCGACTCGGATCGCCTCGTCTTCCGGCAGTCCTAATCGGTAATGCTCGCGCATCGTATTACGAGCATCTTTGCCGCCAGACCCGATGGAATGGTGGTCGGACTCTTCGTAGCGCCCTCCCGTGATATCGTACTTGAAAATTCGCCCTTCTTTCCTTTTCAGGTCATACCCGACATAGAGCGGCATGACGACCAATCCTTGGAACACCATCGGCAGATTGGCCTTCACCATCTGTCCCAGTTTATTCGCCTTCCCCTCGCAAGAGAGCTGGACGCCCTCCAGTTTTTCATAGTGTTCGAGTTCGGTCTGGAACAGTTTTGCCATCTCAATACAGGGTCCGGCTGCGCCGGCAATCGCCATGGCGGAATAATCGTCGATGCGAAAGACCTTTTCAATTCGGCGATCAGCGATCTGAAACCCTTCGGTGGCCCGGCGGTCTCCGGCAATAATGGCTCCATCCTGGTACTTTAAAGCCAACACCGTGGTCCCATGCGGGAGAGAGGATATGATTCCGGAGAGGCTCACCTCTTGGGATGTGGTCATGCGCTTTCCGCTCATGTCATTCAAACAAGGCGTCAATTCAGGATGGTGTTTGTTGAGGAAGTCAAAAAAACTCGGCCCGTCGTGATATGGAAGGAATGAACTGTTTTTCATGTGAACGTCGTGATTACGTCGACAGTTTTTCGAGCAGCGCGGCCGCCGTTTCCGCCTGGGCCAAGAGCTCACCCGTCAGGGATTCGGTCCCGCGTAGAGGTTCCATCAACGGAATCCTCTTAATCTTATTCTGCCCGATATCGAACAATACCGACGTCCAACTTGCCCCGTAGACGGCGTTCGGGTATTTCTTGACGCACTGACCGCGAAAAAAGGCCCGCGTTCCGACCGGCGCCGTAAACTCCGCTCGCGCGATCTCATGGTCAAGAACAATGCGCTCGATCCTGTTGCTCCGTTCCAACGTATAATACAAACCCTTGTCCGGTCGAACGTCGTGATATTGCAGATCCATGAGCCGCACGCGCGGATCATCCCATCCGCAGGATTTGCGCTCCATATAGGATTCGATCAAATACCGCTTGGCCACCCAGTCCAGCTCTCGCACCAACGACCGAGGATCCCGTTCCAGACGGTCCAGCACATCTTCCCATCTCACGAGCACGTCCTTCGTCACCTGGTCGAGTTCATGACAGGCATAAAAATTTTGAGCAGCCTTCAAGTAGGCTCGCTGCACGTCGATCGCGGTGGTGGCCGTTCCATCGGCCAACTTGACGGTCTCCTTCACTTGAACATCTCGGGACACCTGCTTGATGGCAGCGATAGGATCCGCCAAATTGATTCGTGGAAGGTCAGCTCCGGCTTCCAACACATGCAACACAATGGACAGGGTGCCGACCTTGAGATAGGTCGACAATTCCGCCATGTTGGCATCCCCGACAATCACGTGGAGCCGACGATACTTCGCCGAGTCCGAGTGCGGTTCATCGCGGGTATTAATGATGGGACGTCGAACCATGGTATTCAGGTCGACAAGCGTCTCGAAGAAATCTGCCCGCTGCGAAAGTTGATACTCAATCGGACTGGTCTGATTTTCTGCTCCGACCTTGCCCGATCCAGCATAGATCGACCGAGTAACGAGAAACGGTGTGAGCGCCTGCGTGATCCGTTCAAACGACACCGCGCGCGATACAAGGTAATTCTCATGATACCCGTAGCTGTTGCCCTTGCCGTCTGAGTTGTTCTTATACAAGACGAACTGCTCACGTCCCCGCGCCTTGGTAATGCCGTCCAAGGACTGAGCGATGATGTGCTCTCCCACTCGTTCAAAGGCCACAACCTCCCGGGCGTTCGTGCATTCCGGAGTCGAATATTCAGGATGGGCACCATCCACATACAGTCGGCCGCCGTTGGCGAGAACCTTGTTCAATTGTCGGTTGTAATCCGGTCCCGGCCGTTCCCGCTCCCCATCCACTTCGAAGCCGCGCGCATCCAGTAAGGGATTTTCGTTCTCGTAATCCCACACCGCATGGGGCGCCGGCAAGTTCGGGTAATGTCCGATGAGGTGAAGGGAATTGGCGACCGGGTCGGCCGCATTCGGATCGCGACTGGCGATACCGAATTCGGTCTCCGTGCCGATCACACGGGACAAATTGTGCGAGTGAGTGTCGTTCATGGATTATCAGGTACTAGAGATAGTGCCCGGTGTTCACGGTCTCGATTTGACGGGCTTCTGCAGGCCCGCCGCTGATCGTCCGAAGGTGGACAATTTTCTCGCCCTTCTTGCCGGCAACCTTCGCCCAATCATCCGGATTCGTGGTGTTCGGCAGATCCTCGTGCTCCTTGAACTCTTCCCGAATTGCCCGCACCAGATCCTCAGCCCGTAGACCGCTTCCCTCTTGGGCGATCGCCCGCTTGACGGCGAATTTCTTGGCGCGCGAGACGATGCCCTCGATCAAGGCGCCGCTGGCGAAATCTTTAAAATACAGCACTTCCTTTTCCCCGTTCGCATAGGTGACTTCGATGAATTTATTTTCGTCCGAAGTCGCGTACATGGCATCGACCGTCGTATTCATGAGCGAATCGACCAACGCCCGGGGGTCACCGCCATGCTTCTTCAGATCGTCTTCCGCGAAGGGTAAATCGGTCGTGACATACTTGGAGAAAATATCCCGCGCCGCAGCGGCATCGGGACGGCCTACCTTGACCTTGACATCCAACCGGCCCGCACGCAGCACCGCCGGATCGATCAGGTCCTGCCGGTTGCTCGCCCCGATGACAATCACGTTGTTCAACCGTTCTACCCCGTCGATCTCCGATAGAAACTGGGGTACGATGGTCGACTCGATGTCGGAGGAGATTCCTGTGCCGCGCGTGCGGAAGAGCGCGTCCATTTCGTCAAAGAACACGATGACCGGATGACCGTCATCAGCACGCTCCTTGGCCTTTTTGAATACTTCGCGCACCTGCCGTTCCGACTCCCCTACATACTTGTTCAGCAACTCAGGCCCTTTGACGTGCAAGAAATAACTGCGAAGTTGCTTGTCTTTCAAATGTCCCAGTTTCTTCGCGATGGAACTCGCGACGGCCTTGGCGATCAGGGTCTTTCCACAACCGGGAGGACCATACAGCAACACGCCCTTCGGCGCATGCAGTTTGTAGTTCGAGAAGATGTGCGGATACAGAAACGGCAACTCCACGGCGTCACGCACCTGCTCAATTTCCCTCTGCAGGCCGCCGATGTGCTCATAGTCCACATCCGGCACTTCCTCCAGCACCAGTTCCTCGGCTTCCGACTTCGGCAATTTTTCAATCACGCAACCGGAGCGGGCATCATACAATAAGTGGTCGCCGACACTGAGGCGCTCACTGAGCAACGGCTCGCCGAGTTCAGCGACCTTTTCTTCATCGAAGTGCAATGTCACTAACGCCCGATTACCCTCCAAGACATCCTTGAGGCGCACCACTTCCCCTTGCACATCGAACCCACGCGCCTCAATGACATTCAGCGCTTCGTTCAGGATGACTTCCTGGCCCTTGCGGAGAGTTTTCGCTTTGATAGAGGGATGGAGACTGACCTTCATCTTGCGCCCGGATACGTAGACATTCCCCGTTCCATCGGTATCCAGACTGGAGAAAATGCCATAGGTGGAAGGCGGAGCGGTCAGCTTTTCGACCTCAGCTCGCAACGCTTCGATTTGAGATTTCGCTTCTTGGAGGGTGGCGACAAGCTTTTCATTTTGTTTCGTCGTTTGCTCAAGCTGGTAGCGTGACTGGTAGAGCCGCCGAATTTCCTCTTCCATCGATTGGATTTGGATGCGAAGTTTTTCCACCTCGCGAGCATGTTCGTCGTTCTTATGTGTCACGATCCCCTCTCCGTCAGAAAGTGACTTGGTAAAGCGCTTGACGGAATCACGGAAGGACCGGAGTCGGCTTGAACTCCTTTTTGATTCGGCCATCGCCCTACTCGCCGTATCGTTCGAAAGCCTTGTCAGTCACGTCGTCTGCGTCTTTTCGGATTCTAACATCCACATGGGGGGTGGTCAACTGCAGAGGACTTCATCTCGCAGGTGCATCTCGTTGAGACGCATGCAGGACGGGGCGCCGCGCGTCATTCTGCACGCGCGATCGCGCAAAGGAGATCGCTGGTCGCTTGCTCCACATTCGGCGCGCTCAAAATCGACGACACAACGGCGATGCCGAATCCACCCGCTCGCCGTACATCCTGCGCACGAGCGGCGGTGATTCCCCCGATTGCAAAAATCGGGATGCGAGTTATGCGCGCTGCCTGTTCAAGCAACCGCAGCCCGAGCGGCGGACCGTATTCTTGCTTCGACGGCGTCTCATAGATCGGGCCCAGCACCACAAAGTCAGCGCGATCGCATTCCGCGGCCATCACACCCTCGACAGAGTGGACGGAGCGACCGATCAATTGCGGGGGGCGCAGGAGATCTCGTGCGACCGGCGTCGGCAGACTGCTCTCGCGCAAATGCGCTCCGTGAGAGGCGACTGCGAGAGCGAGGTCGATGCGGTCGTTGATGAAGACATGCGCTGCGGGAATCTCTCGAGAAAGGGTTTCCGCGATGACCAGCAGTTCACGGGTGGACAGGTCTCGCTCGCGCAACTGCACTGCTCGCAGGCCCGCGCGTACGGCGCGCCCTACTACCGACAGGAGCGGACGCCCCGCTGTCTGACGGCGGTCGGTGACAAGATAAAGACGGAAGTCTACGGAGGACATTAGGGGAAAGCTGTGAGTTCTGAGTCATGAGTGCTGAATAAACGCATTAAATCCAACTCAGAACTCAAAACTTCTCAGAGCATGCCCTCGATTGGGCTGCTGGCCGTTGCGTACAGTTTGCGGGGAATGCGGCCCGCTTTGTAGGCCAGCCGGCCGGCCCAGACGGCATACTTCATGGCTTCGGCCATTGCGAAGGGATCCTGCGCACCGGCAATCGCGGTATTCATCAAGACAGCGTCCGCGCCATATTCCATCGCGAGCGCCGCGTCGGAAGCCGTTCCAACGCCGGCGTCGACGATAATGGGCACTTTGACCGTTTCCATGATGATTTTGAGGTTGTAGGGATTTCTGATACCAAGGCCGGACCCGATGGGAGCCGCCAGCGGCATCACGGCAGGACAACCGATATCCACCAGCTTCTTGGCAACGATCGGGTCGTCGTTCGTATAGGGCAGCACGATGAAGCCTTCTTTGATCAGAATCTTCGCCGCTTCAATCAATCCGGCCGTGTCTGGAAACAGGGTCTTTTCGTCGCCCAGCACTTCCAGCTTTACCAGATCGGACACACCGGCCGCTCGCGCCAAACGAGCGTATCGGACGGCATCCTCCACCGTGTAACAGCCGGCCGTGTTGGGGAGGATGATGTATTTTTTCGGATCGAGATAGTCCAGTAAGTTTTCTTTGGAGCGATCGGTAATGTTGACACGGCGAACCGCAACTGTGACCACGTCGGCGCCTGAGGCGTCGATCGCTTTTTTGGTCTCCACGAAATTTTTGTATTTTCCGGTCCCGACCCAGAGACGGGACTTGAATTCTCTGCCGGCAATCATCAATCGATCGTTGATCGTATCCATAGCTAAATTACTCCGCGCCCCCACCGATGAAGCTTAATATTTCCAGCCGGTCCCCCTCGCGCAGGCCGCGGGTCTCGAAATCATTGCGATCCAAAATTTCCAGGTTCAATTCCACTGCCACGCGATCCGCCCGAATGTCCAAGTCCTGTAGCAACGCCGCCACGGTCTGCCCTTCACCAACTCCGCGAGATTCACCGTTGACCTGGATGGTCATCACCACACCCCACTTTGCCTTGTCATCCTATGAAACAGGAAAACCGGTTGTCAACCGGACTTGCCCAGGCCTTGCCGTTTGCCACCCATTGCCCGCACAATGAGGCTCACCCCTTCGTAATTCAGACGTATGGACGATCGCAGCAGTCAACTCGCCCAACTCTTTCGCGCCATGGCGAATCTTTTGGCTGCTCGGCGCGCCAATCCTTATCGAATTCGGGCGTACCGTAAAGCGGCCGACTCGATCCTCACCATATCGGGGGATATTGCCGACCTCGCGTCACGACGCCAACTTCAGGCGATTCCAGGAATTGGGCGCGATTTGTCAGAAAAGATAGAGGAGTTCCTGGCAACGGGAACGATGCGCGCCTATGAGGAACTCAAAACGCCATTGCCTGAGGCCGTCGCGGAATGGGCGTCACTACCTGGACTCTCAGATGCCTTGGTGAGTTACTTGTACTTCCGGCTGAATATCCGCACGCTGGCCGACCTGGAGACCCTGGTTGAGTCTCATATGCTAAGAACTCAACCAGGATTTTCGGGATCGGAAGACTCGCTGCTCGCAGCCATCCGCGAGCAACAACGGACATCGCCCGTTAGGCGGGACGAAGCTCCTTGAAAATCTTCCAAGTCTTCAACAATTCAACCGCCTTCTGAAGCTGGAGGTCGTCCTCCAGTGAGAGCTCTCCAGCCGCCTCGACCGCCGGTGCAGCACCGTTTTTATGCGTGGAATCCTCGCCCGGCTTCGGAGAAGCGGGCGCATCCTTGCCCGCAGCAGGCGTCTTGGCCGTCTTTGGCTCCGCCTCTTTGCTGTCCTTTTCTCCAGCCTTGGCCACGGTCTGGGCCTGCAGCTTCACCACAATATCCGGCGTGATGCCGGTCGACTGAATCGAACGGCCCTTGGGCGTATAATACTTGGCGGTCGTCAGGCGGAGGCCCGATCCATCGCCCAGCGGCAGAATCGTCTGCACGGACCCCTTGCCGAATGAGGTCGTCCCAACAATGACGGCCCGCCCCCAGTCCTGTAACGCGCCGGCCACGATCTCCGACGCACTGGCAGATCCTTCATTGACGAGAATGATCATCGGGGAGTCTTCGAGGGTCTCCTTCGTTTTCGAGAACCATTCGTCTTTTTTTCCCTCGCGGCCCTTGGTATACACGATCAGCTTCCCGTTTCCCACGAACTGTTCGGACACATCCACTGCTGCCGTCAACAAACCGCCAGGGTTGTTCCGAAGGTCGAGGACCGTCCCCTGAAGCTTCTGCTCCTTAAACTGCTTGAGTGCTCGACCCAGATCTCTTCCCGTCGCCTCCTGAAACTGTGTCAATCTCACGTACCCGATCGTATTGTCGATCACCTTGAATTTGACGCTTTCGATCTTGATCGTGTCGCGCACGAGCGAGAATGCCAGCGGATCCGTCGTGCCGTCGCGTTGAATGGTGAGGTTGACCTTGGTGCCTTTGGGGCCCCGCATTTTCTGCACGGCATCCATCAGCGTCAAATCTTTAGTGGGCTCGTCGTTGACCTTGGTAATGAAATCGCCCGCCTTAATACCGGCACGATGCGCCGGCGTCCCTTCAATGGGAGCGATCACGGCTAACCGATTCTCTTTCACACCGATCTGAATCCCCACGCCGCCGAATTCGCCCTTGGTCTCGACCTGCATCTCCTTGTACATGTCAGGCGTCATATAGGCCGAATGCGGATCGAGCGTCGAAAGCATCCCGCGGATCGCGCCCTGCACCAGATCCTTTACCTTGGTGTCATCGACATAGTGCTTTTGCACCTGCGTCAAGACTTCGGAAAAGGTACGGAGTTCTTCATAGGTTTCGGAGGCATGGCCGGTCCGTTCCAAGCCCTTTTCCAGGACAATGCCGATCCCCAGGGCTACCGTGACCATCAGCAAGAGATATAACCACCGCCGGCTTCGCCGCTGTTCCATAACGTGGGTTCCTTCCTTCCGAGACCTACCGTTTTGAAAGCCACACGAGGGGATCCACTGGTTCGGCCCCCTCACGGAGCTCAAAATAAAGCGTATTCTCACCAGTCATCCCCGTGTCTCCCGTTTCACCGATCGCCTCCCCGGCTCCAATTCTGCTTCCGACGGACGTCAGAATTTTCGAGGCATGGGCGTAGAGTGAGAAGACTCCGTTGGCGTGATCCACGATTATAACGAGTCCGTAGCCTTTCAACCAGTCCGCATACACGACCTGACCGGCAAGCACCGACCGTATATTACTCCCTTCTGCGGCGCGAATCTCAATCCCTTTTCTTTGGATATAGGTGTTAAACGTGGGATGTTTCTGCCTTCCGAAATAGGACACCACTTGCCCATCAGTGGGCCAGAGAAGGGTCCCTCGCAAAGCCCTAAGCCCGCCGCCCATAGAAGGGGGACGAGTTGCCATCGCCGCCCGGCGCCTGGTCTCTAATTCCTTTAAGAGGCTATCGACCCGCGAGGCGGAACGCTCCAGTTCCTCCACCGCCCGATCATGCGATTCCTTTTCCTGAATAATTTTGGCGAGATAGACTCGTTTCTCCTTTTTGAGTCCCTGGATCTGGACCAACTTTTCCTCGGTGCTGATTTTGTAGGCCAAGATGCCCTGACGAGCCTCTTCTCGACTCCGCTCGACCTCGGCGATCCGTTCGGCATCCTTCCGGTAGGTCTCCATGATGTCGTATTCTCGCTGCGTCACTGCCGACAGATACCGGAATCGCCGCTGAAAGTCTCCCGAGGAACTGGCCGCCAGCAGTGTCTTCAAATGCCAGAACCGCCCTTCCACGTACTGGACCCGTAGGCGGGCGGCAATGGCATCCTGTCGCTCATCGATGCGCTCAGACAGGCGGCTCAACTGCACATTCATATGCTCGATTTCCACGTCCTTCTTCTTCAGCTTCTTTCGAATGTCTTGATGTTCCTGCCGATAGCGGACCAGCCGCTCATCCAGCGACTGAAGACCTTGGAGGACCGACTCGCGTTTCTTTTCCGCTTCGTCTGCCTTCTTCCGTTTCTCCACGATCGTGCCGCGGAGCCTTTCCAAGGTTTTCTTTTCCTGTTCGATTTTGTCCGCATACGAATCCTTACGTTCCGCAGGGGCAGTTGTAGGCATGGCCCACAAGGTCACTTGAATGACCCACACGATGACGCTCCAACGGATCCACGTCATGATCATGCACGTCCCTCGCCGAACCGCAACAGCGAGAGAAAACTACCCGAAAAACCCAAAAACAATCCGACCAGCACCAATACGATGCACATTTCCAACGGAAAAAAGGTGAGTAAGGCTTCGACGCCGAGAAATCGGCTGGTCGACCGGATTTCATGCCGAAACAACTCGAAGCCGGCTTTCAAGATGACCAAGGAGAGCGCGCTGCCGAGCAGACCCAGGGCCGCCCCCTCAAGCAGGTAGGGCACACGAATAAAGGTCGTGCTCGCCCCAATCATGCCCAGAATTTCGATTTCTTCGCGGCGGGAATACAGTGCCAAGCGGATGGTATTGGCGATAATCGTCACCGATGCGGCCGACAAAATGACACCGACGATGATGGCGGCGAGCTCAATGTACTTGACCAAGCTGGCGAGGGCCTCAACCCAGGCCTGGTTATATTGAACCTGCCCGACCCCGGGAATCGATTGCGCGCGATCAGCCCACCGTCGCATGGCGTCGGAGGAACGGGACGCTGCCGCAAGGGTCACCACAAAGGAGGCCGGCAACGGATTCTGTCCGAGACCTTGCAACAGATGCGATTCAGCCGGAAACTGCGCTTGGAAATCCGCCAGCGCCTGTTCTTTGGAGACAAACGTCAAGGCGGCAACCGCTCGATCAGCTTGTAACTGTTGCTCAATCTCGTTCCTAACATGGCCGGTCACGTCGTCTTGGAGATAGACCATCACCTGGATATCCTGCTCCAGAGACGATGCCATCGCCCTCAGATTGACGTACAGCAGTAAAAAGACTCCCACGCAAGCAAACGTAAAGGCTGTCGTCGCCACCGCGACCACCGTGGTGGTACGGTTTGTCAGCACATTCGCGAGGGCCTCCCGTAAGAGATACAGCAAGCGCCTCATGCGGACACCTGCTCATGCGACACCAGCTTGCCCTGGTCCAGGGTGATGACCCGCCGATTGACCTGCGCCAACACGTTGGGATCGTGCGTCGCGACAATGACCGTGGTGCCTCGGGCATTGATCGATTTGAACAGCTCGATGATTTCACTCGTCAGCTCGGGATCCAGATTGCCTGTCGGCTCATCGGCCAGGAGCACGATCGGACCATTCACGATCGCTCGGGCGATGCAGATGCGTTGTTGCTCGCCGGTGGAGAGGCCGGGTGGAAAAAGATCTTTTTTATGGTCCAGTCCGACCGCCCGCAGGGCCTCCGTCACTTTTCGTCGAATTTCCCCATTCGCGGCGCCTTGAACCAAGAGGGGCAATGACACATTGTCGAAGACGGTTTTCTTCGGAAGGAGACGAAAATCCTGCAACACCACGCCGACTTTCCGACGCAGCAAGGGGATTTCGGACGGTCGCAACTTCGCCAAGCTGCGGCCTTGCATGAAAATCTGTCCTTCCTCAGGTCGTTCGGCTCCGATCAATAACTTCAAGAGCGTCGATTTTCCGGCCCCGCTGGGACCCATCAGAAGAATGAACTCACCCTTCTCGACCTCCAGCGTAATGTCCGAGAGCGCCAAGCGGCGATCATAATATTTTGAGACGTGAAAGAGTTGAATCATGGATGGTAGCAACCATGGCGGTTCAGGCTCAGTGATAACCGGATCTCTCTATGGGAATGACGCGAGCGACGCCGGCGACAGGAGCACCTGCTTCTCATCCTACCATCGCAGATCATCCCCATCGAGGTCGAATGCATTCGCAATATGCTGCACGGCGTCCACAGTCGTGACATCATCCTGTATGAGGACAACGTCGAAGCGACAAGAGCGGTTTCGAATACGATGTTGGGCGAGATATTGCGTGGCCAGTTGAATTAATTTACCGCGCTTGCGGGCATCGACCGCTTCGATTGCCCCGCCGAAAGTCCCCGTCCGCCGTCGCTTGACTTCCACGAAGACCAGAACCCCCTGGTCATCGGCGACTAGATCGAGCTCGCCCAACGGGGACCGCACCTTGCGGCCGAGGATTCGAAACCCCCGCTGCCGCAGGTAGACCTCGGCTCGCCCCTCTCCTTCATCTCCTACCGTTCGGCGTGAGTCGCGCATCGCGAGGCGTCGATGGTTACAGGCGCTGGACGGCCGGTGGGAATCCCAGCGCATTGCCTGACAGGAGATGCTGCACCGGAGCGAAGGTACAACGATGGATCGGACAGGGCCCGTGCTGTCGGAGCAGACGCAGGTGCTCCGGAGTGCTATACCCCTTGTGTTCGGCAAAGTTGTATTGAGGGTACCAGCGATGATACTCGATCATGAATCGATCGCGCGTCACCTTGGCAATGATCGAGGCCGCAGCAATGGAGCAGGACAGTCCATCGCCGTTGATGATAGGACGCTGCGGAACGCAAAGTCCAGGAATGGTCACGGCATCCAAGAGCAGGAAGTCCGGAGAGAGCGGCAAAGCCTGTACGGCGCGCCGCATTGCCAACCGGGTCGCTTGAAGGATATTGAGGCGGTCAATCTCAGCTTCACTCGCCGATCCAATGCCGATGCCCATTGCTCGACGCACGATTTCAGCAAATAACCGAACCCGGTCCGGTTCACCCACCTGTTTGGAATCGTCCAGCCCTGCCAGACTGCAGCGTCGTGGCAAAACCACCGCAGCCGCGACCACGGGACCGGCCAGTGGCCCACGTCCGGCCTCATCGAGACCGGCAATGCGCCGGTACCCACGGCATCTGGCCTCCACCTCGAACTCTTCGGTGGGTCGTCCTGGTGTCGGGTTCGAAGTGCCAACCAAACGTATGCCCCTAAGCTTACTGTCAACTGGACATCGGCACGAATGATCGCTCAGGCCTTGGCGGCCGCAGCGGTTTCCGCCGCTTCTAGCTTGGCAGCGACCTGTGCTTTGCTTTCGACTTTGAACTCTCGGTCTTCCACCTTCGCAAACTTGCCCTTCTTCGTGCGGAGATAGTAGAGCTTCGCCCGTCGGACGCGGCCTTGCCTCACCACATCCACTTTGGCCACATTGGGCGAATGGATGGGAAACGTCCGCTCGACGCCGACATTATAAGACAGCTTGCGTACCGTGAAGGTCTCGCTGTTCAGCGTTCCTTTTCTGGCGATGACCGTTCCTTCATAGACCTGGATGCGTTCTTTTTCCCCCTCGACCACCTTCACATGGACACGAACGGTATCCCCGATCTCGAACTTGGGCACCGTCTTCTTGGTTAAGGATCGTTGGATCCGTTCTAGCCGATTCATAATCTTCCCTCCTCCTCTCAACGAACAGGTACTTGAACAAGACTCTCTTGCATCACTTCATTCAACAATTGCCTATCTGCCGGTCCGAGTTCGCAATCTCGCAGCAAATCCGGTCGCTTCAAATAGGTATTCCGCAACGCTTCCTTGCGGCGCCACAGCCGAATGGCCTCATGGTGGCCAGAAACCAGAACCTCCGGAACCACCATTCCCCGCACGTCGGCCGGCCTGGTGTAATGCGGATATTCCAACAATCCCTCGGTGAAGGATTCCTCGACAGCCGAGGCCGCGTCTCCCAGCACGCCCGGGATCAAGCGGGTCGCAGCATCAATCATCACCAAGGCCGCCAACTCTCCGCCGGTCAGCACATAGTCGCCAACTGAAATTTCCTCAGGACGCAAGGCCAGTTGGACGCGCTCATCGATACCTTCATAGTGCCCACAGAGAAACACGACCACTCGTGTATCCTGTGCCAAGGACTGCGCCAGTGCCTGGGTAAAGGGCCGCCCTTGTGGCGTCGGCACAATCACCCGCAATGTCGCATGAGGATCCGACAATTGATAGGCGGCAGCCAGCGCGTCGACGGCCCGCAGAATGGGTTCCGCTTTCATGACCATTCCGGCTCCGCCTCCATAGGGCACATCATCGGCGGTCTTATGGCGATCAAAGGTATGGTCGCGCAAATTCTGGACCGAGACCTCCAGCAATCCCTTCTCCTGAGCGCGCTTGAGGATACTCTGGCCAAGAACCGGGGCAACCATGTCGGGGAACAATGTCAGGACGGCGCAGCGCATCTTACAGATCTCCGAACCCCTCGGGCAATCGCACTGTCATCACTCGCCCCGCCACATCCACCGCCACCACGACCTGTTTCGCCGCAGGAATCAACACGTCCTTACCGTCCTGCCGGACCACGAAGGACTGATTGTCGGACATGTCCAAAACACTTTCCAAGCGGCCCAACAGGGTCCCGGCTTCATCCTGCACGAGCATACCGATCAAGTCACATTGATAATATTGATCGGCCGGCAACGCCGGCGAGTCTCCTCGGGGGGCTTGGAGAAATCCTCCGCGAAACTCGGCGACCTGCTCGGGAGTGGTAAAGGCTTCAAACCCCATAATCCACGTCGGCCCACCGGGCCGCACGTGGGTCACAACGGTCTCGAGGGTCTTTCCTCCCGACCCCGCAATCGTCACCTGGCGCAGTGCCTCGAACCGTCCGGGCACGTCACTGAGCGAACGCACGCGCGCCTCACCTCGCACCCCAAAGGACCGTTCGATCCTTCCGATGGTGACCAGTTCTGCTTGATCGGACGACGCCATGAAACCCCTATTATTTCTTGCTCTTCTCCGTCTTTTCGCCCTTCACGGTCTTCTCCGCCTTTTCGGTCTCGAATTCCTTCCAGACCCCATGCCGCTTGAGCAGCGTCCGCACGGTGACGGTAGGCTGGGCCCCATGCCGCAACCAGCTCAACACCCGCTCCGACTTCAACACCGGCACGGCCGGATCCTTCAGCGGATCGAAAATGCCGAGAATCTCCAGAAACCGTCCGTCACGGGGTTTCCGCGAATCCGCGGCAATGACTCGATACATCGGCCGCTTATGTCTCCCCGTTCGTGCCAATCGTAAATGAACTGCCATCAGAACCTCCTTCAATCAATGCGCCGTCAAGCCATCGGCCGTAGGCGCTCAGTTATTGTCGCTCATCCACCCTTCAACGCTGCAACGTGCAGCCCACCCACTGTTCATCACATTCCGCGAAACATTTGCGCCAATTGCCGCCGGCCACCGGATCCCGACATCACCTTGGCAATTTTTCTGGCCTGCAAAAACTGTTTGATCAAGCGGTTGACTTCTTGCACGCTCGTCCCGCTGCCGCGCGCAATCCGCTTCTTCCGGCTGCCGTTGATCACCGTATGGTCGCGCCGTTCCCGTTTGGTCATGGAGTCGATGATGGCTGCGACCCGCTTCATTTCTTTTTCCGGCAACCCATCATTCGTCAGGTCTTTCAACTTTTGGCCGCCCGGCAACATGCCGAGGATTTGCTCGAACGAACCCAAACGATTCATCTGTCCGAGCTGAGACCGAAAATCCTCCAGCGTGAAGGTGTTGCTGGTCAGCTTCTTTTGAGCGGCTTCGGCCTCTTCCCGTGTAAATGTTTCCTGGGCCTTTTCGATCAAAGAGAGGACATCGCCCATCCCGAGAATCCGCGAGGCCATCCGATCCGGATGGAACGGCTCCAGCGCATCGAGCTTCTCTCCCATACCGAGAAACTTGATCGGTTTGCCGGTGACGGCTCGGATCGAGAGCACCGCACCGCCGCGTGCGTCCCCCTCGACTTTGGTCAGGATGACACCCGTCAGTCCCACCTGCCGGTCGAACTGGCCGGCCATATTGACGGCATCCTGGCCGGTCATGGCATCGGCAACCAGCAACACCTCATGGGGAGTTACGGCCTGCTTGACCGCCACGAGTTCGGCCATCAATTCGTCGTCGACGTGCAGGCGTCCGCCGGTGTCCAGCAGGATGAGGTCGTAGCCCTGTTCTTGGCCGCGCTCCACTCCTCGCTCGCAAATGCGCACCACATCGGCACGGGACGCGTCGACTTGATCGAACCGGTGCACATCGATGCCCAAATCCTGTCCCAGGCTGGCCAGCTGATCACCGGCCGCAGGCCGGCGCGGATCGGCGGCCACGAGCAACACGCGTTTTCCTTGGCTTTTGAACAGGCGGGCCAGCTTGCCAGAGGTCGTGGTTTTCCCCGCGCCCTGCAAACCCACCATCATGACAATAGTCGGCGGCCTAGAGGCGAGGCTGATGCCGGACCGTTCACCGCCCATCATGCCGCGGAGTTCGTCCCAGACGACTTTGACGACCTGATGGCCGGGGGTCAGACTTTTCAGCACTTCCTGACCCACCGCCTTTTCACGCACGCGATCCAGGAACTCCTTGACGACCTTGAAATTGACGTCCGCCTCAAGCAAGGCGAGACGCACTTCCTTCAACGCCTCAGCGATATTCTCCTCCGTGAGCGTTCCCTGCCCGCGAAGCTTCTTGAGAATCCGTTCGAATTTTTCGCTCAGCGCGTCAAGCACCAGTCACCAAAGAAAAAGGCCATCGAAGCCCGGTTCGAGCCAGATCTCCGATCGCCTCGAAAAGTCTCAAAAAATAGCATCGGGCAGTCTATAGAACGGGGGGTCGTGAAGTCAAGATATGCGGGCTCAAACATGACTCGACGCCGGGGCTACCGACGGAGTCTTCTTCCTTTACTATCGACCAATTCAGCCGAATACGACCGGCTCACTTAGCTATTCCACTTCGCGCATTCATACTCGGGAAAAATGGCAGGACGAAGACCTTTGCCTGTCGCCACATAGCGGATGGTCGCGTCTGGCATGCACTTTGTTGACATCATTTTATGCTTCCGATATGGTGCCCGACGACGGCAACCGCAT
This sequence comes from Nitrospira sp., assembly GCA_021323395.1. Classification (GTDB taxonomy): domain Bacteria; phylum Nitrospirota; class Nitrospiria; order Nitrospirales; family Nitrospiraceae; genus Nitrospira_A. The sequence goes on from JAJONL010000007.1 coordinate 18,735, forward strand.
CGACCCGTCCACATGAGGAGAGACATCGAATGAGAAAATCGATCGGCGTTCTGCTGATCTTTATCCTGATCGGCGGCATGCTGGGCGGGATTTTCGGAGAAATTCTTCGAGTGATGGCTCCGAACGGCACCATTCAAAACATTTTCGCCAGCAACTTCTCACCCGGCATCAACCCTCCGTTGACCATTGATCTGGTCCTTCTCAAACTGACGTTCGGCTTCAGCATTAAGGTCAGCCTGCTCAGCGTGCTGGGAATGTTTCTCGGTGCCTATCTCTATAAACAGATGTAAGGGCGATTGTCGCCGGTGATGACCCCTACCGTGCCAGTTCGAGCGCCGTCAGCTTCAATGCCCTGATTCGATTCCGTAGCTCGGCCGCCCGTTCAAACTCCAACTGCTTCGCCGCTGCCTTCATCTCCACTTCCAGCCGCTGCACCAACTGCGCCACATCCTCTTCAGTTTTATAGGCCGTCGGCGTTTCAGCCGCCATGTCCAGTTGAACGTAATCCAACTCTCCGGTCGCGTATTCGAGCGTGGGAATGCTTTTTTTGATGCTTTCCGGAGTGATCCCATGGGCTTCATTGTACAGCTCTTGGATATGACGCCTGCGCTTTGTTTCTTCGATGGCATGCCGCATCGAGTCGGTGACCCTATCGCCGTAAAAAATCACGCGCCCCTCCAAGTTTCTCGCCGCGCGTCCAGCGGTTTGAATCAACGACCGATGGGAGCGGAGATACCCTTCCTTGTCCGCATCCAGAATCGCCACTAAACTGACTTCCGGCAGATCGAGGCCCTCTCGCAACAGATTGATCCCCACCAGCACATCAAAGACGCCTCGCCGGAGGTCGCGAATAATCTCTGCCCGCTCCAGGGTCTTAATGTCCGAGTGCAGATACCGCACCTTCACCCCGAGGTCGTGATAATACTCCGTGAGGTCTTCGGCCATTCGTTTGGTCAAGGTGGTCACCAGGACACGATTGCCCTTGGCCGCTTCCGCACGCACTTCGGCCAACAAGTTATCGACCTGCCCCTTCGCCGATCGCACGTCGATGAGGGGATCCATCAAACCGGTCGGCCTGATGATCTGCTCGATCACTTCACCCTTGCCGTGCTCCAACTCATAGGGTCCCGGCGTCGCCGACACGTAGATCACCTGCTTCAGCATCCGCTCGAACTCGGTAAACTTCAACGGGCGATTATCGACGGCGGACGGCAGCCGGAACCCATAGTCCACGAGCGTCCGTTTCCGCGAAAAGTCGCCTTCGTACATGCCGCCGACCTGCGGCACCGTCGCGTGCGACTCGTCGACGATCAACAAAAAGTCCTTGGGAAAATAATCCAACAGGGTCGGCGGAGGATCTCCCGGTGCGCGACCGCTCAGATGGCGCGAATAGTTCTCGATCCCGTGGCAGTATCCCATGGCGCGAATCATCTCGAGATCGAACTTGGTGCGCTGCTCGATCCGTTGCGCCTCGAGTAACTGACCGTTTTTCCTGAATGCCGCCACTCGGGCATCCAATTCTTCCTCTATCCCTGTAATCGCACGTTCGTACCGATCCGGAGCAATGAGATAGTGTGTATTCGGATAGATGGCGATCTTCGGCAACTTGCCCAATGATTTGCCGGTGAGAGGGTCGATTTCATGAATCGCATCCACGACATCGCCAAAGAGTTCGATACGCACCGACTTCGCTTCCGACGAAGCCGGAAAGATTTCGATCACATCGCCGCGCGCGCGAAAGGTCCCGCGGTGGAAATCCATGTCATTGCGCGCATACTGAATATCGACCAGCTTTGCCAGGATCTTTTCGCGTCGGGTCTCCATCCCCTCTTCGAGGTACACCAACATGTCGTGGTAGACCTCCGGCGACCCGAGGCCGTATATGCATGAAACCGACGACACGATCAGCACATCGTTGCGCTGCAGCAACGATGTCGTCGCCGCATGGCGCATCTGGTCGATCGCATCGTTGATCGAGGCATCCTTCGCAATGTACGTGTCGCTCTGCGGAATATAGGCTTCCGGCTGGTAGTAATCGTAGTAGCTGATGAAGTACTCGACGGCATTGTGGGGAAAGAACTGCTTGAATTCCTGGTAGAGCTGACCCGCCAAGGTCTTATTGTGCACGAGGACCAGCGTCGGCTTCTGTACCTGCTCGATTACATTGGCCATCGTGAAGGTCTTGCCGGATCCCGTGACGCCGAGCAGGACCTGATGCTGTTTCCCGCTCAGGATTCCGGATGTCAGCTTCGTAATGGCTTGTCCCTGATCACCGCAGGGAATGAATGGAGCTTCGAGTTTGAAAGAGGGCATAACTGAATCATCTTAGCATGCGCACCAACCGGAGCGCCGCTGCCCTGACAGCCGGTTCCGTCATTACTTGCGGGTGCTCAGAGTCAGGCTTATAGCATTGAGGGAGTCGTCAACTTGTATTCTGCCGCCGTGACGCTGACCGTCACGGCGATTCGGAAGGCACTACACCGGCGCGGCATGAGCCGGTTGTTCAGCCGGCCGGCCCGCCGGCCTGTGAATACGGAGTCGCCTAGGGCGTCTTGCTGTCGGGGACGTCCGAGGTGTCGCCCTTTTCCACTTTGACGATATTCACATCGAAGGTGAGCATCTTGCCCGCCAGCGGATGATTGAGATCGATGAGCACTTTCTTTTCATCCACTTCCAAGACCTTCACCAACCGATTGTCCGCCGCTTGCAAGATGTCTCCCACCTTCACATCCTTGGGAAGCTTGTCTTTATCGACAGACTGCCGCAATTTATTGTTATAGGGACCGTAGGCATCCTGCGCCGCCACGTCGATCCGCCGCTTCTGGCCGGCTTTCATCCCATCGAGGGCTTTCTCCAATCCAGGGACAATCTCATGCGCGCCCTGCAGGAACGTGATCGGCGCCTGGCCGACATTGGAGTCGGCCACGCTCTTGTCCGGAAGCGTCAAGGTATATTCCAACGACACCTTCATGCCATCGGCGATTGCCAGATCGCTTTGTGCATGGACTTGCTCGCTGAATACGTGTCCGCAGCTCATAACTATCAACAGGCTCAGCAATAGGTGACGTCCCTGTCTCATTGACGCTCCTCCTCGATCATGCTTGGCCAGCAATCCCTGCCGGCCAAGCGGCTCCTACACTATTGTCCACGACGTGGCGCGGCAGGGCGATCAGAACGCCAGCCTCGGCCACCCTGCCTGCCTCTCGAATCCTGCGGCGTCGCATTTGGTCGTTCTCCCATCCGGCGCGGCCGAGCCTCGCGACCACGATTATCATGTCTGGAAGGGCCGTTCGATTCAGGCTCATTGACGGGAGGCGGCAACGTCGCCAAGGTAGGCAGCGTCAATCGATTCGTTTGAATCCGCAAGCGGCGAACCATGGCCAAGTACTCGCGCTCCTCTTGCGGGGACAGAATCAAGAGCGTCGCGCCGGCCCGTTCCGCGCGCCCTGTCCGACCGGTGCGATGGACATAGGACGTCGGATTGCCGGGCAACTCATAATGAATGACCTGCGACACAGCCGGCACATCCAGTCCCCGAGCCGCCACATCGGTCGCCACCAGCGATCGCAGACGCCCTGAGCGGAATGCCGTAAGAGTGCGCTCTCGTTGAGCCTGCGAATGGTTGCCGGTAATTGCGCCCACCGACGCCGGCTCACCACCCAGACGGGCCGCCAAGCGTTTCACTTTATACTTTTGATCACAAAAGACCATCGACTGCTCGCCGGTCACCGCCTGTTGAATCAGCGTGTGAATCAACTGCACACGCGAAGATTCGCTCGGCACCACATAGTAGGCATGGGTGATCGTGGTAGGCGTATTCACACCGGGATCCACCGCGGTGCGAGCAGGATTCTTCAACATCGATTCCGCCAGCGTCAGAATTTCCGGCGAAAAGGTCGCGGAGAACAGCATGGTCTGCCGTTGCTCCGGCAGCAATTTCAGAATACGTTGAATGTCGCGCAAAAATCCACGGTCCAACATCTGATCGGCTTCGTCAATGACCACGTACTCAATGCCACGCAGATCCAGATGGCGCGTTCCAGCCACATCCAACAAGCGTCCAGGGGTTCCGATCACAATCAACGGCGGCTGGCGCAAGGCCCGGTAATGCCGCTCGATGGGAATCCCGCCATACACCGCCAGTGACGTGACCGTCTGCGGAGCATATTTACGGAGTTCCATTTCGATCTGAAGGGCCAACTCACGCGTGGGTGCCAGCACCAGCGCTCGCGGCAATCGTGAAAGGCCAGCAGCCTTCCAGCCTTCTTTGACTGCCCGTTCGATCAAGGGAATAAGAAACGCCAGCGTTTTCCCGCTCCCGGTTTTGGCCTGAGCCAACAGGTCGCGCCCTTCCAGCGCCAGCGGAATAGCGGCCTTTTGAATGGGAGTTGGCGCAGCAAAACCAGCCTGCTGCAGACGGTCAGCGAGAAACGAGGTCAGAGACAATTCGGCAAACGACACCATAACACTTCACTCCTAAATCTCTATCTTGGGAAAACAGGGGCAGCCAATGTGATGGCCCTGCAAACCAGAGAGAGGACAACACGGTAAGAAAAACGCAGGGGCTACCCTAGCGGCAGCCCCTGAATAGGTTTTGCAAAACGAACACAGCTTAGTGCCGGCCCCCGCCCATGCCACGTCCGCCGCCACCACCGCCGGAGCGGGGCTCCTGCGGGCGAGCTTCGTTCACGGTCAGGGTGCGGCCACCGAACTGCGTTCCATTCAAGGCGTTAATGGCGGCTTGCGCCTCGGAATCCCCCGACATTTCCACGAAGCCAAAACCCCGTGATTGGCCCGTAAACTTGTCTGTGATGATGCGCGCTGACGTCACCGCCCCGTGCACCGCGAACAGATCGCTCAATTGCTGCTCGGTGGTTGAATATGGCAAGCCGCCGACGTAGATCTTCGAACCCATTGGGTTCCTCCTTTGAGAATATAATGGTGTTGTCTGGGACTCGAGAAAGAAACGAGGAAGGAATGGGGCGAAGATGCAAACACAGCGGCAATCTTAGCTCTGGCTTCCGAAATTCCCGGGAAGAACCCAAAACAACATCGATTCGGGCCCTGTAACTCTTTTTCTACTTCACCACCAAGGCCCTTCGCAATGAAGCACCTTCACTGTATATTACTGAAATTGGAAAGGCAAGCTTGAAAATGCTCGACGAGAAATGAGGGTTCATGGTCTGTTGCCTAATAAGCAGCCGGTGCTGACAATGGACGGCTGGAGTACAAGGGAGCGGCATTGAAATTATCGAAATGAGCCGATGCCCCTCCTCGCACCACAAGCCCTACCTGCCCCATCCCGAGGGCCTGGTCCTCGACGGATAGAGCCAGACTCCCGTCAAACACAGTCTCCACGAAATCCTTACTGATGATGGTATTGCGCTGTACGCGAAGCGTATGCCACTCCACCGGCTTGACCTTGAGCGTGGCGCGCCCAAGCACCGACTCTTTCCCCTCGATTACCCTCACCACTTCAATGGCCTTGCGGGCAAGGTCCACAACCGCCGCATAGTAATTGGTGGAATTTTTGAGTCCAAACACGATACCGGCCTGCCCCGTCGTGGCGCCGGCTGCCTGATGAATACGGATGACTAGGTCGGGGTATTCATACTGAAACCCTTGCGCGACGAGTAATTCCACGCAGGTGGCACATGAAGACATCCCCCGCACAACATTGGGGGCCGAGGGCGAGGTCGGCTGCGCCTGAATTTTCCATGAGCTATCGGATTGCTCTCCGGCAGCCAGCACCGTGAATCCCTTGGGAAGCTCGCCCACTTGATCCTTGTCGAACGTCCAGTCGTTGAACAGCTGAGGATTAGCCTGTTGACGTAAATGCTCCGCCTTTTCAGCGGACGTTTCCTTTGAAACGGCCCACGTTTCTCTGGGTGTGTACATTGACAAGCCCATGACCAGCACCACAGCGACCAGACACGGCACCGCGCATTGAAGGCGCCATCTGAAAGACCGGTCACGACGATCACCTGTCCGCCCCTTCCGGACCAACTCATTTTTCTGTGACACGGGAGTATTCCTCCGGGAAGATCTCACAATTTCGGGTGAGATGACTTGATCTGAATGATGTCCTGTTGAAACCGATCGCGTTCAGCGAGAATTTTCTTTCGCCGCCATCCGCGCAATGTCCACCATTTTATCTTGTCTATGAACGTCACCACTGGCGGAGGAGTGCTCCCGACAGGCCCGTGCTGAAAGTCATATCCTTCATGCGTCCCTTGATTTTGGCGGAATCGCGCATACTGATCGTCGTAGAGTCCTTTCCCTTGTTCTGCCATACGCCCTATCCCTTGCTGACCCTATCCATTTTCATGCGTCGCATGTCGCAAGCTCCATCCTCAATGAAACAGCCACGCGCGGCCGGAAACCGATAGTACACGGACCCCTCCGCACTCTGCAATGGGACCATTTCCTTGTGTTATAGTGCAGACGCCGTGGCGTATCCGCGCTGATTTGAAGACGAGGCCAGTGGATGGATCTTGGTCAACAGCCACCTCGCCGATGGAGCGACACCCTGGCAGGGATGATCTGGTTGCCGCGGTTGATCGACAAGGTGCGCGCCTTTCAGGCCGGCACCCTGGGCACCTATGCCTATCCCTCCGCCTTGGATCAATCCTTCATGCGTCGGTTCCACTTCACGCCGGCCTTCATCGAACCTCTCGTTCGTGAGACGCCATCGGATGACGCCATCGGTGCAGCAGTCCGAGAGCACCTACGCCTGACGGACGAAGAAATAGAACAGCGCTGTGCGATATTCCAGGAGAAGTATCGGTTCGCATTGGCGGTACTTGATCGGGATGACGGGTATGTTCGCGGGCTCGGCTATCCCATTCCGCGCTTTCTTCAGGCTCCACTCTGGCGATGGTACCAGCACTGGTCCGCGCAGAAGGCCTCCGCCACCTCCATCTGATGCGATGTAACCGCGCCATGCCGACTGAGTTTCCCTTGCAGCCAGATGGCCATCTCGTCGCCTCATCCCACACTCGCTGGCTCTTCTTACTGATTATCGGCACGCTGCTGAGTATCGCAACGAATCAGAGTTTCGCAGAGACCTCATCCGAGGCACCTACTCCACTTACCCAAGCTCTGCAGCTGATTTCCAGCGACCGCATGCTGGCGGACATCCGTGCATTAACGGGACCGGAATTCAATGGACGCCAGACCGGAACCCCCGACGACCTGGCATCCGCCGAGTTTGTTCAAGGACGATTTCTAGATCTGCATGGGGAACGCTCCCCCGGCTCTGCCTCCGACACCTTGCACGATCGTCTCCCCGACCGAACCTGGCTCCAATCCGCGTCGGCCCGCCACACCACGATCGGTCAGGCTCCCCTCCTGCATCTCTTACTCGCCACTGGCTCTCCGCCGACCCTCATCGGCACCGATTACCTTCCCATTCTCGATTCTCCCTCTGCGGACCTCCAGGCACCTCTTGTGTTTGTGGGGTACGGAATTTCTGATCCCGCAGGCGGAATCGACGAATATGCAGGGATGGATGTGCGCAACAAAGTGGTTTTGTTTCTCCGGGGCAAACCGGAGCGATATGGCAAATCGGTGTCCCATGCCGACAAGGTGCGCGCGGCCCAAGCACGCGGTGCCATCGGCTTCCTCACCGCTACCGGCCCCATCCTTAATGCCTATGAAACTCGTCGCGGCATCACAGGCCGGCCAAGCGCATTGTATGGGTTGATGGACTCACATGAAACAATTCCTGGAGCCTGGATCAGTACATCCCTGGCCTCCGCTACTCTTAATGCCCATCAGCCGGAAGGCGCTGACCGGCTACGCATCTTGCAGCAGCATATCAACGAGAGCCTCACCCCGCGATCGATCACACTTGATGTCGAAGCGGCCATGCAGTGGAGCAGCGTCCAACGAGACGGCACCCTTCACAACGTCATCTCCATCCTGTCGGGGCAGGACCCGGCCCATCAACATGAGACCATCGTGATGGGGGCCCATCGAGATCATTTCGGCCGACAGGGTGGGCTGCTGTTTGCAGGCGCCGACGATAATGCTTCAGGCACGGCGGTGATCTTGGAGGTGGCGCGAGTGCTTGCCTCGACGGGGACCGGTCTCACACGATCAATCGTGCTGGTGTCGTTCAGCGGGGAAGAACAGGGGCTGCTGGGCTCTAAATTTTACGTCGCTCACCCGATCGTACCATTGCCCTCAACGGTTGCGATGATCAATGTAGATCACGCTGGAGTCGGGAACGGACGACTCACCGTTGGCGTGACCGGGCTGGAAAAAACCGTCGCTCAAGAAGCTGGACGGAAATCAGGGCTTGCCGAGCGCCTCGACATTTTTGGCTTCTTTCCCGGTGGAGATCATGTCCCCTTCAAAGAGGCCGGCATCCCCACCGTTACGATCGTGAGCGGCGGGACCCACCCGCATTTTCATCACCCCACCGATACCGTGGATTCGCTGAGTCCCGACATCCTCACAGCCGCTGCGCAGTACGTGCTTACGCTGGCCTGGCAACTCGCCGACACTCCCTAGCAGGATGCGGGAAAAGTCCGCCAGCGGCGTTCTCGCATCGCTCAGAGGCTCCACGTACCTAAGGAGTACGCATCGCCTCTTCACTCGCTGCGGCCTTGCTGAACGGTCTTTTTGCGCATCCTGCGGCTGTTCTGATACCAACCGACCTTGCAAGCGGCTCGCGGCCTATTGTGCAAAAATCGATTTTTCCCGCAGCCTGATAGCGCCATGAAGCGCGGCAACTACCTCACTCTCTTCCGAGATACGTCGCCGCCGTGGTTGAGGCCGGCGAGTCCCGTTCAAACCACTGATTCGCCCCCAATGAGAACACGCGTCGGCAAACCCTCATTTCACCGACACGACTTCGACCTGACCTTCCCGACGAATGACGGTGATGCCGACGTCGAAATCGTGGCGCCGTAAGAGCAGATCGACGGAGGCCGTTCCCACCTTCAAATTCTTGATCTGCATCTCGCCCACGAATCTCGGCAGAATGGGGTAGTGGAAGATGACCTTGCGTTCCGACGCAATGATCGACAGGCCGAGACAGGCCTGCAGGGCCATGAATGCCGACCCCGCCGCCCAGGCTTGGGGATTACAAGCCACGGGATACCGCGTCAACCCTTGACCGGGCCGTCGCACAAATCCACAGAACAGCTCCGGCAAACGATGGAAATCGAGGACGAGGCTGACTTCGAACAAACCCGTCATGACTTTTTCGACCGCCTCCTTCAGGCCGTATCGCGCGAAGCCTACGGCAATCATCGCATTGTCGTGAGGCCACACCGATCCATTGTGATACGACATCGGGTTATACCGGCGTTCGGAATCGGCAAGGGTTCGAATCCCCCATCCGCTGAACATTTCATCGGACAGGAGCGTGTCGGCCAATCGCTGGGCATGTTCGTCGGTCGCGATGCCTGTGTAGAGGCAATGGCCCGCGTTGGACGTTTTGATTCGGCAGGGCCGCTTCTGACCATCCAAGGCCAAGGCATAGGTGGAAAGGTCATCGCACCAAAAAGCTTCCTCGAATCGCTCTCTCAGCGACCGGGCCTGCCGTCGAAGCTGACTGGCCCGATCCGCATCACCCATGGCATCCGCTAGCTTGGCAGCCTGCAGTTTCGCGTCATATACATAGCCCTGCACCTCACAGAGGGCGATCGGCCCTTCCGCCAATGAGCCATCTTCGTGCGAAATCGAATCCTGGGAGTCTTTCCAGCCTTGATTGTCCAAGCCGGTCGGCGATTTGCGCACATACTCGAGAAACCCATCACGATCAGGGTCACCGTAGCTATCCATCCAGGTCAATGCCGCCTCGACATTACCCCAAATGGATTCCACGAATGCCAGATCCGCTGTCCGCTCATAGTATGCCCCAGCCAACATGACGAACAATGGGGTGGAATCGACGCTGCCATAGTAGACTCCGAACGGAATCTCACCCAAGGCCGCCATTTCGCCCTTGCGCGTTTCATGAAGAATCTTTCCAGGCTCGGCGTCCTGTCCCGGATTCACTTCTCTAGCCTGGGTGGACGCCAGATAAGCCAAGACCCCGCGCGCCAATCCCGGTCTGATCCACAAACACTCCAAGGCCGTGATGATCCCATCCCGCCCGAACGGCGTACTGAACCAGGGCACCCCGGCGTAAGGATAGGGGCCTTCCTTGGTGTCTGTGACCATCATGCACACATCCAGCAATGAACGATTCCACCAGGCGTTAAATTGGGCATTGGAGGTCTGAATGGCACAATCCTGGGGCTGTTCTGCGCCGAATATTAGACCGGCGTCAGCCATGGCCGCATCGTAGGTCAAAAACGTCCGGGAGTCCTGCGACAGATCACAAGCCACAATCACTGCCACCGCAGCTTCCCCCTTCGGATCGAGCTCCACTTCGAACGTCGCTTGCGAGGCCGTGATCTCCTGAGGAATCGGTGAGAAATGGATTCTGGTCTCCCGGGTCACCTCATCCAGCCCTTCGTACTTCAGCACCAGCAGGTCCTTCTGCAAGACGTTCGGCAACTGGGTGCCCTTCCGCTCCCGTTTCTTCCCGCGCACTTCAAAGATATCCGCAAAGTCGGCTTCAAAGCGGATCGAAAGAGTCATCTTCACCGGCGCCAGGCTGTAGTTCGAGAGACGAAACCGCTCGTAGCTCACTCCGTTCCAAAGAAAACGCGATCGAAAGACATGGACACTGCCACGCGGGATGGCGATCCGACCATCCCGATACAGGTCCGGATTCGTAAGATCCACGGCGAGCAAGGCATTGTCTTCTTTCACCATCGAACTCAGCAGCATCGGCCGGTCATTGTTGAGGAACAATTCCTGTCGGGACAAAAATCTGGTCCCTTGATGAAACAGTCCCTGGGTGCCGCGGCCCACCGGTTGTATATCGCCATAGCGGTCAAACACACCGAATGTCTCGCCATGTTTCAGCACACGCGTGCGGTCGTCCGCCATCGATGAGCTGGCCAGGATATAAAATCGATCGTTGACGTTGATGATTTCTTCCACGTGAGCCTCCTGCAATCTCAAGGCGTATCCGAAAGACGACACTCGTCGCGCCTGCGACCCGCATCGCCCTCTAGCCAGCTGTTCTTGATTCTGCCTGCACCGTCGGCACAGATCGGAGCGGAGATCGACCTTATACAGGTCCTCAGCGGCTCGTGGGCTGTGTCACCATCGCGACGGGAGGCTCCGCCTCTCCCAACTCATGATGATTGGCCTCTGTCCAATTGGTCCGTATCCACCGCACCACCCAGACTGATACGAGGGCTGAGAGGAAGAGACCCACTCCGATACCGAACACGCTGGGACGTTCCCCAAACTCCTGCGTCACCCAACCGAAGATCGTCATACCCGCGATAGCCGAGGTCATCGCCCCCAAGTTGTAAATCGCCAGCACTCGACCTAACAGTGAGGTGGGAGCAATCTCCTGCAAAACGCCCCACGCCACCGGCGTCAGCGTCCCGGCGCCCATGCCGATGATGACCATCAGCGCGGCTGCCGCCAGCCGGTTCGACGTTACGATTAATCCGAGCAGTGCCAGGCCGCTGATGAAACTTGACACCGCCATTAGCTGAATGCGCCGAGGGAGGGTCCAAGCGGACAGCGACACCAGGCCCAACGACACCAACAACAGACCGACGCCGAAAGCGGACCATAGATAACCGACTTCGATAGGACCAAGGTCCAGCAGTTTCTTGCCGAACACGGGAAAGAGCGTACTGAACGCGCTCGTGGCAAAGGTATACATCGAAGCAGCTCCGATCAGCATCAGAATGATTCGTTGCCGCCGCAGCACATAGTGGAACCCGTCGACGACATCACGAAACGTCCCGGCCAGAGAGGACTCGCTTTCCGGAACCGTCTCGGCGCGGGGAAACCGGATGAAGAGAAAACACGCCGCCGACACCACATAACTGACGGCATTCACACAGAGCACCTCCTGCGAGCTCATGGTCGCAATCCCGACTCCGCTCAGGGCCGGCCCGAGAATGATACCGATGCTGGTCGTCGTCTGAAGAAGGGCATTGGCCGCAGTAAATTCATGGCGGGACACCAACGATGGAATTGCCGCAGTCAATGCGGGACCGAAGACGGCCGAGGCGACGGCATGGACGAACACCATTAAATAGAGCCGTTCGATGCTGAACGCCTCCACTGGTATGAGGCAAGGTATCACGCCCAGGACGACGGCTCGTATCAGGTCGCTGCTGATCAGGAGGAGTTTCTTGGGTACTCGGTCGACGACGACCCCGATGAAGGGACCGAACAGAATGGGCGGCAACGTTTGAAGCAGCCCGATCATGGTCGTTTTGAGGGGAGACCCGGTGATGGAATAGACGAACCAGAGTAGGGCGAGCTTGGATACGCCATCGCCGACTTGCGAGACCATCTGGCCCCACCAGACCAGCGTGAAGTCGCGCGTCAACAGCTGCGGCGACCACTTCACGTTCGGGCGTCCTGCCCCTCCGCTGACGGGCTGTGGTTTCATACCCTCAGCTGATTGCCGGCCGGAACTCCCTGTACCGATGGGCTCATCCAAGAATCCTATTCCCCGGCGATCAGCCGCACTGCGTCAGTATTGACGGCCCGCACACCTGGGACTTGCCGAGCGGCCTGAGCCGCTTCCAGCACAATGATTTGGAACCGCGTGTTTCCACTCAGAGTGACGACGCCGTCCTCGGTTTTTACATCGAATTTTACAGATTGCAAGGTTTTGCTCTTCTCGAACCGCTCCTTGACCAGTTGAGTCACCACCTTGTCTCGCTCTGCGACAAGACTATGCGTCGCGTCCGATTCGATTTTGAGACGATTTTCCACCGCATGCACACCTTCGAGACATCGCACGATATCAGTGGCCGCCTTCTTATCCGACTCTTGAGAGACTTTCCCGAGCAAGACAAGATCCTTGTCCTTGGCGTCCACCTCGATTTCATAGGGAAACAGTCTTGGATCACCGATCAGCGCAAGCTTGGCCGTCACCATGGAAGAACGTATGGGCTTCTTCGGTTCAGGCTCCGCTGCCTTGGGACGCTCTCCCGCGGCATTATCCCCCGGCGCTACGATTGCCTCGGTCGTTGCCCTCGGCTCTACCGCATGGGGCACCGTCGGACAAGGATTTTCAAGTGTCACCTCAGACTCCTTGGATTTCTGCTCAGAGTCTTTCGATTTCTGTTCAGGTTCTTTGAGCTTTTCGGATTCTTTCGGCTTGTGTTCAGACTCTTTTTGTTTTGCCGGCGGTTCTTTGGTTTTAGGTTCTGGGTCCTTTGGTTTACTCTCCGTCTCTTTGACTTTGGTCTCACTCTCTTTAGGTTTCGGGTCGGCTTCCTTGGACTTCTGCTCGGCCGGCCTCGACTCGGCGTCTTTCAGTTTGAGATCGGGTTCCTTCAGTTTCACCTCAGGTTCTTTGGGTCGCTGACTCGGAGACGACGGCTCAAGCTTTCCCTCGGGCGTCGGCTCCGTCCCCATCGCGACACCCCCTGCGCTAAACAGCACGACAGCCAGCGCCAGTGATCTCCTCAGAGAAACAGAATGAGTCATCCGCATACACCCCTCATATGTTGGAATTACACAGCGGCTACAGAGCCCTTATCGAACGCACATCATGACCATCGAGCGAGGGAGGCGAGAGGCCTAGAGTAAAAGACATACGCGAGGCACGAAGAGAAAGCAACCCTGTGGAGCCTCTCGGAACGAGCGGCAATACGAGCCCCCGAAGCGGGGCGCCTCCAGGCCTGTGAACCAAACGATGACGAGGGAAAAGATTATGCGACGACCGGACTCACTGCCAGTTCACGGCGGCTGACCTGCACCGTGACCATAGCAGTGAGCAAGAGAAGTAACCCGATACCGATGAGACTCACAGCAGGACCCAACGCGTCGGCCGCCCATCCGAACCCCACCATGCCCACCATCGCCGAGGCCATGCCTCCGGTACTGAACGTCGTGAACACGCGCCCCAGCAAATGCTCAGGCGTGACTTCCTGGAGCATCGCCCATACCACCGGATAGAACAGCGAGGTGCTTCCTCCGATGACAACGATCAATAGGAAGGTGCTGAAGAGAACGGGCGTTTGGATCAATCCCAAGGCGCAGACCGCAATGCCGCCGATTGCCAAAGAGCGGCCGATCTTCACGATCCGATCCTGAAACGTCCCTTGGGGAGTTCGGGCGAGCCAAATGGAAGCTCCCAGCATGCCGATACCCAAGGCTGACCATAACCAGCCCAATTCCATCGGACCCACTTGTAAAAGCTCCTTCGCCACCACGGGGAGAAGAAACACAAAGGCGCTGATCGCAAGGTTGTACAGGACCGCGGTCACCATCAATGCGAAGACCACCCGGTGTTGAAGAAACACGAAACGAAACCCCACCATCATATCTTGAATGACCGGCGTCGAGAGGGCATTCAATCCCTTCACAGCCCGATTGTCACGGACCCGGATCGGCAGGAGGAAAAGTGCGGACACGAAAAAGGTCGCGGCATCCACATAGAGAACATTTTGCACGCCGATGAGCGCGATGCCGAGTCCGCTCATCGCCGGGCCCAATAAGACACCGATGTTGGTGGTGCTCTGAAGGAATGCATTCGCCGTCGTCAGTTGGGAGCGTCGGACGATCAGGGGTACCGAGGATGCCAGGGCCGGACCAAATATGGTGGAGACGATGGAGATGAGGAACACCAGAACGTACAACCGTTCGAGAGTCAGCATGTCGAACGTATAGAAAAGCGGTATCAGAAGCACCATCAACGTTCGTAACAAGTCAACGACGATCATGACGCTTTTCTTGGGAAGACAATCGAGGTACACCCCGATGAGCGGGCCGAACACCAGGGGGGGGATGGTCTGCAACAGGCCGATGGCGGTCATTTTCAAAGCCGACCCGGTCAGCTCGTACACAAACCAGAGGAGCGCAACCTTACTTAGTCCATCGCCGACCTGCGAGACGACTTGGCCGGCCCACAAACACCCGAAATCGCGGGTGCCCAATAACCGCCAACCGGACGCAGTTGTCGCGTCGGAATGGGAGTGTGACTCATCTGCCATGCTTGTCCTTCCGCGAGGGTGAGATCGCGCCAGCTTAGAGGTTCGAAGCCTGTTGCTGCCCCGACGCACCCGGGAGAGCCGCCGCATCGGTAATCAACTGTTGATAAATCTTCACGTAATCGAGCGTCATCCGTTGTGCGGTGAAACGCTCGTCGAACACCTGACGGCACCGGCGTCGATCGAGGGTGGCGAGCTTCTCCACTTGACTGACCATTTCGTCCAGATTTTCGCTGATCAACCCCGTCGCACCATGATCGATGAGTTCCGGAATAGACCCTCGTCGATAGGCAAGGACCGGGGTGCCGCAGGCAAGGCTTTCGATCAACACGAGGCCGAACGGTTCCGGCCAGTCGTAGGGACAGACAAGGCCGATCGCGTTCCCGATAAATTCGCTCTTCTGCGCATCGGTGATTTCTCCCACGAATTCAATCAGGGGATGATCGAGTAGCGGCTCCACGACTCGCTCGAAGTACGCACGATCGGCCGGATCGACTTTGGCAGCCATCTTCAAAGGGAGCCCCACACGCTTGGCCAGTTCAATAGCCTGATCCGGGCACTTTTCAGGGGAGACGCGACCGAGAAAGGCCAGATACTTGCCCGGCTCCGCGTTAAACGTATAGAGGTCTTTGGGCAGGCCATGATAGACGGTATTGGCCCAGTTGCACCAGGAGAGGGGACGTCGTTGTGAATTGGAAATCGACACCAGCGGGAGCTCGGCAAAATCACGAAAGACCGGCACGAGTTCAGGCAAATCCAACCGGCCATGGAGCGTCGTCACCACCGGGACACGGCATCGGCGCGAGAGGGAGAAGGCCAAAAAGTCGAGATGCGAATGGATGATATCAAAGCGGTCGGCGGCGCAGAAGACTTGCTCCATCATTTGAATGAGAGGCGCTTCGCGATTGAAGATCCCCGTGTTCAAACGTAGAGCCTGCTGACAGGGGGCTTCCAGTTTTGCTTGCGTGACTGAATCACCACTGGCGAACAATGTCACTTCATGTCCCTGGCGTACCAGTTCCTCCGTCAAATAGGAGACAATGCGCTCGGTTCCCCCATATAGTTTCGGAGGGACACTCTCCCATAGGGGTGAAACCTGGGCAATCCTCATGAGTACGATCTCCTTTGCTCTCGACTTTCAAATAGTCAACGACACCAGCACATTGAGTTATAGCGACCACTCAACATCTACCGCGCCGTTAAGCTGACGCATTCTTTCTGGTCTGCGATCCTGATTCAATTGACATCTTTGAGCCAGGCTTATAGTTTTTGTCGCCTCCTCACGCATTACGCACCTCATCACCTGTCGGACACCTGACGAGCCCTCGCTAAAGCAAACGACATACCGCCAAGTCGATCGAGCGTGACACCGTCTCTCAGCATGTCAATAATGAATGATAATCAACAGCTTGAGAGTGGAGACCGAAGAAAGACTAGTCGGCATCTTGGAAAGTCATAGCTGTGGATTCTGTTGATAACTCTCCGCGCGACGAAAATAAGTGTGACAGGCACGCCCCGTCAAACCAAACCGCCTCAGCGGTCAGCTTAATGAAGAAGCATGTTAGGGGATATCATCGAGGATTGTGGATTGGATGGGGGGCACAGGTCCCACCTCTCGCGGCACGGGAGGAAACACCAGCGGGAAACCGATCTGGTTGGCCCCCTGTATCAATCCGATAGACAGCTGAGGTCCCAGCGTCATCATCGCCCCGCTCCAGGCCTGTCCCGTCGTGGGATTGCGAAAGTTATATGATTGGAAATTATTCCCGAAATTGTAGATATATCCCTGGGTGCCCTGATTATCCAGATACAAATTGCCCGGTCCCACGAGACCGAACAGCGGGGCGACTCCACCCCCTAGACCTCGTACACCGGAGACGGATTGGGCTGCCGCAAAGAGTGGAGAGCAGAGCGTCACGAACCCAATGACTGCCAGCCTGAACGCCCGCTGATACATGGCCCCCGCCTTTCCCTTCAGCATGGACAGCAATCTCCGTTTATGGTACCACCCCAGCATTGTTGAAAGTGAGTATGGCGCAACCCCCCGCCCGCATCAAGGAGTTTGTTATGACGAATCGAATCCTCCCGGGATTCTTCCTCATCGGAACTGCGACGGCACTCCTTATCTCGACCACGACCGCTTCGTTCGGCCTGGAAGTCACCAAGCCGGTTCCCACCGAACGTCGCGAAGCGGTATCGCTCGCCGATGCCGTCGTCAAAGCGCTTCAAAACAATCTTGATATCCATATCGGTCGACAAACCAGAGAGAGCCGCCTGGCCGACATTGTGATCGAGCAGGCCAAGTTCGACCCGACGGTCAGTCTGAACGGGCAATACAACCGGCAGGTCGCGCCGCTCAACCGGCCGATATTGGGATTCACGGGCGCCGCCCTGCAGGACATTACGAAATTTGACCAGAACACGTCGTCCGTGACCGCCGATATCACCCAAAACCTTCCCACCGGCGCGAATTACGACATCAATTATAGCCCTCAGCGCAGCTATGTCAGCGGCCCCAATACCTTCCTGTTCAATCCCGCCTGGACGGGCGGCCTCGCCTTGACGGTGACCCAACCGCTCTTGAAGAACTTCGGGAGCGAGTTAAATCGGACGTTCATCACCATTGCGCAAAACAATGCCACGGTCGAACAACACGTCTTTCTCGACCGGGTCCTGACCGTCATCGCCACGGTCGAGCAGACCTTCTGGGAAATGGTGTTCGCGAACGAGAATCTCAAGGTCGCGCAGGCTGCGCTCAAGGCGGCGGAAGAACTCTTAGCCAGCAATCGGGCCAAAGCGAAGGCCGGGGTCATGTCGATTGTGGACGTGCTGCAGGCAGAAGCCGCAGTCGCCTCGCGGGTCGAACAAATCCTCGTGGCGGAAAAGTCCATTCGCGATCAGGAGGATCAGTTACGCCGTCTGTTGAATCCGGCTGAGGAAGAATTGCGGCAGGACCTGCGGCTGATCCCCGTCGACCCGCCCATGACATCACTGGAAGCCATCAGTCTACAGGAAGCGATCGACATGGCTATCGAGCGCCGTCCGGAAATTCTCCAAGCCGGCAAAAATGTCGAGACGAGCGACCTCAATACGAAGTTTGCCAAGAACCAGATGCTCCCCACCCTCTCGTTTCAAGGCACGATGGGACTCACGGGGCTCGGCGCCGACTACAATGACGCGACCAGACGGAATTTCGGAGGCGACTTTTATAACTACGGAGCCGGTCTGGTCCTCAGTTATCCGCTTGGAAATCGCTCCGCCTACAGCACCTACAACAAACGCCAATTGGAAGCGCGCAATGCCCAGGCCTCCTTGCAGAGCGTTCGGCAACAAGTCATCGTGGGCGTCCGTGAAGCAGTCCGTCGCGTGCATACGGATTTCAAACGCATTGAGACCACCCGGTCCGCCCGCATCATGGCCGAAAAACAATTACAGGCCGAACAGGAACGATTAAAAGTCGGCCTCAGCACCACCCGATTCGTGCTCGACTTTCAGCGCGACCTGGCGACCGCGCAAGGAAATGAACTTCGAGCCATTCTGGATTACAATAAATCCCTCTCCAATCTAGCTCGCAATAAGGCCACCACGCTCGAACGGTACAGCCTGAAACTCGAATGATCAGGCATGATCCGGCCTGAGGACACGCGAGCGATTCATTCGACTCAGGTCCCCGAACGGGGAGCATCCCTGGTCCTGCTCCCGATTGCGGCGACGATCCTGTTTTATTGTTCTCCGGCTTCTCTCCAACAGTACCGCCCCTATCAGTTTCTGCCACAGTTCTGTGCTTACGCAGCCTTACTGGTTTGGACGGCTCTCAACACCGCCTGCATTCAGCGCCTGGGGTTGCATTTCACACTCATTCCACAAGGGCTCCGGTGGGGATTGATCACGGGCCTCTTCCTCGGAGCGATCAATGCGTGGGTCATTCTCTATCTGGTGCCTTATGGGGGAGGAGATTACAAATTTCTGGCCGACACGCCCCATGCAAGAATTCCGATGGGACTCATGGTGCCATGGTTTATCGGCTTCATCGCCGTCATGGTCGAGCTGAATTTTCGTGGTTTCCTTTTGGGACGGCTCCTCGCGCTGCGGATCTCACGGTCGACTGCAATAGGGACGAGCGCCTTGCTGTTTGCGTTCGATCCCTTTCTAGTGGCAACCTTTCACCAGCTCCATTGGATTGCCGTTTGGGACGGGTTGGTGTGGGGAATGCTGTGGGTGACATTCCGAAACCTCTACGTCACGATCGTGGCCCATGCCGTGGAGGTCATCGTGCTTTACGTGGTCATGCGAATCATGCTGGCATGACCTTTCCGATCCACCGTCTCAATAGTTCAAGTTATCGTTAATGTCTCTACTGTCTTCCTACCAATAAGGTGATGAACAACCTGCGGCCCTCCTATGAACCCCTCCTTCTCCAGCCACCTCGTCAATGACGTCTTCGGAGACCCGGGCTTATTCGTCGAAGTGCGTTGGTCAAAACGCGCCCTGTTATTCGACCTCGGTCACAATGATGCGCTCGGTCCGACCCGCCTGTTACGTGCCGGCGATATTTTCATCTCGCATACTCACATGGACCACTTCATCGGCTTTGATGCGCTGCTCCGCGTCGCCCTCCGCCGAGGCAAGACCCTGCGGCTCTATGGGCCTCCCGGCCTGATCGCCAATGTTCAAGGAAAACTTCATGGCTATACCTGGAACTTGGTAGACGGCTATCCGCTCGCCATTGCTGTGCAGGAATTCCATGCCCACACAATTCACAGCGCGACCTTTCATGCCACCGACGGATTTCTTCGTCGAGATGCGCCGGAAATTCCTGTCATTGGCCACGCAAGCCATGGCTCATTTTGCATCCTCGAAGACCCCATGTTCACCGTTCAGGCTGTAGCGCTGAATCACCGCATCTCCTCCTTCGGGTATGCGCTCCAAGAGCCGTTCCATGTGAACATCAATAAGGAACGGTTGCACGAAGCGGGACTCCCGGTCGGCTACTGGCTCAAGGAAGTGAAGCAGTACCTGTGGCAAGGCAAGCCGGACGACTTTCGCTTCCGGGCCACGCTGTACCATGAACATCACAGGGAGGAGCGGGAGTTTGTGCTGGGCGACGTTCGTGAACGATTCGTGACCATCAGCCGCGGCCAGAAAATCGCCTATGTTGTAGACGCGCGGTACGACGAAGAAAATGAAGCCAAGATCATCGAACTTGCGCGAAGCGCCGACATCTTTTACTGTGAGGCCCCGTTTCTGGATCAGGACGCGGAGAAGGCCTGGGAGCGTTACCACCTCACCGCCAGGCAGGCAGGCCTCATGGCCAGGAAAGCCGGCGTGCGCGAACTGGTCGTGTTTCATTTCTCGCCGCGCTACACAGGCCTCGGTCATCAGATCGTGGCAGAAGCCCAAGGGGCATTTCGAGAAGGATGAAGGAGGTCGAGGATGGGTGAATGGGCGAAGTACGGATTGTACTTCCTATTGGGCGGCACGATTGTCAGCGTCTCCACCTACCTGGGGTCGCAAGGCCGATCCTTCCTGGCTGCCTTTGCCAGCACCTTTCCCGCCATGACAGGCGCCACGTTTATCCTCATCTATCTCAACGGCGGCAGCGAACACCTCGTCACCTACGCCAAGAACCTATTGTGGTTTGTGCCGCCCTGGCTCGTCTACGTCGGCTGCATGATCTACGGCGTCGAGCGTGTCGGCTTCTGGCTCTCCATGGCCGGCTCTCTGGCCCTCTACATGGGCTGCGTGGGGCTGGTGAAACTGCTAGCGCGATAGGTAGCCCTGCACAAGTCTCGCCTGTTTCGACATTCGCCTCCCTGTCACGTATACTCCGTCGTAGAATGCCCACCCAGACAGAATCGCAGCAAACCTCGCCATCAAGGAGTCTCGCGAGATGGACGCCGGCATGATCGGGCAATTTCTCAATCAACACATTCCGAACGTGATCGCGATCTATCAATTCGGATCGCAGGCTCATGGCACCGCTCGCCCCACGAGTGATCTGGATGTGGCCGTCCTGGCCCGGGACCCGATCCCCGCTGAACAGCGGTTCCACCTCGCACAGGACTTGGCCGCGCAACTCCACCGCGATGTGGACCTCTTGGACCTCCGCACCGCGTCCACCGTGATGCGGATGCAGGTGCTCGCGACCGGACAATGCCTGGAAACAAGGGACGATCAAGCGAAAGCCGAGTTCGAAATGTACGCCTATGCTGACTATGCGAGACTGAACGAGGAACGGCGGGAGTTGGTGCAGGGCATTCAAGAGCGCGGACTCGTGTATGGCTGATGATGTCATCCTCAACAAAGCCGCCAGCATCGAACGCTGCCTGCTTCGCATTGTGGAGGAGTATGGTGGGGACCGGCAGAATCTCTCAGCCAATCAGACCAAGCAAGATGCGATCATTCTCAACTTGCAACGGGCCTGTGAGACGTCCATCGACCTGGCCATGTACGTCATCAGCCGGCGCCGACTGGGGTTGCCGCAGGAAAGTCGAGACGCCTTCACCCTGTTACAGACCGCGAATATTCTCCCAGCAGATCTCGCGACACGCATGCATCGGATGGTCGGCTTCCGCAATGTGGCCGTCCATGAATACACCCGCCTGAACCTCGACATCGTCCATACGATCATTACCACACATCTGGACGACTTCCGCGCCTTCTCCTCGACGATTGTGAAAACCTGCGCATAATTGTTCTCTGGCGAGGCAACAGCGAGGCTGGGTCACCACCCGGGTTCAGTCCCATTAAATAAAAAACGTTCTTTTCCTTTAAGGTCTGGTGCCCACTATAAAAACCGCCCCGGACTTATCCAGGATAGGCTTACCTGCATGAGGGAATCGGCGGGAATCACGAACTGCAAAATGAGCGGCAACAGCCATTCCATGACGAACCTCCTCTCGGGAGTCATGCTCCCCACCACTGATGAAACGGGATGGCCTGACTCATCGCGTCGCGCACCGCTTGCCCTCCGTCCGACCGTAGAAGTGACATGAGCACGCCTTGGGACGGCACGGACATAACACGAAGTTGCCGCGCCTCGCGTTCCAGTCTTTCAATGAAGCGAAACTCGGTCACCGGCCTGTAGCCTTTGAGATCGAAAGCACAGACGAAGGCTTGGCCGAACGACAGCAGCGTCCGCAGCCTGACGGGATCTGTCGCGCTGTCGAACAGGTAAACGACATTCTCGATGCCGGCATTGTGCAATGCGATGACCTCCCATGATGTCTCTGCAACCAGCAGCATCTTGTGACGGCTGAAATCCGGTGGCCAAGTCGGATGGGAAAAGATCAGCCTACGCAGCCGCCGCTCCGAGTGGGATAACGTGTCTTGCGTCCAGTCTGCCTGCAGAGACTCATCCCGTGATGTGAGATTGCGCTTCATAACCCCCCCAGCTACGCCCAGTAGAGTCGCAGATCGGAATGAGCAGGTTGCCGCCACCATAGCGATCGATCAGCTTCTGCTCGCCATCGTCGTTCACGTAAGCCGTTTGCAGGAGTTTGGGAATAGAGAACCCAGCGGCGATTAAGTGGCGGCTCAAGAGATCGTCCGGTTCGGGCGGCGCATAGCCAAGCCGAAACCGCTTGATCGTGGATTGCATGATACCAATGGTCAGCCAAACATGCTCGGGCCATCGCCCCTTCCGGTCTTTCATAGAGCAGTTCATGGTAGAAGCGCTGCGATTCCTCCAGCATTCTGCAGGCATGTTCGTTCTCACGACGACGGCCCTTGAGCATGCCGGAATTCAACATCGCCTCGAGACGCGACTCGGCCTCACCCTGATGCAGACCTTCGGTTCTGGCGTAAAACTCGATCGCCGATCCCCTCCGCCTCGCACCATCTGCACGCGAAGGATTCCGATCCCACCTGAAAGCCCGCTTCGCCGCAAAAGAGACAATGGGATGGCTCCCGCATCGGTTTCGCCACAATCCCTCGCGGGCGCTTCAAGGACGAACCAAAGCGCGCGACCACCTCGACACAGTCCAAGTCATCCTTGATGTTTTCTAAGCGCTCCGGCTCCAGGAGCGGCCACACGCGTCCTGCGTACGGAATATCAGAAGCCGGATTCGTGGCTATGCCGCACTTTCGGTACTGCACTATCAGCAGACCGACCGAGCCATGGCGCGAGGGCACTCAAACCGATTGTCGCGGCAGATTTGAAGAGATTCCGTCTCGTCAGCATGATCACCCTCCCGGTAGATTGACGAGAGGACGCTACCATGCAGGCGTGACAGAGAATGTCACAGGGAGTGAGAGGACCATATCAGACGAGGACCGGCGAGTACTCCAGCACCAATATCACCCACGGTGACTCTAATGGCACTCATAGAAGGCAACCTGCTTGGGCTCCAACTGCGCGCGTCCAACGAGGGTCTTCCGAGACCGCGCGTTGCGCGAGGTGCGCGACGCGAAGAATAATGAGCGTCACGTTTGCGCACGCCGGCGAGACGGTGAGCCGGCAGTGTCACCCGAGGAGACCAACAGGCCGGTCCCATTTCCCGGCACAATTCTTTGATAGCTCTAGTGATAACGGTCTAAGGCGCGATGCAGGTGAGATTTCACGGCTTCAACGAGAGCTTGAGGTTCCAGCACCCTGGCTTCCTGACCCCAGGAGAGAACCTACGAAGCGAGTTCATCCATGTCACCGGCGGTGAAGGAAACAATCACCGAACCATCGTTTAGGCGCTCGACCCGTTGACTCGGATGCCAGCGACGCTCCTTTACCAGATAGGCAACATCCGGTGTGAACTGAATGCGGACCATCTGAGCAGGCTCATCGATTAGACCAAACAGGTTCTCATAGACCTGATCCAGCCTGAGTCCCTCAGGCAGACTGAATCGATCTTCCAGCACCACTACCGACACGATCCGCTCAACCTCAAATATGCGCAGCTGTTTCGCCCGATGCGAATAGCCGACCACATACAACCCGAACTGGTGCAGCAACAGCAGATAGGGATCGATGTGATGTTCCACCGGCTCATCATAGTCCGGCCTGCGATGCAGGAGGACGACGGTGCATTGGAGGAGCAACGCCTTCTGAAGTTGTTTGAGAACGGTCTTCCGCCCCCCGTACCGGTCCGGAGCGCGGTAGGAACACCTGATTGATGCGTGCCAGATGATTGAGCACTTTGCACGGCAAACCAGCCTCGACTTTCTTGATGAGGCTGTCGAGATCATCCGTCAGCGGCGTGCCTTGCAGATATCCAAGGTGACTCTCGGCGAAGTGCAGCGCCATAAGTTCGTAGGGCGACACCGTAATCGGCGGGAGACCCTTGTAGCCCAGCGGCAGTTGCCAGGTCTTCTCGCTATCCCCGTCGGATTGCTCCAGCGGATGCCCTTCTTCCTGAACGCGATCCAAGTCGCAATAGACCTGTCGCCTTGAGACGCTGAACTCCTCAGCCAAATCCTTGAGCGTCATCGACCGGCTCGACAGTGCGCGCAACATGCGGGTAAGCCGCATCGGCCTGGCTAGAGGCCTTGGGACGTCGACCTCTTTGTGCTGCCACATTCCCTCCTCCTCTCATCTCTCAGACGAATATAAAGGCTACCGGCCATCTATCGCGAATAAGTTAAAGTCATTCTTGATGGTCAATCAAAAGTGCTCTTGGAGTAAGCCACCCCGACTATTCCTCATCATTCACATCAAGTTATTTCGTGGTCAGTCCGAGCGAGTCTTGAGCACCCATTGGTGAAGACTTTCGCCCGCTCAACGTCGGCCTCGTGCACAGGCGTCGCTGGGTGAAGGGCGAATGGAGTGAGCGCGAGTGGCATTGGCTAGAGGCTATGTTTTACATGTGATCCTGTCAACCAAATCAGGAGAGACATAGCCGTATTCGGGAGATCGGCGAGCCGCTTGTCCAAATGAGGCCATCGAAAGAACCGACGACTCGCCGCTCGGAAGCCTCTCTCGCACAGGATTGAAGACTGATAGCTAAGCGATATCCATGACAAGACATTTTCCATCTCGTTGAAGATTCCTGGTGATCAGACTATACTGGTCATGTCAACAAGTACCTGGAGGCTGCCTCATGAAGTCCACACAGGTCTCTGAACTCAAGGCCACGCTAAGCCAGTGTTTGGCCAAGGTGAAGGCTGGGGAGGAGTTGATCGTCATGGAACGGGGCAGACCCATCGCCAAGTTGGTCCCGATGCCGCGACAGAGGGACACGGAGACCGCCCAGCTCGCTGACTTGGTGCGGGCCGGCTTGGTCCGCAGGGGGTCGGGGAAATTACCGGTCGGGTTCTGGAAGCTTCCGCGCCCGAAGGACCGGAAAGGGCGGGCGTTGCAAGCCTTACTTACTGACCGTGCCGAGGGCCGATGAAGTTCTGGGATGCCTCGGCGCTGATCCCGCTCTGCTTGGATGAATTGCCGACCGCCTCGTTGAGGAAGTTCGCGGAGGAGGATGAGGCCATTGTGGCCTGGTGGGCGACACCGGTGGAATGTTATTCGGCATTCGCTCGGCTGAGACGTGAAGAACTCCTCACCACCAAGGAAGAAGAGCAGGCCCGGACTGTCCTTACGGCGTTGGCAGCGGAATGGACGGAGATCGAGCCGAGTCGCGCCGTTCGGGAACAAGCAGGACGAGCACTCCTGCTGCATCCGCTCCGAGCGGCGGATGCACTACAACTCGCTGCTGCGCTGGTATGGAGTCGGGGGCAAACGATGGGGCATCACTTTGTCTGTCTCGATCAGCGCCTCCGAGAAGCAGCTCGACGCGAGGGGTTTACCCTGTTGCCACCTGTTCCTTGACCGGCCTGAACTGTCCTTCGGCAACGAGTCCAAAGTGCTTCTGGAGCAGCTGCTTATACTCTTCTTCAGTTTTCACATGAACCTCTTTCGCAGTCCGTCCCCGCGGATCTTGAGCCGCCGATCGGTGAAGATGTTCCGCCCTGTCAGCGTCGGCATCGTATAAATGCATTGCTGCGCGAAGGGCGAATCGGGTGAGTGCGAATGGTAATAATTCGCGAACGTATAATCCACCGGCAAGCAGGGATCGAGCGCGAAGGAGATAGAGGCTCGCCCAGGTATCTTCAATTTCACATTGCAGGAGATACTCCCCTCGCCCAATCCGTTCAGTTCGAAACAGCAGCCGCCACGGCGACGGAGCACGATTTTCTGAAACCAGGCCGGCGGATCAAGCGAGATCGGCTGCCCCAGATGAACGTCCAGGTTCTCGAACGGCACGCTCAACACATGAGCCAGATGCAGCGCGCGCAATGTCTCAACCGAAGGAGTCATCGACCCTTCATAGCCGATTCGCGCGAGATAGCCCCGGTAGTCGAACCGATCCCCTCCTTTTTGAAGACACGACGGCATTGTACAATCCGACCAGGCTGATCGCACCATCCGCCACATTGTGACGACATTGCGGTCGCCCTCTGCGCTTGCTACGATGATCGGTCTTTCTCAGGAAGGAACCGACGCCGTGGCACACCGTAGTCCACCAGATCGCACCGCGAATGACCTAATCGTCGAAGGCGCGCGCCAAAACAATCTCAAGAACATTTCGCTGCGGATACCTCACGACAAGGTCACTGCGATCACCGGCCTCTCGGGATCGCAAAGTGAACCGTCCCGATGTCGATCGTATGGTCAACATTCGCCCCGCGATCGCCATCGAACAGAAAAATCCGATCCGCACGGCCCGCTCGACGGTCGGCACCGCCACGGAACTCGCTGATCTCCTGCGGCTCCTCTTCGCCAAAATCGGCAAGCCCGTCTGCCCGGATTGTAACCAGGAGGCACGGGGTTACCACCCTGGGTCGCTGGCCGAGGAGTTGCTGGCGCAATTTGCCGATGCGCGTGCGATGATTCTCTTCCCCATTAAGGACCTTGGTCCCGGTCACGACCGATCGCTGCTCGACTCACTCTTGAAACGCGGCTTCACCAGGCTGCGGTGCGGCGACGAACTGCTGGATCTCCACGAGCAGGCCGTACTTCCGGAGATACGCGAATCTGGCATTCAGGTCGTGCTGGATCGACTCGTCCTCCGAGCGGACAACCGCCATCGGTTGATCGAAGCCATTGAGATGGCGTTTCAGGAAGCCGAGGGTGTCTGTCAGGTCGAGGTCATCGGACATGGGTTCCGGACCTACAGCACGCACTTTCGCTGTCAGGGTTGCGGACGGACCTTCGAGCCGTTGCGGCCGCTGTTGTTTTCGTTCAACCATCCGTTGGGCGCCTGTCCCGAGTGCAAAGGATTCGGGAATATCTTGCGTTACGACCAAGACCTGGTCATCCCGGATCGCAGCAAGTCGCTCGCCGGCGGCGTCATCGAGCCTTGGAGCAAGCCGGGCTCAGACTGGTGGCAGAAACAGATGTTGTTGGGGATGAAAAAGTTGGGGGTCGATCTGACGGTTCCCTTTCAGGAACTTCCCACCGAGGTGCAGCAGCTGATGTGGGAAGGCAGCGACCAGGTGGAAGGCGTCCGGCAATACTTCGATTATTTGGAAACCAAACGCTACAAACTCCACGTGCGAGTGCTGCTGAGCCGGTACCGCAGCCCTGCCACCTGCCCGACGTGCCAGGGGAGCCGACTGAAGCCGGCCGCGCGATTCGTCAAGCTGGCAGGACATGACTTTGTGCAGCTCAATGAACTTACTATTGAGTCGGCGGCCGCCTGGTTTCAGCGCCTGGCCCTGCCCGCGTTCGATGCAGAAATCGCCAAAGACATTCTGCGTCAGCTCCACGCCAAGCTGAATTTTCTGCTCCGCGTCGGGCTGAGCTATCTCACGCTCTCCCGCCAGACCAAAACACTCTCCGGGGGAGAAGCGCAGCGAATTGCGCTGGCCAATCAGCTCGGCTCTCGTTTGGTGGGCACCCTCTACGTCTTGGATGAACCGACCATCGGGCTCCATGCGCGCGACACGGCCACCCTCGCCGGTATTCTCCGTGACCTGGCCGACCATGGCAATACCGTCGTCGTGGTGGAACATGATCCGATGATGATTCGCGCTGCCGATCACCTCGTCGAACTGGGTCCCGGTTCAGGAGAACGGGGTGGCCACATCGTCTGCGCCGCGCCGCGAGAGCAATTCATCGGCGATCCGAACTCCCTCACCGCCCGTTACTTGCGAGGCGAAGAGCGCATTCCCCTTCCCAAAAGCCGCCGTTCGGGCAACGGCAAAATCCTGAGCATCGCCGGCGCAGCGGAACACAATCTAAAGAACCTCGTGGTCAAGATTCCACTGCACATGTTGGTCTGTGTAACCGGCGTGTCCGGATCGGGGAAAAGCACACTCATCGAGAAGACATTGTACCGTGCCGCGGCCCGCGCCTTTCGGGTCGAATCCCTGCCGATGGGAAGGTTTCAGGCCATCAAGGGGTTGGAACATGTGAAAGGGGTGCGCCTGATCGATCAGCAACCGATCGGCCGGACGCCCCGTTCGAACCCCATCACGTACTTAAAAGCGTTCGATGAAATTCGTACTCTGTTTGCCTCCGAACGAGATGCCTTACGACAGGGTCTCACACCAGGGCACTTTTCGTTCAATGCTGCCGGAGGGCGCTGCGACCGGTGCGAGGGTAACGGCTACGAAAAATTGGAGATGTATTTCTTCGAAGACATTTATGCCACATGCGAACAGTGCAACGGCCGTCGATTCAAACCGGAGATCCTCGGCATTCGGTATCGCGGCAAAACCATCCACGATGTGCTGAGCCTGACGGTGACCGAAGCGCAGGGTTTCTTCTCCGGATCGCCCAAGCTGACCGAAAAGCTCTATCTACTGTCTTCGATCGGCCTGGGCTACCTGAAGCTGGGCCAAGCGGCTACGACTCTCTCAGGTGGCGAAGCCCAGCGGTTGAAGATCGCCGCCGAATTGAAAGATCCGTCGGCACATCATCTGCTCTATATTTTGGACGAGCCGACCACCGGCCTCCATCTCGACGATATCAAGAAGCTGCTGGCGGTCCTGCACAAACTCGTGGACGCGGGCAATACCCTCATCGTCGTGGAACACAATCTGGATGTCATCAAGACGGCCGACTGGGTGATCGACCTCGGGCCGGAAGGAGGAGAAGCAGGCGGGTATATCATCGCCGAAGGACGACCCGAACAGGTGGCGAAGGTCGCCCAGTCCCACACAGGGAGGTTTCTGGCGAAGATGCTCAGCGGAGCCGCCCCACCTCGTGAAATGTGAAGCGTATCTCGTCAAAGGATCGGAGGGCCCCGCTTCTCGCGAATATGAACGAGGAAATATGAGCGACAACTATAGGTACAGGATGTTAATAAGGCTCGTTCAGCAAGGCCGCAGCGAGCGAAACACCGAGGCGTACTTATTACGTACGTCGCAGGTGTTGAGCGAGGCGAGAACGCAGCTGGCGAGCCTTTTTAACATCCTGTTAGTTGCAGGAGGGATCGAACGGCATATCTGCGTAATGCCGCGAGTCGTCGTCTAACGACAGGAGGATATCGGACCAAATTTGCGTGGGGTTTTTCTCGAAGAGGATCGAGGGATCAGCCGGCAGGGTAATCCATGAACCGGTTTGCATCTCGGATTCCAATTGGCCCGGCCCCCATCCGGAATAGCCCAGGTAAGCGCGAAACGACTCTTTGTCCGGCTGCTGAGTCAGAATGCGCTCCATGATCTCCAAATCGCCTCCGAGGCAGACACCCTCAATCACCTGGTGCGAATTCTCAGGAGTGTGGTTGATCCGATAGAGCATCATCACTTGGTTGGTCTGAACCGGCCCGCCGGCATAGAGCACGTGCGGCTGTCCTTCCAAGATGGGAACCTGGGGCAATGCCTCCGAAATGGACATCCCCGTCGGGCGGTTGACGATGACCCCCAACGCGCCTTCCGGCCCATGCTCGCACAGGAGCACCACCGCCTGCCGAAAGTTCGGGTCCTTTAACGCCGGCGCGGCCACTAACAGAATGCCTTTCCCGAGGGGAGTCATCATGGCTCATCCTACCCTGTGCTTGCGAACGACGCAAGGTGAGCCAGGGAAGATGATGCCGTGAAGGCTAGACACCATATAAAGCCGGACGGCGATCGCGCAGGAGATCATTGTACGAATTGAGCGCCTTCGTTCTCGCTTCTGCCGGGTCAATCTCGACGATCGCCAGGTCGTCGGCCTCACGAGGGGCACGATGCAAAATGCTGCCGCGCGGACTCACGATTTCGCTCATCCCAATAAAGGTTAACCGCTCCTTTCCACCGCGGGCTTCGCTGCCGATCCGATTCGCCGTTACGCTGAAGACCCGATTTTCCAAGCAACGCGTCACCATCGAGTCCGGACAGTGCGGCAGCACCAGGTTGGAAGGATGCGCGATGATATCCGCCCCCTGCAACGCCAGGGTACGGGCCGCCTCCGGATAAAACCAGTCGAAGCAGATCATGACACCGACCTTGGCAATTCCGATGTCCCACACGTGAAATCCGCTGTCGCCCGGCATAAAAAACAGCGTTTCCTCGAAAAAGAGATGGGTTTTTCGATAACAGCCGATGAAGCCTTTCGGCCCGACCACCACCGCCGAATTGAAACATTGCAGGCCGGCCCGCTCCGGCAACCCTGCTACGATCGTGACTCTCCGGCGTCTCGCCAGATCCGCCAACCATTTGGTAGTTTCCCCATCCGGAACCGGTTCCGCAAGCCGCAGCACTTCTTCCTTGGATATGAACTGGTAACCGGTCGCAAACAGTTCCGGCAAGACGATGAGATCGGCCTCCACCTGTTCGAGTCGAGCCGTCACCAGGTCGAGATTGCGAGCGACCTCGCCGAAGACCGGATCAAATTGGAAGTATCCGACTCGCATGACGCTGCCTTTCAGAACAAACAAAAAGCGGGCAGGGATTCCCCTGCCCGCTTCACTTCAGACACCGTTGCCGCGCAAGAGCTCCTTACATGCCCTCTGACAGATGGGGAATGGCGTTTTCCACCGCCTTCGTCGCCACATCGGCGTGTCCGGCCTTGCCGTGTTCGATTCCGTCTTTCAAACCCTTGATTCCTTCAGCCACGTGAGGATTCTTGGTATCGGTCATCGCCCCCTCGGCATGCTTCAGCGCCGTTTCCGCATGCTTGACTAATTCTTCCGCATGCCCTTTTTTCCCGTGCATTACCGCCTCCTTCGCATGGTCAACCGCCTCCGCCTGATGTTTATTTCCTGCTGCGAAGGCCACACCGGCAATCATCGGCGCCCCGACGAGCGCCAACATGACACCGGTTACCACGACTCCCCGCCACTTAGCCGTCTGCATGGAACGCCTCCTCTGTAAGTATGTGCACTGCATCAATGTATCACTTGGGTTCAGCATAAAGAGGGCTCTGCATCCTGTCAAGACGGCCGCATCCCGGTCGGCACCGTAGCTTCCGTCAATCCCAGGAGCTTCTGCAAGGCAAGCAGATCTTTTTCTACGGGGCACGCAAAATCCCGGCTCCACTCCCACCAGGATCCGGGATAGTTGCGCACATGTTCGTAACCGGCGAGCCGCAGGATGAAGTAGAGCCAACCGGCGCGGACGCCACCCGTGCAGTAACAGATCGTGTCGTGCGCCGGATTGAGTCCTTTGAGATCCAACTGCGCCTTGATCGTCGGCAGGTCTTTCACCGTCGCATCGGAGTTGAGGAACCCGCTCCAGGCGACATGCACGGCGCCAGGGACATGACCGGGGCGCGGGATGCCGGAAACTTCTTTTCCCAAGTACTCTTCGAGACTGCGGGCATCCACAATCGTCGTCGCGGGATGCGGCTTGCGCACGATCCCTTTCAACTCGTCTTTCATGATGACGGCTGAATCGACCGGCGCCACGGTGAAGTTTCCTGGCGCTGTGCGCGCCACCCCATGTTCGAAGGGACGACGTTCCTCGATCCACTTCACCCATCCGCCGTCCAGCACCTTCAGATTTTTATGTCCGAAGTATTCCAACATCCAAAACATGCGGCCTTCATCGCCCCAGTTGTCGAAGGGGTTGGAATAGATCACGACCTCGCTGGCCTGGTTGATGCCGAGCGATTGCAGCCGCTTCTCGATCCGTTTCAGATCCGGATCCAGCAGTCCCTTGGCCACGGCGTCGGGGTCGCTATACTCATGCCAGGTGGAATGCACGGCGCCGGGGATATGGCCGCCGAATTCGTAGGCCGCTCGCCCGCGCACGTCGATAATGACAAGTCCGGGCTGCCCTAATCGTCGTTGAAGTGTTTCACTGTCGATCAATAATGGATGTTGCATCGTGTAGCCTCTGGATGAGTTCAGCGAACACCAGCTTACCGAACCAGGACCAATGAACACAACCGGACTCTTGCTGAAACGCGGAAATGGCTATCACTGGCGTATCTCCCTTTTAGGGAAGCAGCTCTGGAAGTCACTTCAAACTAGCGACCATGAGACCGCCGTGGTACGGTCTTCCTACTTGGCGGCGCGAGTAGCGGCTACGCGGATTGAATGTGCAGGCGCTACCCGAGGCCATCTGATTGAGAGGGTGAAGGCGGTCATGGATCAAGCCTTGAAGGACATCATTGCTCGATGGGTTGATCAGGAGCTAGACAAAACGGAGCAGGCGCGAGCGGTCTCCCCTTCCACTTCGCCCGATGGGGACGATGACGCCTACACTGAAACCGACATCTGGACGGACCTCTGGGAGGAATCCACTGAACAGCTTGAAGAGAACCGGCTCTACGCCGTGGCCGATCTGGCCGCGACTCTCTTGCAGGGGCTCCAGCTTGAATCCGCACAACTCGCCCGGTTCAAGCGGGAACTACTCAAAGCTCGGACTGCGCTCTACCGGGAGGAAACTCGGCGATCACGCGGCGACTATGGTAATCATCTGGAGGAAATCCAACGGAACTCGCAGCGCAACCAGGAAGTCCTTCAGCCAAACCCCCTATCGAGCCTTCCCGCTACCTCTGTACCCATTGGGGAAGCGTTCGCCGACTACATGCGAGAACACCTCCGCTTTCTCGACGCGCTTGACGAGCTGGAGGTCCTTTGATCAGGAAGCGCGCGGTCTACGGATTCGGTAACACGATGGAAAACTAACAATGGACGGCCTCTACAACGAGACTCTTCACCATTTGGACAAGGCATTCAGAAAGCTCCAAGGGATGGTTCCGGCTCCGCAACGGGTTCCCCTTGGAGATGGGTACGTGTATCGTTATGTGGAAAAGACGATACAACAAGCGGTTATTCAGAAGCTCGCGCGTGTCGTCTCAGGTCTTCATGCTGCCCGTCTTCTACTTGAGAATGGGTTCCTCCAAGAGCAGGGAGCCATCCATCGAATGTTGGACGAGTTTCATGAGGATGTTTTGTTCCTCTCGTATGCGATTATTGGTGGGGAACAAATACCCGAGCATGACAAATTCCTCCAGCATTTCTATCAAGAAGATGAGAAGCTTTATATGGTTAGGCGCAAGAAAATTCAGACATACAATGCGGAGTTTGAAAGCAAATGGACAGGCGAAAGTTCAGACAGAGGCGTGAAGCTTTCACGGACGCTCTACAGTAGTTACTCCCGCTTTGTTCATGGGGTTTCTTCACACATCATGGATATGTATGGAGGAGATCCGAGAAGGTTTCACCTACATGGCATGCAAGGAACATCAAGACAAGAAGAGCATCGGTATGACCTCTACAATCCATTCTTCCGGGCCATCATTGGCTTTGCGGTTGCAGCGGAGGCTTTTGGGGACCGCGATCTAAGCCTAACACTGCATACATTTCTTCTCGATTTCGACAGGCAATCGGGGAGAAATAATGCCTTCCGGGGCAGCGATAGCCAATCTAAGTAGGTTCACGGAGACAATGACAACCTTCGTCACACCGCTACTCAACCTTTGTCACGACCTCCCTTCAACTCCCTGTCGATCCTTCCTAAGAGCTGGTCGAAGTGATTGACATACCGGGAATGGTCTCGTACGAGCTTCGCGATACGTTGATGTATTGCCCTGGCCGCGCTCGGCACAAAGGGATTGTCGAGACTGACTCGCCTTAGTATCCCGCCTTGCACCCCGGATGCTCACACGGACACGTCTTCGACTCTCCTACAGGCACCTTCGCAGCTTCCCGGCATGTGTCGCTACAATAGGCATCCTCGGCGATCTGACAATGACACGCGGGATGGGCGCATTTAGTGGGAGCCATTGGGTAGACCTCCTTCGTGAGACGTTCAAAGCCTGGTTCTCATTTGCCTAATTTTCTCCTTTCGGCTCTCCATCCAGGTATTGAACTGAGCGGCGAGAAATGGGTAGTCCGTCAAGAGTCGTCGCAGTCGCTCGGCTTGTCGGTCAGCTTCGGTATTCGCTTTGAGCGCCGGTCTTAGCTTCGCCTTGATCACGGAGAGTTTGGCCTTGGCCTTGCTCCGAAGGGCCTGCTGTTTCTGTGCTGCATTGGTCATACTCCTATGATCATGGAAGGGAGTAGCCTTGCCCACTGGGTATATCCCCACCTAGGCGGGAGCATTAGACCCGCACCACTTCATCTTCCCGGAACTGGTTCTTGAGGAACTATTAACTCATTCGAGCCGTGCCGTCTCTAGACACATCCCGAACCGATTAGTACACTACTGGTAATGAGCTTTCACCCTCCAGCTGTTCAAGGAGGTCCCTGTATGGAATTTCAATTCAGGTCGGAAATCCGCGACTTCATCGCTGCATCTGAGACCATCCTGTCGCCCACTCACTTAGTCCCGCCCATGACTGTTGAGGAGAAGCAACTCGTACTAGTCTACGTCACAGAGTTGGCGGTACGGTGCAAGGAAGAGTAGACCCTTAGCTCTTGTCTCTGTGACAGCCCGTGTCAAGTCTACGTATTGTACCGAACCGGCAGGCCCTTCGCCCACGGATTGCCAGAGCGCGAGAGATTCAGCACGTACTCCGCAATCATGGTGCATTCTTCGTTGGTCAGTTCTATTGGGCGTAGAGCAGGTGAGAGAAGGGCTTCACTGGCGAGGACAAATTGCAGAACTTCCTTGCTTACTTCCTTTCGCTCAGCAACGTCAAGCATGGCAGACCTCCTTTGAGTGCGTGGGTGTCCATACGGTATCGAACCCTAGGGATGTTCGTCAAGACCGAAAGACCTGTATATTGCTCACATGGCCTATCGACATCCAGGGGTTGTCCCTAGGACTAGGTGCCACGGTGGGGAGGTACCCCTCCCCAGTTTGAGAGCACAATCGACCGGCTTCGGCCGGCCTGCGAGGGGTACCCCCATGCCAGTTTGAGAGCAGAATCGATTCTGGACTTCCCTTTAACAATCAACAACTTAAGCGTTTTGATTCTGCTCTATGGTAGGTATGGGCTTAGTGGAGGGGGTCTTCAGCCTACTTTTCAGCCTTCTAAAGACCGCCACCAGCCTCACAAAGACTCCCACTACTCAGGACATTGCGCGACCTTCCCTTAGCTCCCGATTGATGTTCGCTATGACCACCTCGAACCGTACGGCCTTCTCAGGATGATCGAGTAGGAGACGTTTCACTCTGGCAAGGAGTGTTCTGACTGGCTTGACCTTGGCTTGTACCTTCGCTCGATGGTCTCGCTGACGTTCTGCGTCTGACTTAGGCATGATGGAACTCCTGTGGATGCTTGGTGTCGTGATGGTGAAAAGAGTCACGGTGACATTGTCGTGACGGGTCGATCGGTCACAGGACCGCGCTGGAATGTGGATCAGTACCGGGAAGGCTCTGCGAAAGAAGGGCATGGGCATGTGCCGGATTGCTGATGAGGTCGGGCTCAGCAGTCGGACGGTCTGGAGGCTGTGCCAACAGGAGGCCGCCTAAGGCCGAACGAAGACGCCACAACGGCTGAGAGATAGCATCCCTGGCCTGAGCCACAGCGTACATGCACACAAGCCGCTTGCCTGGCCGTAGGGCTGGCCTTGAGCGCGGCCTTACTTGGCGTCGGAGATCGGCCTGTCCCATGCACCCAGCCGAGACCTACCCCAGCGGGGGGAAGCTGCTTCCGGCGCACCACGAATACCCTGACAAAGTTTTTGGGAAAATTTGGGGGTCGAAGCTGCTACCCGTTCTTACCCCTGTGAGTGCTACTCAAGACCGGGCGTACCGCCTAACATGGCGTAGTGTCAGGGCTTGTTGACGGTTGCAAAACCCATGTTGCATGGGTTCCTCGATCTCGGTCGGTGAATACTTATCCCTTGGACGCTGCTGGATGCAGACAGGCCATCGGCGGCGGCTCCGGCAAGGGATCGGCGAAGGCCGCCGCCAGCCCTTCCTTCAGCGGCACTTCCCGCTCATACACTGTAAAGGCGTAGGGATCGTCCCCCATCAGGCCATACTTGTTCCGTAACATCTCGTGCTGCCCGTCGGTCAGAATGTGGTACCGGACATGGGCCTTCAGCGTCAATTCCTTCGGGGCATCCGGCATCCGGTAGGAAAATTGATAATCCCGGCTGGCCAGCGGCAGGAGACGGTTATCGTACAACTCCACGATGGCCGGTTGCCACATGATCCAGCGCCCCATCGTATGGCTTTTCTCGGCCAGGACCTGCTGATTGCCGTCTTTCACCGTAAACTCGACCGTGAAGTGGCGGTCCGGATCGCCGGTTGGAATTTTATGCCCGGCCCCGGCGTTCATCAACGTCAAGGTCACCGTGACCTGCTCGCCCGGTTTTGGGTCTGAAGGATCGACCTTCACTTGGATCGCCGCCGCCCGCTTGACCATGTCGGGATCATGGCCTCCGCGCCACAAGTGCCGCCTCCCACGCCTGATCGGTCCGTTCTCGGCAACCGGGCGGTCCACTTCCGGCATATGACAACTTTGGCAGATAAAGCCTCGCTCTTGCATGAAGTATTTGCCTTCATACTCGGCGTAGGTCCCACAGGGGCCGACATTGTAGAACTGGGCCGGCCCCGAGACCACATTGTGGCAGCGCGAACAGTACTGCGCGGTGCGGAAACTCGGATCGAACTTCGTCGGATGTGGCGCAGCCGAATCGTCGAAGGGACCGAGAATGACCCCGTCACGGACATGGCAGGCCGCGCAGGTAATGGCTTCCTTCTGATACTCCGGATCATAGTGCGGATTAGGCTCCTGCGTGGCCTTCTCCACCCGACCGCGGGGAATGTCCTTGATCAAGGTCGGCTGCTGATTTTCCAGCGGGCTGTGGCAATTCAAACAGACCCAGACATGTTTATCTTTTTTCCAATAGGCCTGGAAGAACGGGTCTTCATAGGCATGGGCATGGATGCTCGTCTTCCACTCGTCATAAATTTCGCGATGGCACTGCCCGCAGGATTCCGCCTTCAGGCTGGTCAAACCTTCCGGGATCTTTTGGAACGGAATCGCATGG
Source organism: Nitrospira sp. (assembly GCA_021323395.1). Lineage (GTDB taxonomy): Bacteria > Nitrospirota > Nitrospiria > Nitrospirales > Nitrospiraceae > Nitrospira_A. The sequence continues at coordinate 56,026 of JAJONL010000007.1, forward strand.
GCATAGTCCGACCGCAGCCCAAAGATCACGACCGGCTTCACCTCCGTATAATAGAGGTAAACGGCGCCGGCGACCGTCGCAACGCCCAGGAGAATTTTTATCCAGAGCTTCATGCCTCGACCAACGATTGGATATGCCGCTCGACCGACGCCGCCAATGCCGTCAGGTTATACCCACCTTCAAGTGACGACAGCAGGCGCCCCCGGCAATGTCGAGTGGCAATGCCGGCCACGATGGCCGTGAGATCTGCGTAACCTTCTTCCGTCAGTCCCATGCTCGCCAACGGATCGTCGCGGTGTGCGTCGAAGCCGGCCGAGACAATGACAAAGTCAGGCTGGAACGCATCGGCAGCCGGCACCAACACCCTCTGAAAGACGGCACGGTACCCATCGTCGCCTTCACCCGCCTCCATCGGCACATTGATGGTGAGACCTTCCGCCGCACCGCTTCCACGTTCAGTAGCGCGTCCGGTTCCAGGGTAATGCGGATATTGATGGGTGCTGAAGAACAATACCGAGGAGTCTCGGTCGAAACTATGCTGCGTGCCGTTGCCGTGATGCACATCCCAATCGACAATGAGCACTCGCTGCAGGCCGTACCGTTTCTGCACATAGCGCGCGGCAATCGCCACGTTGTTGAACAGACAGAAGCCCATCGCTCGATCGGCCTCCGCATGGTGCCCAGGTGGGCGCACGGCGCAAAAGGCATGCTGAACCTGGCCGGCCATGATGGCGTCTACCCCAGCCAATGCCCCCCCCGCCGCGAGATACGCGGCAGTGAGCGACCCTGGCGACATGGAGGTATCGGCATCCAATGAAATGCGTCCGTGAGGTGGCGCCTGCTGCCTCAATAACGCGACGTAACCGGGCTGATGCACGAGCGTCACCCATTCGTCCTCGGCTTCTCGTGGTTGGATCCTGGTCAGTTTAGCGGCCGTCCCGCTCTGTGCAAGTCGTTGCATGATCGCACGGAGCCGGTTGGGCGACTCCGGATGTCCGGCGCCCATGTCATGTTCAAGATAGCGTGGATCGTAAATGAGACCGGTGTTTCCCATGTCGGAGTCCGTGAAACGTCGTTCGTATCTCGCGCGAAGCAAGAGCAAATGGCTGATAGCCTATAGCGTATGGTCGAACCGGAGGCGGGTACAGGTTTTCTGACCTCAGCTATACGCCATCAGCCATACGCTCAGATCCCTCACGATACGATCTCCTTCGTCAGACTAGCACGCAGGAATCGCCATAGACAATGATCGGAAACGCGTGTTACGGTCGCTTTTTACTTCGCAGCAGCACCTAGGAGAGATGATGCCCAATCCGAGAATTGAACCGCTAAAAAAAGTGTTGGCGATCGACCCGAACGACGAGGTGGCTTGGTTCGGCTTGGGAAAAGCCTACATGGAGGATAGCAATTGGGCGGAAGCCGTGACGGCCCTTCAGGGTTGCATCAAGGTCAAACCCACCTATTCGGCGGCTTTTTATGCATTGGCGCAGTCGCTTCTCAAGCTGAGCCGCTTCGACGAATGCCGCCAAGTGGCTGACGAAGGCATTGCCGTGTCCACCAAGAACGGCGATGCGATGGTGACGAAGAACCTGGAAGCCTTGAAGAGCACGCTCCCTGCCTGACAGCTCAGAAAAGACCTCTAGCCCCTGCCTTCAAAGGCACCTCACTGTGAATATAGCTGGACAGTCCGCGCGGCTGGTTGATGTTCCCGCTAGAGCCGGCTTTCGGCTCGACAGGAAAATCGTGCCGGCATAGAATGACGTCAGCGATTAAACATTCACGTCCGCTCCCCAAGACAATGGAAGCCATGAAGACGATCAGTGACATTCGTCGCATTATTCATCAGCATCAGGAAGCGCTGGCTACCAAATATGGCATCAATGTTGTGGGATTGTTCGGATCATACGCTCGGCAGGAACAGCGCCCGGATAGCGATATCGATTTGCTGGCCGATATTCTGAAGCCCATCAGCCTATTCGAACTTGTCGGAGCAGAACTGTATCTCGCTGAGGTTCTCAATGCGAAAGTGGATTTGGTTCCCCGGCGGGACCTGCGAGAAGAATTAAAAGCAGCCATTTTGCGGGATACCGTCACCCTATGACCCGACACGTTGCGCTGTATGTAAAGGACATACTTTCCAGCATGCGTGATGCAGAGCAGTTCATCGAGGGAATGTCTTATCCAGCAATTCCTCGATGATAAGAAAACGTTCAACGCCGTGGTGCGGGCAGTCGAAGTGATCGGAGAGGCCGCCAAGAACGTACGTTCCACAATTCCTGCCCAATACCCCGCCATTCCGTGGAAGGAAATGGCCGGCATGCGAGACAAAGTCACGCACTTCTATTTTTCGGGGTCGACCGGGAAGCGATTTGGTTGGCAGTGAAGGAGCGAATCCCCTCCCTGAAGCCGACGATTGAGCAAATACTCAAAGACCTGCATTCCGCCGAGGCGTGAGGCCGCGCACCCTTCCATGCGGCATCACGGTCTCACCAAACGGCGATGCAATGGTGAGGAAGAGTCTGGAAGCCCTGGACAATTCCCTTACGTGGACCGGGAGCCTTCACGCGGATGCGGCGCCCGTCTCGTCATCGTCTCCGGCCTTCGCCGCTTCTTCGTCGCGCTGCGCAAGCGTCATGGCCACCTCATCGAGCCATCGGCCGGCTCCATCCAACACCTCCCGCACCAACGGTTCCGGGTGACCGGTGCGCTTCATCGTCCACTGACACAGGTAACCCAGCAGATCTTCCCGCTCGAAGCGACGCGTCGATTGCATGGAGAGCACCGACAATTCCGACAGGCCTGTCCGGAGAATCTCGGCCACCGTGTCCCGTCCATAGGAGGTGGCGGCAGTCACATATTGAATGGCCCGATTGATTTCTTGTTCCGTCACGGCTTCACCTGCCGGGATTGTAACATCCGAACCGCACCTGTCAACGGTGTGCCTGTCGCTCCATATGCCCCTCGAAGAATCTACAAGCTCACCGCTTCCGACGATGGTATGATCCCTCACATTGTTCACCCTTATTATCGGAGCACTCGACTATGGCCGTCGCGCGCAAGACCGTCCCTTCCCCTCGATCACGCCGTTCGCTTTCGTCCCGCGAGTTTGCCGATCATTGGGAGCTGTCCGACCTGGTGACCGATCCGGTACGACAATTCGACCGCTATCTGAAAGACTTGAGCGCACAGGTCGCGCGATTCGAATCAGCGCGCGCCGGCCTGGCCGCGACAATGCCGGAACAGACCTTTCTGGATCTGCTGACGCTGTCGGAACAGATCGCCCGAGACTCGGGCCGGCTGGGGGCCTATGCCTATCTCTGGTTTTCTGAAGATACGAAACAGCTGCAGGCCCGCTCGTTCAAGAACAAAGTCGAGGAGCAGCTCACCGCGCTCCACAACCATCTTTTGTTCTTCGATCTCTGGTGGCAGGGCGTGGATGCGCCGAATGCGGAACGCCTCATGGCGAACAGCGGAGGCTTCCGCTATCACTTGGAGACCATCCGGCGCTTTAAGCCGCATACGCTCTCGGAAGCGGAAGAGAAGATCATCAACATCAAGAACATCACCGGCCAAAGCGCCGTCCATCAGCTCTACGATATCGTCACCAATGGCTTCACCTTCACGATGCGCGTCGGAGGCAAGAAAAAGACGATGAACCGGGAGGCATTGACAGCTTATCTGCGCAGCCCGAAAGCGGCGCAGCGGGAGGCCGCCTATCGGGAAATGTATCGCGTGTATGAATCTCACCAGGATCTGCTCGGCGAACTCTACAAGACGCTGGTCAGCGACTGGAAAGCGGAGAATCTCCAGTTGCGCCATTTTGCCACACCGATGGCGACCCGCAACCTGAGCAATGACATTCCCGATCAAGCCGTGGACGCGCTGCTGTCCGTCTGCATGAAGAACGCCCCGATCTTTCAGCGTTACTTCGGCCTGAAGGCGCGGCTCTGCAAAATCAAACGGATGAACCGGTACCATATCTATGCCCCGCATCGTGCGGAACAGAAGACGTACCGTTACGCGGATGCGGTTCGAATGGTGCTGGATGCGTACCATGGGTTTTCGCCGCGGCTCGCTGAGCTGGCGCAACGCGTATTCGCCGATCGCCACATCGATGCCCGCACCAAGCCTGGGAAACTCGGCGGGGCCTACTGTTACAGCGTCACACCTGGTCTGACGCCCTATGTCATGCTGAATTTCACCGGGGAAGCCCGCGACATCGCGACCATGGCTCACGAGTTGGGCCATGCCGTTCATGGAATGATGGCTGAGCAGCACAACGTCTTCACATTTCACTCGACCTTGCCGCTGGCGGAAACGGCGTCGGTGTTCGGCGAACGCGTGCTTTCGGACGCGTTGATGGCGTCGGAAACCAGCAAGCCGGTGAAGCAGAGCCTGCTGGTCAATCAATTGGATGACATCTATGCCACGGTGATGCGTCAGGCCTATTTCGTCGCCTTCGAACGCACCGCTCACGACATGGTCGCGCAGGGAGCGACGACGACCGATTTGGGCAAGACCTACCTGACGCTGCTCCGGCAGCAATTCGGAAAGGCGCTCCGAGTGCCGCAGGAGTTCCAATGGGAATGGCTCACCATTCCTCACATTTACGCGAGCCCGTTTTATTGTTATGCCTACAGTTTCGGAAATTTACTCGTCCTGGCGCTCTATCGTATGTACCAGGAGCAAGGCAGCGCATTTGTTCCGAAATATTTGGAACTGTTGGCCGCCGGCGGCTCCAAGGCCCCCCAGGAAATTTTAAATGAGGTGGGCGTCGATATGAACTCGGAGGCCTTCTGGCAATCCGGATTCGATGCGATTGCAGGGATGGTGGATCAGCTGGAACAAACGATGTGATCACGATGGCGTGCCGCCCTCGGCCGCATGAGCGGTCGAGGGCGACGCTGATCGTTAGATGCGCACGGCGGTTTTGTCGTATACATCTGCCTGTCCCAATACCTCGTGCTCCGCTTCCAACCAGTCACGCAGATGGTAACCGTCCAAACAGCCACGTTGAACGTAGAGCTCATGAGCCCGTGCTGCAATTCTGACTTGAACGTCCTGCACAGGCCCAGGACCGTTCACACGCGCGGACGGTGGCGCGGCTTGTTTCACCGGCCGCGTGGCGGCCTTCGCCGACGCCGTCTTCTTCTTCATACCTTCCCCCTTACTCCTCAGTTTCAGTCGCCGCACCCGATATAGCTCACGGGATTCTTCACGCGCGACTTCTGAGCCGCACAATACCATATTCGGAGCGATTCTGGTAACGCCGCAGAACCGTGCCCTCTCGTTCCAACCGATCCACTGTCAAGAACGCTTGAGAGGCCGTGAAGACCGGTGGATTGCGCCATACGACCCACAATGGCCGAGTCAGTGCCCATCGTGGCTGGGGCAGTGTGGCATCGGACAGCGATCGGCGTTGTATCAGTCGGCTCCTGCGACGGGTCCCTGAAGCGCTACAGCAGGCTCGGTCGGTTCAGGAAGTCTCTGGGGTGACATGTCGCCTGCATGCGCCGCATAACCAGATGCCACCGCCTCTGCCAAGGCCTGCAATAGCTCCTGCGGTGCGAATGGTTTAGGAACCAGCGCGCTGGCGCCTTGTTTCTGGAGCGTCAGGGGCAAATCGGTCAGGTCGGCGGAAAGGAGAACGACCGGCACCTCAGGCCACATCATGCGGGACAGTAACAGCAGGCGCACACCATCGAGGCGAGGCAGGCTGTACTCCGCCACAACCGCATCAAAGCGCCATTTCTTCATTTCAACCAATGCTTCCATGCCGTCAGCAGCTTGATGGACGTTATAACCTGCTTGATGGAGTAGCGTGACGATCAAGCGACGTACGCCCCCCTCGTCATCCGCGACCAACACGCGTTTCCCATATCCGTTCATACGCCTGCCTTAGCATTGCATGTGGTGCATTTAGGAATCACCACCACTGGAGGGTGACGCCGGCGTTCCCTCCAGTACCACGGCTCCTTCCCCGGGGCCCCTGTGTGGCAGCCTCTCTTCCAACCATACCCCTCGCCGCCGCGGACCAGGCCGCTTACTCCGACAAAGTTGATCGGGCATGGAGCGCGCGCGGCGAATCAGCGAATCCTCCAGGTTGCCGCAATTGAGGCAGCGTATGAAGGGCACCCACGTGTGGATCGATCCTTCCTGAGGATGACACAGTATCTCGCTCACCATCAGTCCCTGACATCGGCTGCAGGACATCTCTTCCCCTCCTTCACACCATTGATCTGAATAGTTACTGTCCTCGTCCCGTCGCTTCTTGCTCCGCATGCAGGAGGGCTTCGGAAGAGGCCTTCGCCCCGCGATCCTGATCCGGGTTGATGAGAATCGGCACACGCAGATTATCCGGCAACAACACCATTTTGGCGTTCGGACTGTCGTACAGCTTGTAGCGCAGATACTCCGCGGTCAGCGTTTTCGTAATCGTCTCCTGCGCCCTAGCCTGGCCGAGCGCTCGTATCTTTACCCCTTCGGCCTCGCCTTCCGACTTGATTCGGATTGTATCGCCCTCCCCCAGCACTCGACGCCTGGCGATCTCCGCGTCTTTTTCGGCGATGACGAGTTCAAACTCCTTTTGTTCCTTTTCCTGCTCCTTGGCCTGCTTGCGTTCGACTGCTTCCAAGACAATCTTGGCTAATTCGATATCGGCCAACGCCACGCTGTGCACTTCCAAATGGCGCCCTTTTAATTTTTCCACCACCACGGCCTGGACCTTACTGGCGATCTCCGCACTCATCTCCGGCACCGACACCATCGGATAGTTCGACACCACACTTCGCACCGCGGCCAGTAGTTCCGGTCTCACCACCCGCGGATAAAAGTCCGGCCCGATCTCCTGCGCAAGGAAATACACCTCTCCGGCAATCGGGCGCATGATGATGGCTGGCTTCAACTTGACCAACAAATCATCGGCACTGAGTGCATCCACCAGTTCGGTGTAGCTCTGTAGCCGCACGTCATAGACGAATACATCGTTCCATGGGGCTCTCCAATAGAATCCGGACTTCAACGTCTCGGTCGTCAATCCTTCCGACAACGGATACCACCGGAGCCCGCGCTGTCCCGGATCCACAGTCGTTCCACAGCTCTCTAGGCCGCCGAGCGCGGCGATGATCAAGAGGATCGTCGCATATCGCCACATAGCCGCCACCTTTCTGTCCTGCACCTGCTGGCTTACGGAGATTCAGGCCGGATAGAGGGAGAAGCCTGTCCACCCCGAACCAACCCCCGATGTTGTGCTGCCGTTCGCTCTTGCTCTTGCGCCGCGTCCTCATACGATTGGGCCAATAACCGAGTTCCCTGCACCCAATCTGAATGAGCCCCAAAGAGCCGTTCATAGACTTCGACCCGACGAAACAAATCTTGCGCCATGTGCCGAAACCGCACGGCTTCCTGAACATAGAACACGGCAATCTTTCGCTGATCCTTGGTGGGATCAGAAGCCGTCAAATCGAGCTCGGTTCCCGTATTCACACAACCGAGCAGAACGCAGGTTTCAGCGAGCACAAGCCATCTGATGCCGGTCCGCCATAACGCTCGCATGGTCACATCCGGACGCAGGGCTCATCGGACGTGACGGGCGGCTGTTCGCACCAATGTCGCCACACGACCTCATAATCCCCTGCGAGCGGCATCAATTCGATGTGTTGTTGATGGCACAACCGATTCAAGGCCACAAATATCGAACGCCAACTATAGGCAGGAAGCGACTCCGCCAGCGCGAGAAAGGTAAGGCGACGGTGATGCTGCAGCAAGACAAGAATCTGTCGATCGACGACAGCCTCGGCCGGTCGAAATTCGTGAGATTCCATCAC
>JAJONL010000201.1 GCA_021323395.1 Nitrospira sp.
CCCTTGTAATGAAGCCTAACGACCGTGCACTGCCCTGCAACGACATTTTGAACAACGCCGCCGTGTTCATCCAAAATCTCAATTGCTGAGGCGACAAGCTCACCGCTTCCTTTCCGATCGCTTCTCTGGGCAAGGGAGACGGATGCTCGTTCAGAGCATGAACTTGCATAGTGCCGAATGACACTCCTGGCATCGCCTTGCTTCACAATTTGGCCATGTTGAAACAAGAGCACCCTCTCGCAAAGTTTTTCGATCATTGGCATATTGTGACTGACGATGAGGACGGTGCGACCGCTGCGGCTGACCTCTTCCATCTTGCCCAGGCACTTTTGCTGGAAACTGGCGTCGCCCACGGCGAGGACTTCATCGACGATCAGGATCTCGGGTTCGAGATGTGCGGCAACGGCAAAGGCCAGCCGGACATACATGCCGCTGGAATACCGCTTCACCGGAGTATCGATAAACTCTTCCACCCCGGAGAACTCCACGATTTGGTCAAACTTCCGCTGCACTTCCTGCCGCCGCATGCCCAGCATGGCGGCATTCAGAAAAATGTTTTCGCGCCCGCTGAGCTCCGAGTGAAACCCCGTCCCCACTTCGAGCAGCGAACTCACCCGTCCATAGATATCCACCGTCCCCTTGGTCGGCTGGGTGATGCGGGACAAAATCTTGAGCAACGTGCTCTTGCCGGCGCCGTTGTGGCCGACGATGCCCAAGACTTCCCCTTGCTTCACCTCGAAGGAGACACCCTTGAGCGCCCAAAACGAGCGGTCCGCCTCCGCCGGGCGGGCTCCCCAGCGCGTGAGGCCCCGCAGGCCATGCATCATCTGGTCGCGCAGGGTATTGTGCCGCGTCGTCGCCGCCCCCAGCCGATACTGCTTCGCCAGCCCCTCCGCTTTAATTGCGATCCGGGTCATTCAGATCACATCCGCAAAGGTGCGTTCCATGGACCGGAAATACACTAATCCCCCGACCAGAACGACGAAGACGATGCCGACACTCGGCAAAAAGATGGCAAAATCGACTTGAAAGCCCGGAATGAGCGCCCAGCGGAATCCTTCGATGACACTCACCACCGGATTCACCGCATAGAGGCCGCGCCACGCCTCGGGCACCTTGTTCACGGGATAGAGCACCGGCGAGACGAACATCCACAGCTGGATGAACATCGGCAGGATATGGCCGACATCGCGATATTTGACATAGAGCGCCGAAATCCACAGCCCCCCCGACAACGTAACGATCGCGGCCAGCCCCGCAAACAGCGGCAGCAGGAGGATCCGCCAGGTCGGCAGGACCTCGAACCACGCCATGAGCCCGATAAACGCGACGAAGGCCAACAGCAGATCGACTAGCGGGGCAATCGTCGCCGCCAAGGGCAAAATAAGCCGCGGAAAATACACTTTACTGATCAGCGAGGCTTCGCCCACTAAACTGCTGCCCCCTCGACTCAGGGCCTGGGAGACATAGAACCACGACAAGAGCCCGGCATAGAGGAACACGGGATAGGGAAATCCCTCCGAGGGAATCTTGCCCATCACACTGAACACCGCCGTAAAAATCAGCATCGTGGCGACCGGCTGGAACATAGCCCAGGTGATGCCGAGCAGCGTCTGCTTGTACCGCACTGTCACATCGCGCCACACCAAGATGTAGATCAACTCTCGATAGTGCCACAGGCTCGAGAGCTCCAAATCGAGCAGCCCCTTCGCCGGCCGAATGTGCACATGCGGGAGTGTGACCGCCCGCTCCGGGGAGGCCGTTACCGTCGCCATCCTAGTCCATCTGTTCCCATCACCCGATTCGCTCGCGCCCCCTCACTCCTGTCCGTCACGCCCGAGGACGCCCACCCTGGTTGAGGGAGGCCCGCGCGGTCGGAACACATCTGAGATGCGGACGTCGAACGTATCTCTCACACGACACATCAGTTATATATCCCAATTGCCCCTGTGAGTCACGAATCTAACGTGTTGCCGCCGCACTGAATACTGGCTCTTGTTAATTTCCACGTTGTGAAGAACTTATGATTGGCCGGTCTGATGAAACCAAAGCCCCCGATGTGGACGACCTGCGCGGATCAATTCAGGAATAGTGACGAGGGAATAGCGCCCTTGTATCCTGTGAAGAAAAAGCTCCAAAGCTTCCAGCATAGGCTCGCGGTCAATGACGAGGTCTTTGGAGGCCACGCCGTAACCGAGGCTTTTTTCATGGAGTCTGTCATGGAGGAGTACGATTGAGCCAGCCGACAAGTTGGACATCAGGGTTTCATAAATAATGCGCGGGTTCCTTTCACACCAGTCATTTCCGTGGACAGACCACCCTACCACTTGATACCCAAGAAGCGATGCGTCTATTCGTGAAGCCAAATTCTGCTCGCCGAACGGAGGACGAAACAGTCTTTGCAGATATGGCTGTAAAGTCGTGTGAGCCTTCCAGATCGAAGCGAGTCTTTGATGTCGAGGCAACAGGGGCATCTTCTTATGGTCCCAGGAATGATTTCCTATCGTGTGGCCCGCGTCGCTCACCATTCGAACCAGATTGGAATATTTGTCGGCGGTTTCACCAATCATGAAGAATGTGGCTTTGGCTTCAAACCGGTCTAGCAGTTTAATCACACGCGGTGTGGTTTCGGGGTCCGGTCCGTCATCAAAGGTCAAAGCGATAATCGGCTTGTCCGTATCTACACGAATAATGCTTCCTACCAGCCTACGAAGAAATTTTAGTGGGAACATCGGGACCCAACATCCTTTATCGAACTGCGAAGCCTAGAGCTTCTTATATATCGAATGGCGCCGGCAGCGCGATGAACCAGGGCGACCATACTCAAAATGATAATACCTCGGCATCCATCTGCCAAGCGGGTGCAGCCAGGCAGGCGCTATTCAAAATGTAGCACCTGTTTTATATTGTTCTAATTGTTGGACTCATGACCTCATTCGATTGAGCCAGATAAAGTTCAGACGTGGCTAATCCGTTCGGTGCGCACAGGGTAAATCGCCGGCCACAATGAGATGTATCAGAACTACCCTAAAATTCCTAAGACATCGCGCTTCGAGCTTGGAATCTTCGTTGTCTCGAAGGGTCCGCAAATGCGGGCATTTAGAATCAACGGCGGCATGACCGTCGCTCGTTGCTTCTACTAGGGAATCTTCGGGACGCCGTGAATCGAGGGAGTCTGTCTGGAACCGTGACCAGACCGGAGGGGGAAGAGCGAGAAACGAAGCAACCTGTTGATTAT
>JAJONL010000064.1 GCA_021323395.1 Nitrospira sp.
CGGTGACGGCCATTGCGCGGTATCCGAATCATCTCGATCTCTTCACGATCGGGACCGACAATCGGATCTATAGCACATGGTGGCACGAGGGGCAGAATTGGGCGAATTGGTTCAACGTTTCAAGCGGCGTTGGGAAACCAGGTGGTCAGGTAGCCGCCATTTCACGAGTCGCCGACCATATCGACCTCGTCACCGTGGGTTCAGACGGAGGCGTCTTCAGCACATGGTGGAACGGTGCGACGGGATGGGCCGGATGGTTTCCATTGGCCTGACACGACACAGCGGTAAACATATTCTTTACGGCCTCAGTCGCTAAGTTTCTGTGCCCCGTCTGCCGGCGTCAGAGGATTCGATGCAGATTCACCTCACAGTCGGCAGCAGATCGTGCCGGACCTGTCTTGTCCCCTAGGTCCGGCCACTCCGCAGGACCCTCGTTCCTACTGGACCTTCGCGCTTCGTGCAACCACGCCGCCGGCCGACCTCCGACTTCATGATGAAGTCGCCCTTTGCATCGATCCGAACACATCGAAGTTGGGCTAAACGAGCCGTCCCAATCAGGGAACGATGCGTGTCTCCCACGAAACCTGCTATTGCGCGCCTAGCCGTGCAAAGAAAAATTCACCGGGCATCCCCGATTCCGGCGCAGAACGAAGGCGTATTCTTCAGCAAGCCGCAAGGATGGGACCGACTAGGTATTGTCCTAGGTTCGACGACAGCAAGGAATCAATACTGTACTCCAAGACTCATGCTTCAGATGACATCTACTTCGAAACGCATCCGAGCCGGAAAGCGGCAATACCGGCAAATCGTTTCGCTTAGCGCAGAAAGTTGCAGCTTACAAAGAAAAAGGGAGGGGCTATGACCGAAGACCGGAGCGGCCAGGCGGGGCGAGGTCGACGGCAGTCAGGGGCCCTCCGGTGGACGGCCGGATGGTTTCTTCTAGTCTGTGCCCATCTAGGGAGCTTGGTTCCATATGCTCTGTCTGCCTCGGAGACCGAGGCGCGCGACTCAGCCCGACTGCTCGCGGTGTTACTCGATTCTGGTCGTGTGGCGATCGGTCAGAACCAGGAGTTGATTAACGATCCGGCTAAAGGAGACAAGGGCTTCACGCCGGAGGTGTTTGCCGAGCAAACCCTCGCCTTATTCAAGCAACGGACAGGGCATGATCTGAAGGATCTCTCCAACGCGAAGATGCCTGCGATGGCGAAGCCATTACTGGAACGACTCTTGGAGGAAAGTAAAAAAACGGTGGCGACCTATCAAACCGTCATCAATGTAAAGGGTATCAAGTACAAAGGCTTGATCCCAGCCACGTTCGGTACCGAAACGGGCACGCGGTTCCAACTCTGGTCCGGCTTCTACCTGAAGCAGACTGCTCCTGACCCGCTGTTGCGTAATGCCAAAAACAAGGCTGATGCGTTTGAGGCCGCCGCGATGCAGAAAATGGGAGATCCGACATTCCCCCGCCATGATGAGCAAGTCTGGAGCGAAGTGGCGGAGGGAGGAAGAAGCATCCGAGTGCTCTTGCCGCTGTATTACGGAAAAGCGTGTCTGAGCTGTCACGGGGAACCAAAGGGTGAACGAGACCTGACGGGTTACCAGCGAGAAGGAGCCCACGAAGGAGATTTGGGAGGCGCGATCAGTGTGAAACTTCCGCTGTCCTCGGGTAAGCCATGAGCGCACCTTCAAGAGATCCGACTTCAATCGACTTGCAGGAGTGTTCTGCAAATAAGGGGTAGGTTCACATCGCATGTTCCGCTATCGATGGCTTGTGTACAGGTGCTGCATGCTCGCCGTGAAGAGCCGCGGCGGTGGAGGACTATCGAATTCTGCTCGGTAGGGTGCCTTGTGGCTCGACACCTTCTGATTCCTTGAACCGAACGGTGGTCAAGACTTCTCAGGCTGTCTGTGTCTGGGGCCTTGATCTTCCGACTCCATGTGAATAGCACAGACACTGAGTTCGGTCAGACTACATAGTTCATGACCCTATACGGGTCGGCTGAGGTTGACGAATGACGACAACTAAAGAACCCATGTCATCTACAATCCCTCAGACGGTGCTTGTTGTAGATGACGATCTGGATATGCTGCAGCTCTGCGCAACCAAGCTTGGCGCTCACGGCTATTCCGTCCTCACAGCGGTTGGAAGTGTGGAGGCTCATCGAATCTGTACGGACTATTCGAAGAAGATCGATCTGATCCTGCTTGACGTGATGCTCTATCCGCCGTCGGTCCAATTGGATAGCAGGGCGGATGCTCCCCCACGTATGCACGGAGATAAGCTGTAGCCGATGTTGCGTAACAAACGGCCGTTCAGTCGCCTCATCCTGATGTCCGCAAGCTCGCCATGGCGGCTCGGGGGGCGTGGAATGAGCGCACTCCTGCGGCAGTATCCGTTTTTGCAGAAACCGTTCACAAGTGACATGTTGCTCGATAAGGTGCGGATGACCTTAGCCCAGGATGAGCCGCCGTCTGCGACATGAAGTATCATGGCGGGAGAGGTCGGCGTGAGAGCCCATCAGGTCCGCCCGCGAAGCCTCGACGATCGGCATGGAATCCCGGTCGAGAGGGGTCTATGAGGAGAGCCGACATAGCCCTATCGATAGACTATGAATGACAGTCTCCGTGCTGATTCGTTAGGTTTTCTAGATTTCACCGAAGGGTTGCACTACTATTGAGTCTGGTGCGCTCAGTGCCTCAAAACCGCCATCCTCGGCACGCCTCCCGACAGGAGAGGAAGGTTTTCATCGTGTCATCGTTGAACCTGATCACCCTCCTGATCACCGCTCTTGTTTTTGGCCTTGACCTGTTGACCCCCTCAGGCGTGGCTGTGGGGGTGCTCTATGTTGCCGCGGTCTTGACCACGGTACGTTCCATTCGGCCTGCCGCCACATGGCAGATTGCGACCCTGAGTTCCGTTCTGGTTATTGCCGAATCCTTCCCCCTTTCCACGGTCAGCCTGCTCACTCCCTATGCGCTTGCCAATCGCGCACTTGCCTTGATCACGATTTGGGTTACGGCAATTCTGGTTCGCAATTATCGACAGCGCACGGCAGAAACGGCCCGGCTGGCGGCTCTTGTGACCTCTTCCGACGATGCCATTCTCAGCACCACGTTGGACGGAAGGATTGAAACATGGAACGCCGGTGCGGAACATCTCTGCGCCTATCAGGCGACGGAGATCATGGGGCAACCGCTCTCGATGTTATTACCGGAGGATCGCCAACAGGAATTAGCCGACATGTTGACGCGCGTCAAGAACGGGGAACACATACAGCCTGTCGAAACGGTGTGGACGACAAAAGACAACCGGGTTCGCCGTGTGTCGCTCACCATCTCACCCATTATTGACGATCGTGGAATGACTGTCAGCGCATCGACGATCGTTCAGGATATCACGCAACAAAAGGAGGCGGAGGACGAACGATCCCGCCTCCTAGCTGAGTTGCAGGACGCGCTCGCCAACGTGAAGCGGCTGGAAGGACTGCTTTCCGTGTGTGCCTCTTGTAAGAAGATCCGCGACGGTCAGGGCGAGTGGGTCCCTATAGAAGTTTATATCAGCGAACATTCTGACGCAGTCTTTTCCCACGGCTATTGCCCCCTCTGTGCGCAAAGCTTTCAGCATAAATTGGAGGCGACGAGGCGGAATCACTAGCCCTTCCTTTCCATCTGCTCATCCAGGCGGCGTCAAGGATGACGTGGCTGGTTCATCTACGCCTCGAGCTGCCCAAGCCTCGTTGTCACAATTGACGCAAGCGTAGAGGGAATTGACCACACCTGCGCCATCCGCGGGACACCCTATTTCCCACCGTCCTTCAAAAGCGCTTCCAATGAGTCGGCGTGAAATCGAGGAGAGAACCCACGTTCAAGAGTAAGACAAGGAGGGCATATCAATCCGCAATGGGTCTGTGCCGTGGCATCAAGTTTGCTTTATCTACATTCAGCCAACCCATGGAGAGCAGATTCAGTCCGGGGCGCAGGTCCCACACTCTTACAGATCTAAGGAGGCAGCATGGCTACCAATGGGATGAATGTAGATCTGACCGAAAACCTAGCCGAGGCATCGAGCCCAGGTGCCGGATCTCCGCGGAGTCTTACCTATGACGAAAAAAAAGCCGCCGAAGCCGCCTTTCGGGGTGAACCCTTCAATCCTGCCTGGTCGGTGGCGGCTGCGCGTGTGTATGAGGGGATCCTGATGGCGAAGGGTACTCGGGCGCTTGAGACTCTCGTGGACGCGACGATCGGCTCCGAATGTGTGATGAGCTGACCCCGACCCGTTGGAAAGGGCCAAGGATGCGCAGGCACAGGGAGAGAATCCGGTGATGCCTGGTTGGGGGCGCCGGGGCTGGGAGTTTGGACCAGCCGCAGGGCGAAGGAGGTAAGGCGCTAAAGCCGTTGGGCACGGATGAGTTCCGATACAGGAAAGCCTAGACGTTGAGCCTGCTCGACCAGGCGTCGATAAATGTCCTCCTCCAAGCGTGGAGTACGGGAGAGAATCCACAAAAAGCGTCGGTCCGGCGTGGCCACCATGGCCGCACGGTATTCTGAATCAAGAGCCAGAATCCAATAGTTTCCTTCCCGCGACGAACCGAAGAGCCGCGCAAAGAAGTTGTTGAACACCACGGTGAGCCGAGCATTCGTCGCCGTATCCACGACCGTCGCCACACCCTCAGCCTGATCGACTCCTCCGCGATCAGTCACACATTCATTATGGACTCCGACTGCTCCATCTGGACGAAGGGTATAAACCGCCTTCGAGCTCACACAGTGCCGTTGAAACCACATGGGTAGCCGCGCGATCTCATACCAGACGCCGGCGTAACGAGCGAGGTCCACGGAGGGGACAGTCGGCAGGACGTCCCTCCTCCCCGTCCCCGCGCAGGCGGAGAGCAGCAGGCAGATGGCAACGGTTACGAGTGTTACCGTTCGGCCCGGACAATTCATGGAACTTGGCATCAGTCACCCCTTCAACGGCACGGGCCATCGTGGTCAGGGAAGTTGCAAACCGATCGGAAATGTCGCTGCATAACCATCGGGCGCTAGAATTGGAGCGAGCATGAGGTAATCTCCACCACGGCGGAAAATACGATCATCGTTATTCCGCGCATTGCGCCGGCCTCTTCCAGCATAGGGGGGATCCGCATACACGCGGTCTGTCAGTCCGTCGTCAAAGTACAGTTGCGAGGTGAACTCGAAACTCCGCCCGGCCAAGGGGGCAGTGCGAACTTTGAGATGAACGTGCACGGTTCGGCCCGCATACCACCCAGGGTAGATAGTGACGAACTGGACTTCGCCGCGCGCATCGGTGATCTGGTAGCCGCGCAAAAATTTCTGGCCGATGGTGTTGAAGCCGGCATCCCGCACATCAGAATAGACGCCCAAAGAATCGCAATGCCAGATGTCCACCTGTGCTCCGGCTAATGGCTGACAAGCTCCGGAATCAAGCCGAAATATTTGCAATATCAGGGCGAGTGGCGTGCCGGGTTTGACTTGCCCGGTCATCGGATCTGAACGGATGTCGGAGCGATTCAAGCCTTCGTCGACAAAATAGGGACCCTCCGTTTGTTCCGGCCTCACCACACAGGCGGGAGCCTGCTCGCCCGCGATAGACTGCTGAGAAAATAGGCTGCCGCCCATGAGCCAGAGCGCGCCGGTGGTGCCGAGCCATGACACCACTTGGCGCCGGGAAAGGAAATGTTCTAGGGGTGAGTCATCAGGCGCCATCGGCATGTTTTTCATTTCGAGCCGCTTCCGTGACAACCATGCTGGCGCCGAGGTGTTTCCGATCGGGTCATCCAGCAATTTTCTCGGCCTAGATGAGCAAGATTCCAGACTATTGTGGCTTGCCATGAGACCATGGTGACCGCACTCCATCATAAATGGATGTGACGCGGAGTCTCAAAAAGAGGACAAGAGGGAAGCTATCCCATGCATTCTACCTTCTCTGAGTAAGCCAGTCGATCTCCTCTCATGAATGGAAAAGCTCTGTCGATTTCGTTGCTATCCAATCAGGAATGCTTGGATCTCCGGCATCCACTGTCTCGGCTTCCTCATCATCGCCCGGGTATGATGCATGGGCTCGCGAGTCAGAAAGGTGATGGCTGCTGAACACATAGCTACGATGGCATGATGGATGGGCGGGGAGGGCCTGACCCGCCGGGGCTCCTCTCGCAAGACCCCGGCGGTGGTAAAGGGAGGTCGTCGCAGTGTTTTATTGCACTTCGACGTTGATGCTTTGGGTGGCGGTTAGAAGGGCATGGTCTTTGGTGGCGCCGGTCACGGTCACCTTGTGTTTGCCTTTGGGAACGCCCTTGAACGTCCCTCCGAAGCCCTTCTGGTACTGATCGTCCAGGTAGACGTGGGCATGTGCCGCTTGTGAGCCCTTGGTGAGTTCATACTTGAGCTCAAAGGTGTCGCTGACCTTCTCTCCATCCTTGGGAGACGTGATCACGATCTTTGACCCGTCATCGATCGGCTTATCAGCCGCGAAAACCGGCGTCCCGCCGAGCAGGCTCACCAATGCAATGCTCAGTCCCATAAATCCGATACGTGTCATCATCTGCATACGGCCTCCTTGTGTTAAACCAATCGGATGAACGGCCCATCCTATCACCTCTACGAAAGGGTCGCCGAGATGGATTCATTGCGCCGCTCGACGAACTGGCTCGTTCGGTTCCCGAACATCATTCTCGGGGTCTTGAAAGCTCTGTTCCGGCTGGATGCCGAGCCGCCCATGTGATCGTTCGACGCAGGCGTTCTTCGCACGACGGACCATGACGAATTCGACGGCATGAACGCCAGACACCAGACAACTCCGTGACACTTGTCCTGACGAGGCCGGAATAGTGTAAGGTGGTCGTTATTTGCACTCTGACTCGACGTCGGTCGGGTAGGACAAGAGGGTTTATGGAGAGCGCGCTGCTTTACGATAGGCTTCAGTTTGCCGTGACCTCTACGTTTCATTATCTCTTTCCTCAGCTGACGATGGGCCTGGCCCTGCTGCTTGTGTATTTCCGCACCAGAGACCTCTTAACGCGCGACGATCATTTTCATCATGTGGCGCGTTTCTGGACCGGCATCTTTGCCTTGAGTTTTGCATTCGGGGTCGTAACCGGCATACCGCTGGAATTCCAGTTCGGCACCAACTGGGCGAAGTTTTCCACATACGCCGGCGGCATCATCGGGCAAACTCTCGCCATGGAAGGAGTGTTTGCCTTCTTCCTGGAATCATCTTTTCTTGGCATTTTGTTATTCGGTGAGAAACGGTTTAGTCGGCAGTTGCAATGGTTCGCCGCTCTGATGCTGTTTCTGGGCTCCTGGTTATCCGGCTATTTCATTCTGGCGACGAATGCCTGGATGCAACATCCTGTGGCCTATCGCGTAGCCGAGGATGGCCGCCTGCTCGTGGACAGTTTGGCCGGATTGCTGACGAATCCATGGCTCATCTGGCAGTTCGCCCATAACATGACCGCGGCCGTCGTGACGGGGGCATTCGTTATGGCGGCGCTGGGCGCGTTCTATATATTGTCCGGTCGGCATCTCGCCCATGCCCAAACCTACCTGCGTACCGGTGTGGTGGCAGGGGCCATTGCGTCGGTCTTGATGATCTCACCCACGGGACACGAATCGGCACGGCAGGTGTTTGAATATCAGCCGATCAAGGGCGCCGCCTTCGAAGGCCTGTTTCGCACCGAGCGGGGGGCCGATATTCTGCTGATCGGACAGCCGAATGTCGAAACGCTGACCATCGATAACCCGCTGGTGGTTCCATCCGCACTGAGCCTGCTTGTGTATTATGACCTCTACGCCAATGTGAAGGGACTCGATGCGTTCGCATCACATGAGTGGCCGGACAACATTCCGCTTCTCTACTACTCGTACCACATCATGGCCGGATTAGGGACGATTCTCGTGGCAGTCATGGGGCTCGCGCTCCTCTGGTTGTGGCGAGGGCGACTCTTCCGAGCGAAGTGGCTGCTCTGGCTGCTCATGCTCAGCGTCCCATTTCCCTACATAGCGACCACGGCCGGTTGGATGACCGCCGAACTGGGGCGCCAGCCTTGGCTGGTCTATGGCCTGCTCCACACGGCCGACGGGATATCCCCCCTGGTCCACTCGGGGAATGCGTTGTTCACGCTCATTGGTTTTCTCGGCCTCTACTTGTTCTTGGGATTGCTCTTTCTATTCCTCATGGCCGAGACCATTCGCCATGGACCCCCGGAGGCCGCCCCTGCGGAGACCACATCAGATTGAGGAGGAGTACGTAGACGATGGAAACTTTCTGGTATGGCGCCGTCACGTTGATGCTGGCGGTCTATGTCGTGCTCGATGGCTACGATTTCGGCGTCGGCATAGTCTACCCTTTCGTGGCGCGGACCGAGGAGGAACGGCGCATGGCTCTCGCGGCGATCGGCCCGGTCTGGAGCGGCAATGAAGTGTGGTTGATTGCTGCCGGTGCCGTGCTGTTTTTGGCTTTTCCCAAGGCCTATGCCGCGGGTTTCAGCGGCTTTTACCTGGCGCTGATCATTGTCTTATGGCTGCTGATGGGGCGCGGTCTGGCCATTGAGCTGCGTACGCACATCGACCATCCTGTCTGGCGGCAATTCTGGGATGTCGTGTTCGCCGGCGCCAGCGCCTTGCTGGCTATCGTTTTCGGCGCCGCCCTCGGTAACCTCATCCGTGGCGTGCCGTTAAACGCTGAAGGCTATTTCTTTGTCGCGCTCTGGACTGACTTCCTTCCAGGTCCGGAACCAGGCATTCTCGACTGGTTCACCATCATGCTGGCGCTTACCAGCGTCGTGCTTCTCACCTCCCACGGCGGGAGTTTTCTAGCTATGAAAACCACCGGGGAGTTGCGGGCCAGGGCTCGGCGTGTGGCGCGTCTGAGCGTGTACGGCACGGCACCACTGGTGGTGCTGGTACTGGCGGCTCTGTCCGTAGTCCAGCCGTCCTTTCGACTCAACTATGATGCTTATCCGGTTGGATATGGATTGCCGCTCATGGGCCTTGCTGCGCTCGCCGCCTTACTCGTTTTTCGAACAAGAGAACGAGACGCGGCCGCGTTTGCCGCATCGAGTTTGTTGTTGTTGAGTCTACTTGCCGGCACAGCCTGGGGGTCCTACCCCAACATTTTGATCGCGACCACCGACCCCTCCCTTAGCTTGACGATCACCAATGCTTCTGCCGGGAAGTATGGTTTACAGGCTGCGTTCTGGTGGTTCATCATCGGACTGACGACGGTGATGATTTATCAGGTCTGGATCCACCGCCTCTTCTGGGGCCCAGTCAAAACAGATTCCAGCGACTTGCCCGCTCATTGATCCGCCTCTGCAAAAATCTCTCACGTTGACCGACCGACTGATGACATGTTCGCCAATATATACAGGGGACAATGATCAACGGCTCCCATGGATACGGCGGGCTTCACGGGCTAAGTGTATTGCTGGAGATCGAGGCGTCTTGGCCGTACTCTATAGTCGCCCATCCATTCACCCTGCCAGCGTCGATGATTGGGGTTATTGCTTCTAGGTAGTTGCCGCGATCTACGAAAGTTTTTTTCTGCGCCCATCTTCCGGGGAATAGTCCGCCAAGCGCTCTCCGCATAACATCGCCCCTGTCGAGCACGAGGACTGCAGAGTCATTGAGTTCGTATCATCCTTGGTCAACAGAGGAGGAATAGCATGGCAGACGGTAACCTTCCTGATCAGCGTGGTGAGAAGGTGGTGGCAGTGAATGTTCGTCTTAAACCGATCGGCCAATCCGACCAGCCGGTCCTCGTGAACTACTCCCATGTTGGCCTTGCTCAGGGGCTGGCCTATGTCGATTTCGGATTTCTGGAACCGGCACTATTAGGCGCTGTCACGCAACGTGTGCACCAGGGTGAAGCGCTCCCGAAGTATGTTGAGGGTACAAGAACCGCGCGCGTGGCGCTCCCACTCGATGCCCTTGTCCGCTTGCATCAGCAACTCGCCCAGGTGGTGACAGGACTTCTACACAAACCGACCGCCCAGTCGTAATCTATCCCAGGACGGAACAGGAACCCTATGGACGCTGCCGCCCACGAGCCAGGCCTGCCCGATTCGGATACCGGGCTTCACTGTCTGCTATTACTGGCACGGTATCACGGCTTGGCGGTCGACGGCGCGCAACTCCGGCATCAATTCGGAGAAACGAAGCGGCCGCTCACGCAGCGTGATCTACTGCGCGCCGCCAAGCACGTGGGACTCAAGCCGGGGCGGGTCACGGCAACATGGGCCAACTTGGCCAATAAGCCGCTACCCGCCATTGCGGTCTACACCGACGGGCGTTTTGTCCTAGTGGCAAAAGTAGAGGCCGAGAAGGTGCTTCTTCATGACCCGCTGCAACTGCAGCCCACGATCCTGGCCAAAGAGCGTTTCCAGGCCATGTGGACTGGTGAATTGATTTTGGTCACGAAACGAGCCGGCTTGCGTACCGAGGATATCGTCTTCGGCTTCAGTTGGTTTATCCCGGCCATCGTCAAGTATCGTCGGTTGCTCGGCGAAGTGCTCCTCGCCTCCTTCTTCGTGCAACTCTTTGCACTTATCACCCCGCTCTTCGTGCAAGTCATCATTGATAAAGTCTTAGTCCACAAAGGGTGGACCACATTGCATGTGCTGGCCATCGGCATGGTGATCTTGGCGCTTTTCGAGGCCCTGTTGGGCGGCTTGCGAGCCTATGTCTTTGCCCATACGAGCAATCGGATCGATGTGGGACTCGGCGCGCAACTGTTCCGCCACCTGCTGGCCTTACCGCTGGCCTATTTCGAAACGCGACGCGTGGGCGATACCGTTGCGCGTGTGCGAGAGCTCGAACAGATTCGTCAATTCCTCACGAGCAACGCCATGACGGTGGTGCTGGATCTGCTGTTCATCGTCGTGTTCCTCGCCGTCATGTGGGTCTATAGTCCGATCTTGACTCTGATCGTTCTCGCTTCGCTTCCCCTGTATGCCCTACTCTCGCTGGTCGTGACTCCGCTGGTGCGCGCGCGGCTGCAAGAGAAATTCACGCGGGGTGCGGAGAATCAGGCCTTCCTTGTCGAAACGGTCACCGGCATTCAGACTGTCAAGGCCTTGGCCGTTGAACCGCCGTTGCAGCGTCGTTGGGACGAGCAGCTGGCCGCGTATGTGGGAGCCAGTTTCAGGGCCACGAGCGTCATCACGGTGGCGGGTCAGATCGCGGGGTTCGTACACAAGACGACAACCGTGGCGCTGTTGTGGGTCGGAGCCTATCGGGTCATCGACGGGGACCTTTCGATCGGCCAGTTGATCGCTTTCAACATGTTGTCAGGCCAAGTGACAAGCCCGCTGCTGCGGATAGTAAATCTCTGGCAGGAATTCCAACAGGTCGGCATCTCGGTCCAGCGCTTGGGTGACGTGCTCAATAGTAAGCCCGAGCCGACGTACACATTGACCCGCACGACACTCCCGGCGATCCGTGGCCGAGTGCGATTTGATGGCGTGACGTTCCGCTACCGTCCTGACGCCCCGGAAGTCCTGCGCAAACTCTCCTGCACGATGGAACCTGGGCAGATGATTGGAATTGTCGGACGGTCAGGCTCGGGTAAAAGCACCATCGCCAAACTCGTACAGCGTTTGTACGCGCCGGAGCGCGGGCGGGTCTTCGTGGACGATGTCGATCTGGCCCAAGTAGACCCGGCCTGGCTGCGGCGACAAGTCGGCGTGGTGCTCCAGGAGAACTTTCTGTTCAACCGGTCCGTACGGGACAACATTGCGTTGACCGACGCGGGCCTTTCGATGGACCGGGTCATCTATGCGGCCAAGCTCGCCGGCGCCCATGAGTTCATTCTCGAATTGCCGGACGGATACGACACGATCGTCGGCGAGCATGGCTGCTCCCTCTCCGAAGCCACCATCCAGCAGAACATGGCGCAGATCTGCAAAGGCCGGACGGTGATCGTCATCGCCCACCGGTTGAGTACCGTGCGACCGGCGCATCGCATCTACGTGATCGACAAAGGGGACATTGTCGAGACAGGGACGCATGCCGAGCTTCTCCTCACAAATGGGCTGTATCGCCGGCTTCATCATCTGCAGGAGGGGCGTGCTGCGTAACAACGCACGTTGAACGCAAACAGCCCTCAGCCAAAGGAATCACGTGATACACACCATCAGACGACAGTGGGAGATCTGGGGCGCCGCATGGCGTGCGGAACGGAAGCAGCCCTTCGCAGTGGGAACCTCCGGAGAAGCGGCTGAGTTCCTGCCTGCGGTTTTGGAAATCCAACAGACTCAACCCTCGCCCATCGGCCGCGGCATCCTCTGGACGATCATGGCGCTTCTCACGGTCTTCGTGGCCTGGGCTTCAGTTGGGCGAATCGACATCGTGGCAACGGCGCAGGGGAAGATTATTCCCAGCGGCCATTCGAAGATGATTCAGCCCTATGAGACTGGCGTCATTGCTTCGATACAGGTGCAGGATGGTCAAATCGTGCACAGGGGCGATGTGCTGATCGAACTCGATCCGACTCAAAATCGGGCGGACCGTGACCGAGCTTTGAACGAGCATCGCGCCGCCAGAGTCGAAGCCGCGCGCCTGCGAGCCCTCATCGCAGGCGCGGCTATTCTTGTTGCCCCGCCAGAGAGCGATCCACAATACGTGTGGCTTCAGCAACAACTTCTTCGCGATCAGATGGCAGAATATCAGGCGCGTGTGGACGCGGCCCAGCAGGTCATCGTGCAGCGCAGGGCGGCGATTGGCGTCACGGTGGAAAATATTCGGCGGCTGGCTGCCACGGTGCCCATGGAGACGGAGCGGGCCGGCGCGTTCAAACGGCTGATGGAGCGGGATGCCGTCACGAAGCTCGATTACCTTCAAGCGGAAGGGCAGCGTATCGACAAGCTGCAGGAACTGGCCGGACAGCAGCACAAGCTCCGGCAAGACCAAGCCGCTCTGGCGGAGGCTAAGCAGAATCTGGGGGCGAGAACTCTCGGCGATCGACACCAAAGCGTCCTCGCTCTCCCAGGAGGTGACCAAGGCCGGACAAAAGGCGGAACTGCAACGGCTGGTGAGCCCGATCGATGGTGTGGCGCAGCAGCTGGTAGTCCATACGGTGGGTGGGGTCGTCACCCCGGCGCAACCATTGCTCATTGTGGTGCCTCAGGACCATCCGGTGGAGGTTGAAGCGCAGTTAGAAAACAAAGATGTCGGCTTCGTCAAAGAAGGTCAGGCGGCTGAAATCAAAATCGAAACTTTTCCATTCACGGTGTACGGCACTATTCCCGGTACTGTGCTTACGGTCTCAGATGATGCCGTGCCGATCGATAAAGACAAGCCGGCGGATAGTCTGGTCTTTGCCACACGCGTGAGTTTGGCTCGTGGGACCATTCCAGTGGAAGGCAAAGTGGTTCACCTGTCTCCCGGCATGGCCGTGACGGTCGAAATCAAGACCGGCCGGCGTCGCGTGATCGAGTACTTGCTGAGCCCAGTGCTGAAAACGCTGCAAGAGAGCTTGAGGGAGCGGTAATTACGATGTCGCGTGCAGGATCCATAGCATGGTGGTCTCTCCTTGTGCTGCGGCTCGTGGTGATCTTGGGCTTTGTTCAAAATGCCTGGGCTATCGAGGTGGAACAGGTGACGAAGGTTCCTGTGCAGGAAGTTCATTTGAGCCTGCGGGCGGCGATGGCGGCGGCAGCCCAGCAGAATCCGTCTGTTCTGCTCTCAAAGGAACGTATCGAGGCGGCCAAGGGCGAGGTTACGACGCAATTAGGTGCACTACTTCCGAACCTTTCCGCCACTGTGCGGCAAAGTCAACAAACACAATTTCTCGGCACCTTCGGCCTCGCGCCGGTCCGGACTGAGCCATTCAGCATTTTCGACGCCCGTGTGAGCGCGTCCCAGAACCTGTTTAGCCTCAGTCTCATCCAACGCTGGCGCGCGTCGCGGGAAGCGCTCCAAGTGGCCGAGTTCGATGCCCAGATCAGCCGCTTCGATACCATGGCCAGCACCGGGCTCGCCTATCTCGAAGGGGTAAAAGCGATGACAGCTCTGACCATGCGTCAGGCGAATCAACAGCTGATCCGCGAGCTCTTGGCGACGGCGAAGGTTCGGCAACAAGAAGGAGCGGCGACAGGATTAGAGGTCGCGCGCTTGGAGGGGCAGCTGGCCAATGAACAGCAGCAGGTCGTGGCCGCACAGGCTGAGCTGGATCGAGCCAAGAATACCCTCGGCAATCTATTGGGCCTCACGTTTGAAGTCCGAATGACCTTGACTGACCAATTACAATCGCAGGTCCCCGAGACAGCGGCTGCCCAGGCTGCTTGGGAGCTGGCGGTGACGAATCGGGCCGAAGTGCAAGCACAGGCCAAGCGGATCCGCTCGGCGGAACTCAGCTACTCCTCGGTCACCGGGGAGCGCCTTCCGTCGCTCGTGGCTCAAGGGGACAACGGCCTGATTGGCAATCGTTGGAACAGCACGCTCGACACCTATAATATGGCTCTTTTGCTTCAGATTCCGTTGTTCGACGGCGGCCAACGAGAAGGACGGGTCGGCACGGCCCGAAGCCAGCTGCGGCAGGAAGGGTTTCGAATGAAAGTGGTGTTGAATCAGGTGCGCGCCGAGGTCAACGAGGCCCGTATTGCGCTGGCAGCGGCCAGAGAGAAGGCGGCGCTGGCCCAGGCTGCTCTGCAAGCCGCGACGAAAGA
>JAJONL010000202.1 GCA_021323395.1 Nitrospira sp.
GGCGCTCAGAGACCGAGAGGACGGAGACGACTCCGCGCATGGCCGAAAAACCAGACGAGAAATTCAAGCTGCCGTTGACCGGACTGGTGGCATTGTTGATTGCCGTCGTCAGTAGTTTCATTATCTACCAGGTGCCGCTCAAGACATCGCGGCCGATCGACAAGGAAGCGGAAAAATATGTGTCAGTCCAGACGGATCGTGTTCAGGCCCGTCTCTGGCAAGATCCGTTTGAAGCCGTCTCGACGCATCAGCTGAAGGAAGCGGCCACAACCCCGCAGCGTGCCGCGCCGGAACACCATACGTTCCGTAGGCTGGTACAAGCCAGTCACGAACCGGCTGGCCAATCCGACGTGCTGTGGTTGCCGGTGTTTGTGGACGGCAGTCCTTACGCCAGCGGTGTGGAGTCGAGGCTGCGGGACCGCTATGCGGTGGTGTCGGCCTTAGGGGCAGCCGGGTATCTGCCGGAGTCCGGAGAGTACATCCGATTTTTTGAATGGGAACGGCCGCACAAGCCCACGGTGGTGGTCCCCGTCGAATGGTTTCTTCTCGATCCTAAGGCCGGCGAGTCGGCGAAATCCAAACAGGTCCTGGTTTTCTGGCTGAAGGAGCAGGACTTCAGCCCGAACCCGCTTCTCACTCTGGAAGACCTCGTCACGCAGGTAAACGCTGTTCTAAGTCACACAACCGCTCTGTATCGGGTATTGGGTCCCCGCACGTCCGGTTCTCTGGGGGCGATGCTGAGTGAGTTGAGGGCCCGGCATTCCGGCGATCAGGCGGGAGCCCAGCCGGCCACATCGGCCAAGACAGCCTCTCCGCGCCCTTTGGATCGCTTGAAGGGTCTCGTGTTCTATTCCTCCTGGGCTACGGCGGCGGATCCGTTTTTGTTGGGCGATCCCACGGTGACATTGCCGAACACAAACGTGGAGGATTGGTTCGGCATGGCAGGCCTGACCTTGATCAGAACGATTGGGACGGACGCCGCGCTGGCGGAGCAACTCGTGGAAGAACTGAAACGCCGAAAGATCGATCTGACGATCCCCAGGAACGAGGCGGGAGATTGCAGGAAAAGAGCGGAGCGCCCCGGCGCGGCTGTGATCACTTCTGAGGCGGAAGAAACCTGTCGAATTCCCCGCGTGGCGTTGATTTCGGAATGGGACACCCTCTACGGGCGAGCCTTGCCGCTTACCATCGTCGCGATGGCGGAAACGATGACGAAAGCGAGCGAGGCGAAGGGAACCAGGCAGATTGACGCCGAGCTTGCGGTGCTTCGCGCCGGCGACTGGCCCGAGTGGGTGCACCGCTATTCGTACCTGGCTGGACTGGATGGAGAGTTACCGCCAAAAGGAGACGGCAAGGACACATCCGTTACGCAGGCCAAGGGCAAACCGGGCGAGAAAATGTCGGGCACCCCGCAGAGTGTCGAGGAAGTGCCCACCGGTCGAAGCCAGCTGGATTATGTTCGTCGGCTCGCGGAGACGTTGAAGCGCGACGCCGCGGATTTCGAAGCGATCGGTGTGCTGGGCAGCGATGTCTACGACAAGCTGATGATCCTGCAGGCTTTACGGGATGAATTTCCGCGGGCGGTTTTTTTTACCACCGATCTCGATGCCAGATTAACGCACTCCGGACAGGGGCGGTGGACCCGCAATCTGATCGTCGCGTCGCACTTCGGGCTGGAACTCCATCCGGCACTTCAAACACCGATTCCTCCCTTCCGAGATAGTTATCAAACGGCCTTGTTTTACTCGGCCTTGCGGGCGGTGGAGTATTTATCGCCCCTGCCCGCGGAACATGAGGAGGTGCGGAATTCCCTCACCGATGTCATCTATTCCACCGCCGGCAGGCCAAGGCTCTATGAGATAGGCAGACATGGCGCGGTGGACCTCAGTCTCGACGAGCCACGAGACATCCCGAGCATTCATGCGCCACGGCCCGATCTCGATCTTTCCAGCGGGAGCCTTCGCCTACCAGATGCCGGCAAGATTGCATGGGCTCTCTTGGCCTTGGTCGCGATGACGCTGTGTGCGCTGTTGCTCAATAGCAAATTCTTGAATTTCGTGCAGGCGATACTGGGCACGCACAAGCGGGGCTTCGCGGCCGTCATGCTCGTGATCGCTGTCTCGCTGTTATGGGCGATGAGTGATGGGGCAGGCGGAGAGCCCTTCACGCTGACCCAAGGCATCAGCGTGTGGCCGACGACGTTCATTCGACTGGTCGCATTCGTGTTCTGCCTCGTGTTTCTGACACAGGCGTCGATGCGGTTACGAGAGAACGATCGGAGGTTGACCGAAAGATTCGGATTTCAGCCTTCCCGGAAGGAGCCGGTTGTGTCTCACCGTCTTTTCGGAATTCATCATTGGCGTCCTCATCTTGGTGGAGACGCCGCTGCGTCGGACATCTGGCAGGAATACCTGTCACTCGGGCAAGGCACTCACCGAGTGACCCGCATCTCGGCCCAAACGCTTTGTTATGGACTATTCGGATTTTTCCTCATGCAGGCGTTCGGTGTTCCGGCGATGCCTTGCCGGGGACCGGCCTGTTTTCACCTCAACTACCTCATATTGGCGCTGAGTGTCATCGGCATGACGATGCTGATATTTTACGTGGCGGACGCCACGAGACTCTGCCGGCGTTTCATCAAAATCCTGATCGCTACCAAGATCGATTGGCCCCACGATGTGCTGGCGAAGGAAGCGGCGCAACACGACGTGGACAAGTCCGTCCTCAACGAATGGTTGGGCATCGAGTTGATTGCGCAGCGGACGGCCGTCATCAGTTTCATGCTGTACTATCCGTTCATCGTTCTGTTTCTGATGGTGGTCGCGCGCCATACGTACTTCGACCGCTGGGATTTTCCCGTCAGCCTGATGGTCATTTTCGGCTTGAACGCGGCCTATGCGCTGGGGAATGCGATCTACCTGCGCCGTTCGGCTGAAGAGGCGAAGCGAACGGCCCTCACACAATTGAGGGCAAAATTGGCCGGGTCCGGCGAACCCGCGAAGAAGACGCAGATCGAACGCATGGCCGACCTGATCGACCACCAGCAGGAGGGCGCATTTCTCCCGTTTACCCAGCATCCGCTGTTCGGCGCGATCGCGCTGCCGACCGGTGGCACTGGCCTCGTGCTCCTGATCGAATATCTTGCCACGGTCCTGTGAAGAGGGATGTCGTGCCACACCGGTCCGGGGCAACCTCATTCATCGATGCGTCAT
>JAJONL010000203.1 GCA_021323395.1 Nitrospira sp.
TTAACGCGATGAATCGGCCAGGCAGGCGAGCAGGGACTTGCGGCAGAGTTCCTGATCAAAGCCGCGCCCGATCAACACCACGACATGATCTGGTTCATCGAGGAACATCACCGGGGCGATGGTGCTGGTACGTGGAGGAAAGAACTGAAACTCCTGCAGCTCCGGTTCTTGCGCAAAGCGAAAAAACCCCTTCGCCCGTTCAAGGCCATCGGGGAGCGCCTGCCTCCATGCCTCGAAGCGACTGCGATCAAGGGGCTTCGAAAGACGCACGGTTGTCACCATGGGATGCCGGGGGACGGGAGCTTCGCGCCCTGCGCCAGCGGCGCCTGGTTTTCCAAATACTACGTTGGTTGGAATTGAGCGTGTGCTGGGCGCGGAGAGCAAGGCGGGAATGTCCACCCGGGCGTGATTCGTTTCCCACAGCCGGCCATAGGGATTGTGCCGGATGATGGTGTCACGAAACTGTTCCCAATGTCCCGGAATATAGAGGTCTCGCTTATTGAGGATCAGGTCGTCGGCATAACGAATGGCGTTGCGCGTCACCAGTTCCGCCATACCGCTGTCCGGCAGCGGCACGGGATGCAGCAGCGCGAGAATCCGTTCGAGTTTGGCGATGCGTGACACGTAGGCGTCGGTCACCGCATCGACGACTTCCGCCGGATCGGCCATGCCGGAGCATTCCAAGACGATCAAGGTGGATTGATAGTCCTGCACGAGCTGCGTAATGCTCCAGGCGAGGGCGATGGTTCCGGCGCGCGGTCCATCGATGCTGACTTCCCCCGCCTCATTCATGAGCACTCCGACCTTGTGACCTTGGCTGTTCCAGAATTCCAGGAGCCGCATGAGCAAGGTCGTCTTGCCGGCGCCGAGCGAGCCGCAGAGGATATAGAAGGGGACGGGAAGGGTCTGAGTCATTTGGTGATTCTAGCCGTTAAACGATGTGAAGGGAAAGCTCGGTTCAGGAAGAGATCATTCGCAGCTTCCGGCTCAACCAGTCAATCCTGGGGCAGCGTCATTATGGCTGATAATTTCTTGAGTGCTTCGTGGTATCGGGTTGAACGTGGTGAGTGCCGGATGTTGAAGGGAAACATCCGGTGGGGAACCGGGCTCGGTCACCGATAGGCTTCGCGACGATGGGCAATTCGAAGGACGAGTACAGTCTTGGAGGTATCGTCGATGTCCAGTAGGACTCGGTACTCGCCGATTCTCATTCGGCAGGTGTTGGCTGTGCCGGCTAATTTGGCGATGCCGTGCGGTCGGGGGTGGAGGTCGAGATCGAGCAAGGTCCTGGTGGTACGAGTCCGGAGGGAACTCGCAGGAGATTCAATGAGCAGCAGACGACAGGGCAAATCAGCCGCCGCAACAATCGATCCCCCTCGATACGTCCAGAACGAGCGCGGCGAAACAGTTGAAGTCATCGTGTCCATGGGAGATTACGAACGCTATCTTTTTGCCGTGTGCTTAGTCGAGAGCGGGCTAGTGATGACTGTGCAGAATTTTCGGGTGGGGATGTTGACTGGCGAGTTGATTGAGATCGCAGTGGACTGCCTCCGGATGGCAGCATTCCGTCTCCAACTGGATCGTGAGGTGCTTGATGTGGAATTCCGTCGTAATCCGATTCCGGATCGCCTGGAGCAGATCGCTGGTCAGGGCTTCGTCATCGCCGTCAACCTGCACATGGGTCGTCATCATGATCAGGCGTGGTTCGACCGCCCAAATGTGCAGATCGTGCACATTCTTCACGCCGGGGATGGATTCGATGGCCGCGGCGACCAGGGCGGGGCTGACACCAGGGGGGGTGGATTCCAGGAGAACTTCAAGTGATTCCTTAAAGAGTGGCCAGGCTCCTCTGGCAATCGCCACGACGACGAAGAGACTAATCAGCGGGTCGAGGATCCACCATCCGGTCAGGAGAATCACTCCGCCGCTCACAACGACTCCCAAGGACACCCACGCGTCACTCAGCATATGCCAGAAGGCGCTGCGTATATTGAGGTCGTCTTTCGCGCCATGTTGAAGCAAGAGCGCGATCGAGAGGTTGGCGGCAAAACTGACCAGCGCGATGATCATCACCCAGCCGCCGGGAACCGGAACCGGCGTCATCAGCCGCTGGAGGCTCACGAGGGTGATGCCGAACGCGGTGAGAATCAGGATGAAGGAATTGAGAAATGCCGCGACGATGCCGGCTCGATGGTAGCCGAACGTCCGCGCGTCGGTGGCCGGTCTGGCGGTCAGGACATGTGCATACAAGGCCAGGAAGAGGGAGCCCTGATCGACGAGGTTGTGTCCCGCATCCCCGATCAGGCCGATGCTGTTCGTGAGAAAGCCGCCCACGAACTCTGCGACGATGATCACTGCATTGAAGGCGAGTGCAATCTGCAGCCGCGAGCGAAGCTCATAATAGGTGTGCGGGACCATGTGTTGAGTGTCGCATGGGCTTCCGAGAAGGGCAAGGTGTGCGTCCTCTTACTGCGGGAGCGCTGAACAATGGTAGGAAAGAAGTCGTCACGGCTTCTCTGCTGATGATCTCTCTACCCAGCAGTACACCGGCGCGCCGCATGGCGCAGCGAAGGTATCTGGTTTTACTCCTTTCTGGAACGAAGCCGCTCGGAAAGCACGGGATATTGCGCCGACCCCATCCCGAAATTGCCGTTGGCCGCGTCGGCGGCGATGACACGCAACGTGATACCGTCGGGCGCGTCCTTGGGTAGCGGCACGAAGAAGGGCGCTTCGAAGCGGCTTTTCTCCCCCGCGTAGAACATCTGCAGGCGCTCGACGATGCGGTCTCCGATGAGCAGCTCGCCGTAAATGTGTATCTTTCGGGAATCCCAGTCGCTATGCGGTCGCACCAGCGAGCCCGATAGGGTGCGCACGGAAGCCCGAAGCATCACGTCTTCTTTGGCGATGAGGGATTCGCCGGGCTGTGGATGTTCGACCTGAACGAGATAACCGTAAAGCCGGAGTACGATCCCATCACCGGTCAGGTCGTGACCAGGAATAAGCAGGACCGTTTTGCTGGCCCGTTGTAACGCGCTGGGATAGGCCAGTGGGCCCTCCGCGGCAATCTCCACTAACGTCGGGCGCGCCAGTTCGAGGGTGGTGGTGAAGGAGGCCGCGGACCGTCCGCTATAGACCGGTTCATTCATGAGGTGCGGCGTGCGCATGATCTGGCTTTGGTCGCCCGGTTCACCCTGTTGGAGTCCCGATGCGAGCAATTGACCGGTCGCCAGTTCAGTAATGGTTACGCGCGCGCCCCCCACCTCGTGGCCCAAGACCATCGAACGATGGGCGACGACTCGCACCACCACGGTGGTGGGAAGGGGATCGTTATAGTGGGCTTTGGACTCGAGTTCGGATTCGGATGGTTCCGGAGTAAACGCCGCGCCTGCGCTGCTCAGCAACAGGAGCAGGCAGACGCAGACCGGAGTAGTAAAGACAAGGCGGGTCATTTCACTTTGGTGCCGGGCTCCACCTCTTCAATCATGGTCATGAGGCCACGCACTTCGCTGTCGCCTGCCGCGAGGACCATGCCTTGCGATTCGATGCCCATCAACTTCGCCGGTTTGAGATTCGCCACGATGACGATGGTTTTACCGATCAGAGCTTCCGGCTCATATTTCTTGCCGATGCCGGCAACAATTTGCCGTTGTTCGCTGCCGAGACTGACTTGAAGTTTCAAGAGCTTCTCGGATTTCGGCACACGCTCTGCCGTCATGACCTTCGCCGTCTTCAGCTGGACCTTCATGAACTCATCGATGGTGATCTGCGCCGGCGATGCAGCAACGGG
>JAJONL010000065.1 GCA_021323395.1 Nitrospira sp.
GCTTTTGGCTTTGCAACTGCAAGTGCTTGTCTTTCCAATGGCGCCCGTAGCTCAGTTGGATAGAGCATCAGCCTTCTAATCTTTTCTGACCCCTTCACATAAAGCATTGTCAGAACAGCGGAACGTCGCTTGTGGAGCGCACTTTGGCTGTTGTTCATGGTCAGTTTTGTTCATCTGAATTCGGTTGGATTTAGGCGATTTGTGCTGTGAATAGAACACGCCGGGAACATGTAGGATTTCTATTTAGAAGTTAAAGCTGAGTTGCTTCGTGGGTTGCTTGCGCTTTTTCCACGTTAGAGCTCGTTGAAGACAGCGCATTCTGGTGATTTACCAGTTGCGGGCCGGTGACTACTGAACCATGCACATGGCACTCCGGGTCCGTCGCCAGGATCGGGGCATCACCGGGAACAACCTGAGTGAGGGGGGATGAGAATTATTGGCAGGTATTCGATTATCAGAAGTGATCGCGCCCTGTGTTGCGTTCTGCGCCAGTGAATACTCTGGGCTGTGGCTGATTTCCCTCCGTCATGGCGCTCCTTGACCTCCTGTCATATCGGTTCTGCTCATAATACTCCCTCCTGTCAGATTCCTGACTAAGGCATCATGCTTGCTGTTCATTTCAGTAGATAACAACGATCAGTCATATTCTGAAAAGTTAGGGTAACCTAGCGCGATCGCCCTCTGCGTGACCTTGCCAACCAGATGCCCGATGAGACATAAATGGCTATAGAGAAGGAGGAATGCCATGGAAATCAAAGTGTTGCTCTGCAACTGCAAAGGGCTCTGCGATTCATTCAAAGACTCTGACATGAATAAGCTTCCGTTCGAGGTCGAATCGGACTTGGACGTCAAGTACACCGTCCTGAGCCCGCAACTGTGCGGCCAAGGGGGGAACGCCATTTTGGAAGAAGCGATGCAGACGTCCAAGCCGGACGGCTACTTGCTCGTGGGCGCCTGTGCCCCGAAGGCCCAGGAGAAGCTCTTCAAGAAACTCATTCGCGCGACCGGCTTTAATGAGAAGCACTTCGTGCCGGTGGATATCCGTGGCACCGACAACGCGGGAATCCTGGATCGTCTGCGCGAAACTGTGGAAGGGATTCTCAAGCAGGCGAGAGCCGAGCCGAGTCCTGCGACATAACGAAAGCGATCTGCAGGGCACGTCGAGAACACGATGGACACGAGCGACATTCTCCAGCTTGATGAGGTGAGTATCGAGGTCGGCGGACGACCGATCCTCCACGATGTCAGCTTGCGGATCAGACCGGGAGAGACGCATGTGCTCTTCGGTCCGAATGGATCGGGCAAATCCTCGTTGCTGATGGCCATCATGGGACTGAGCCGCTATCACATGACCAAGGGCCGTATCCTGTTTCAGGGCCAGGACATCAGCCATCTCCCTGTCGATGAGCGCGCGCGCCTGGGGGTTGGCCTCATGCAGCAGCGTCCGCCGAGCGTGCGCGGCATTCCGTTGGGACAACTCGCCGAAGTCTCGGCACAGGGAAAGAACGGCAAACGAGTTGCGGAACTGGCAGACCAGCTTGGCTGCTCCGCCTTGCTCGCGCGGGATGTGAACGTGGGGTTTTCAGGCGGCGAAATCAAGAAAGCCGAATTGCTGCAGCTCATGGCCCAGCAGCCAGCGTTGGCCTTGGTCGATGAACCGGACGCTGGGGTTGATCTGGACAGTATTGCGGTGGTTGGGCAAGCGCTCGCCTGCCTGGTGAAACAGCCAAGTGCCGGGGCTGTGGCTCCGGCGGCGCTCATCATCACGCATACCGGCCACATTCTCAATTATCTGCGGGCAGACGTGGGGCATGTGCTCTATGGGGGGACGCTCGTCGGCGAAGGGGAAGGACTCCACTTGCTGGAGGAAATTCGTAAACATGGGTACGGCAAATGTCCGATCTGTCGCTCACACATCCCGGTCCAGTAGGCGCAAGAGCGGATGCGTTCCGTGCTCGGGCGATCCAGGCCCAGACACGGCCGTCACCATACGGCCCCGATCTGGACCTGACGACGTTCAGTCATCCTGCCGAGCAGCAACGCCAACGGGTCGACGCCCTCCGATCGCTGGAACAGCAGATCCGAGAAGCCGCGTCGTTGGCCGGCATCGACAGCGAAGAGGCTAACCGCGCAGCCTCCTATTTCCAGATCGACTACTCCTCAATCTACGAGCGCATCCAGCGCCGATACCAGGGCCAGCTTGAGCTCATGACCACGGCCGAAGCTCTCACGTCCTACGACTGGTTGTGGGACTATTGGTGGCAGGCGGTCGCGGTCGACCAGGACAAGTACACGGCGGCGGTGGAGATGGCTCAAACGGGCGGCTTCTTTTTGCGGGTGTTCGCCGGCCAACGCGTCAAGGAAGCCATCCAGGCCTGCCTGCTCGTGCAAGAGAACAACATCAGTCAGAACGTTCACAATGTCATCATGATCGAAGAAGGCGCCGACGCCCAACTCATTACCGGTTGTACGCTGCATCCGCGCGTCGAAACGGGCCTGCACATCGGCGTGACCGAAGTGTTTCTCAAAAAGGGCGCGACGCTCTCGGAGACGATGATCCATAACTGGGCGGAAGGGTTTCACGTCCGGCCACGGACCGGCGTCATTGTGGAGGAGGGCGCGACCTTCGTCAGTAACTACATTTTGCTCCGTCCCGTACGTTCGGTGCAGGCCTATCCACGCGTCTTCCTCCGTGGAGCGGGCGCGCGGGCCCAGTTCAATAGCATCATGGTGGGCCTCAAAGAGTCCCTCATCGATATGGGGACCTATGTGGAGCTGACTGGCCAGGGCACCCGGGCCGATGCGATCTCACGGGCCGTTGCCAGAGACCGGTCCACGATGTATTTGCGCGGTGAACTAGTCGGCCAACACAACGAAAGCCGCGGGCATCTGGATTGCCGCGGCATGTTGCTCTCGGAGCACGCCAGGATGCATGCCATCCCCGAATTGCTGGCTGACTCGGCACCACGGAGTCAGTTGTCGCATGAAGCCGCCGTCGGCCCGATCGCTGAAGAAGCCGTGGAATATCTCATGACGCGCGGGCTCTCGCGCGATGTCGCAATTTCGACCCTGGTCCGCGGCTTCATGCAGATCGATCTGCCGGGCCTTCCGGAGATCCTCACCAAGCACATCCAGCGGGTCCTCGCGGCGACGGCTGAGCATTCCCTCTAACAGAGACGAAGGGCGCGGATGATCACGAAAGAAGCGGTGCTTGACGCGCTGCGAACGGTGCAAGAGCCGGAACTGGGAGATGACCTGGTCAGTCTCGACATGATTCGAGACGTTGAGATCGACGGGGACAAAGTCCGGTTCACCTTGGTCCTCACTACGTCGTTCTGCCCGCTGGGGATGGAATTCCAGGAACGTTGTCAGGAAGCGGTCCGGCGACTACCCGAGGTGCGAAATGTAACAATCACCGTCAGCGACAGCGAAACGATGGACGAGACTTAGTAACCAGAACTATTTGTTCAGACCGTCTGCGGCGTATTCTACAAGTCTGAGAAGAAATAATGAGCAATAAACGCCTCATCATCGTTGGCGGAGTCGCAGGAGGGGCCAGCGCGGCAGCGAGAGCGCGACGACTGTGCGAGGACTGCGAGATTATCATGATCGAGCGTGGCCCCCATGTGTCGTTTGCCAACTGCGGTCTGCCGTATTTCGTCGGTGGTGAAATCGCCGAGCAAGATAGCCTTCTGGTGCAAACGCCCGAGAGCCTCAAGACGCGTTTCAATCTGGATGTGCGTATCAAGACCGAGGTCATTCGCATCGACCCCGCAGCCCAGCGCATTCGGATACGCGAGCGGGAAACCGGTCGCGAATACGAGGAACCCTACGACGACTTGATCCTTTCCACGGGCGCATCGCCACTGAAACCACCCATTCCAGGAATCGAGCGCCCGAACCACTTCGTGGTGCGAGACATCCCCGACGTAGAAAAGATCATCGCGTGGTCGAACAATTGCCAGCGTTGTCGCTCCGTCGTGGTGGGCGGCGGTTACATCGGACTCGAAATGGCCGAGCAGTTGCGGCACCGCGGGTTCGATGTGACGGTGGTGGAAGCGCTGCCCCAGGTGATGGCACCCCTCGACCCGGAAATGGCCGCTTGGGTGCACACGGAACTGCGCGCCAATGGCGTGGCCCTGCATCTGAACGATCCCGTTGTGTCGTTCGAGCCGCCTTCAGCGCAGGGGCCCGCCCGTGCTTCCATCGTGGTGCTGAAAAGCGGTCAACGATTGCCCGCCGATTCGGTCGTGCTCGGGTTGGGCGTCAAACCTGAAGTGGGACTGGCAAAGGATGCCGGTTTGGAGATCGGCAAGCTGAGTGGTATCCGGGTCAATGAACACCTCCAGACCAGCGACCCACACATCTGGGCGGTGGGCGATGCCATTGAGGTGCGTGATGGAGTCACGGATCAATGGGCGCTGATTCCATTGGCTGGCCCGGCGAATCGCCAGGGCCGCATTGCCGCCGACAATATCCTCGGCCGGCCGTCTCGATACGAACACACCTGGGGGACCGCCATCCTGCGGGTGTTCACTCTCACTGCCGGCTGCACGGGCGCAAATGAGAAATCCCTCCGGCACGCCGCCATTCCGTTCCAGGCGATTCATCTTCACCCGGGCTCTCACGCAGGCTACTACCCCGGCGCCGAACCGATCGCGCTGAAAGTCCTGTTCGCGCCCGACACGGGCAAACTGCTCGGCGCGCAAGCCGTCGGCCATGAAGGCGTGGACAAACGCATTGACGTGTTGGCCACCGCTCTCAAGGCCGGGATGACCGTTCACGACCTGGCCGAACTGGAACTGGCATACGCGCCGCCATACGGATCGGCGAAAGACCCCGTCAACCTGGCCGGCATGGCCGCGCAAAACGTGCTCGCCGGTGATGTGGCGCTCGCGCAGTGGAACGAGGTGGCTTCGCTCGATCCCGGCACCACGTTGCTGCTGGATGTGCGCCGTCCCGACGAACGCGCGCGAGGATTTATTCCCGGTTCGACCCACATTCCCTTGGATGACTTGCGCCAACGTTTGAGTGAGTTGCCGCGCGATCGCGACATTATCACGTATTGCCAAAGCGGCCAGCGTTCCTACATCGCGGCGCGCATTCTTAGCCAACACGGCTTTCGCGTGCGCAACCTGACGGGATCGTATCGCACATGGCGAGCCACCCAACGCCAATGAGGTCACAAGGAACCACTCTTCCGAATCATGATTGCAGTCGAGCGATTGAACGCGTGGCTGAAGCGATCACTGTCCTCGGCATGTTCTCGTAATACATGAGGGAGTTTATTAAAGAAGGGCTGTCCTGCCCGGCCGCCTCAGCGGCATTCGGGTTCAAGCCGCTGCCGGCGCAATTACGGTCCGGCAAAGGACTTGATGTGCTCACCTCCCGATCCGCCGCACGCTGTGGCCTCTCTGGTCTGCATTCGAACCATCCATTTTCGGAGAGAACATATGAACCGTCTTCAAGGCAAGATTGCAATCGTCACAGGAGCGGCGCTGGGCCTGGGCCGCGCGATGGTGGTCCGCATGGCCGAGGAGGGCGCCTCTGTCGCCGTGCTCGATACGCTCGACGAGGCAGGGCAGGCGCTCGCCGCGGAGTTGGGCGGGCGCGGTTTGGTTGTGCGCTTCTGGCATTGTGACGTCAGCAGCGAAGCCGAGGTGGAGCGGGTGATCGGGGAGGTCGCGAAGCACTTCGGGTCTCTGAACATCTTGGTGAACAATGCCGGTGTGGCCGGCATCAGCAAACCCACACACGAGGTGACTGAAGCGGAGTGGGATTGGGTGCAGGCGGTCAACGTCAAAGGCGTGTTCTTCTGTACGAAGCATGCAATCCCCCACCTGCGACGGGCGGGTGGCGGCAGCATCATTAATCTGTCCTCGATCTATGGGCTGGTCGGCGCACCCGACTTACCCCCGTACCACGCTTCAAAGGGTGCCGTGCGCCTGATGAGCAAGACCGACGCGATGCTGTATGCGCCGGATGGCATCCGGGTGAACTCGATCCACCCCGGCTTTATCTGGACTCCAATGGTGCAGAAGCATTTGAGTTCGCTGGGCGATGTCGAAGCCGGGCGGAAGGCGACCGACGCATTGCATCCGCTCGGCCATATGGGCGAGCCCGATGACATCGCCTGGGGCGCAGTCTATCTGGGCTCCGACGAGGCCAAGTTCGTCACCGGCACCGAGCTGGTCATCGATGGCGGCTATACCGCGCGCTGAAGCTGAACGAGAAGACGGTGGAGAGTGCGTTGCTGCCACGAGGCGTCGCGCGCGATCTGTTCGAGGCGAGTCGTTCGTCCTCTAAAGTGCGTGTCGGTCCCAGCCGAGCGGTATGTTGAGAGTCGGTCCGCTGATGAGAGGAAAACATCGTGATGATGTCTTGCTCATAGGACGGCCCGGTTCCGGCAAGAGCACGCAGGCAGGCCTCCTGGCTGGAGCGCCACATGATTTCTCGGATCATGGCGAGCAAGGTGCTTGAGGCCGCGGTGCAGGCGGACTCGTCCGTGGCAGGCGCTAGCCAACAGGCAATGACGACGCGAGCGCTCGTACCGGATGACATCGTGATCGGTGTGTTGATCGCCCGGCTGAGACGCTCCGATTGTACGACCGGGATTCGTTCTCGAGCTTCTATGCGCCTTCGGTGTGCAGAAGACGAGCATGGATCGTATCAAGCGTGCTCCGACGTCATCCAATACATGAGGAGCCTTCACGATGAACGCACGACGAGTACTCACGATCGACGGCAATGAAGCCGTGGCCTCGGTCGCCTACCGGACGAACGAGGTGATCGCGATTTATCCGATCACGCCCGCCTCCACGATGGGTGAACTGGCCGACGAGTGGGCGACGCAACAGAAGCCGAATCTGTGGGGAACCGTTCCCAAGATTGCGCAGCTGCAATCGGAAGGCGGAGCCGCCGGGGCGGTCCACGGTGCCCTGCAGGCTGGCGCATTGACCACTACCTTCACGGCCTCACAGGGCCTCCTGCTCATGATTCCCAATCTGTACAAGATTGCCGGAGAACTCACGACCTTCTGCATGCACGTGGCCACCCGCACCGTCGCCACGCATGCCCTGTCGATCTTCGGCGATCATTCCGATGTGATGGCCTGTCGCCAAACGGGGTTCGCCCTGCTCACCTCCGGCTCCGTGCAGGAGGCACATGACCTGGCCTGTGTCGCCCAGGCCGCGACCATGGCCACCAGGATTCCCTTCATCCATTGCTTCGACGGTTTCCGCACGTCCCATGAAATCGCCAAAATCGAGGAATTGACCGATGCAGACCTCCGCGCGATGATCGACGACCGCTACATCCAAGCACACCGGGAGCGAGCCTTGACCCCTGACCGGCCGGTCCTGCGCGGCACAGCCCAGAATCCGGATACCTACTTCCAAGCGCGTGAAGCTTGCCAGCCATTTTACGCTGCCTGTTCCGACCGCGTGCAAGGAGTCATGGACCAATTCGGCGCACTCACCGGCCGCCAGTATCACCTGTTCGACTATGTCGGACGTCCGGACGCCGAACGTGTGATCGTGCTAATGGGGTCAGGCGCCGACACCGTTCATGAGACGGTCGACTGGCTGTGTGAGCGTGGTGAGCGCGTCGGCGTGCTGAAGGTCCGCCTCTATCGTCCGTTCGCGGTTCAGCAGTTCCTGGCCGCGCTTCCACCGACCACTCGGGCTCTCGCCGTGCTGGACCGGACGAAAGAGCCTGGTTCGGTAGGTGAGCCGCTCTATCTCGACGTGGTCGGCGCCTTGCACGAGGGACGTGCCGAGGGACTGAGCCGTTTTATGGAAGAGCCGACCGTCATCGGTGGACGGTATGGGTTATCCTCGAAAGAATTCACGCCGGCCATGGTCAAAGCCGTCTTCGATGAACTCGGCAAGGGCCGTCCTACGCGGCATTTCACCGTCGGGATCATGGACGACGTCAGCCGGACCTCGTTGTCTGTCGATCCAGAATTCGACATTGAACCCCCTGAGGTGCTCCGTGCGGTGTTCTTCGGACTCGGTTCCGACGGAACGGTCGGCGCCAACAAGAACTCGATCAAGATTATCGGTGAAGGCACGGACCGCTGGGTGCAAGGCTACTTCGTCTACGACTCGCGCAAAGCCGGCGCGATGACGATCTCACATCTTCGGATGAGCCGGCGTCCGATCCGCTCGGCCTCTCTCATTCGACAGGCGGGCTTTCTGGCCTGCCATCAGTTCGACTTTCTCGATCGCTACGATGTGCTGGGGTACGCGGCGCCTGGCGGCATCTTCTTGTTGAACGCGCCTGCTGCTGCCGACGGGGTCTGGGATCAACTTCCGCGTGAAGCCCAGACACACATCCTCGACAAGCGCCTCCGGTTCCATGTGATCGATGCCTATCGCGTCGCTGCCGACGCAGGACTGGGCCGACGCATTAATACGATCATGCAGACCTGTTTCTTCGCCCTTTCTGGGATTCTGCCGATTGAGCGGGCGATGGCCGAGATCAAAAAGACGATCGAGGAGACCTACGGCAAATGGGGAGCCGACACGGTGCACAAGAATCTGGCCGCCGTGGACCAGGCCCTGGCGCATCTGCACGAAGTCCGTCTGCCTGACCGCGTCACGGCGCATCACGCCTTCGCGCCATTGGTCCCCGATGAGGCACCGGACTTTGTCAAGAAGGTCACGGCGCTCATGCTGGCCGGCAAGGGCGACTGGCTGCCGGTGAGCGCCTTTCCCGTGGACGGGACCTGGCCCGTGGGCACGGCGAAATGGGACAAGCGCAATCTGGCCCAGGAGATTCCGGTCTGGGATTCCGCCATCTGCATTCAGTGCAACAAGTGCGCGATGGTCTGTCCCCATGCAGCGATTCGAGCCAAGGTCTATGCGCCCGCAGCCTTAACCGGAGCGCCATCGACCTTCAAGGCCGTGGACTACAAAGCCCATGAGCTTCCCGGGTTCCGCTATTCGATCCAGGTCGCTCCCGAGGATTGCACGGGCTGCAACCTCTGCGTGATGGTCTGCCCCGCCAAAGACAAATCCAATCCGAAGCACAAGGCCATCGACATGCAGCCGCAACGTCCGCTGCGAGAGGTCGAACGGATCAACTATGCCTTCTTTCTCCAGCTTCCCGAGGCCGACCGAGCGACGGTCAAACCGGATGTGAAGGGGATTCAGTTCTTGGAGCCCCTGTTTGAATACTCGAGCGCCTGTCCGGGCTGCGGTGAGACGCCCTACATCAAACTCTTGACCCAGCTCTTCGGCGACCGGGCCTTGATCGCCAATGCCACCGGTTGCTCGTCGATCTATGGAGGGAATCTCCCGACGACGCCGTACAGCGTCAACCGGGACGGACGCGGTCCGGCCTGGTCGAATTCTCTCTTCGAAGACAACGCGGAATTCGGTTTTGGCTTCCGGCTGGCACTCGACCAGCACAGCAATCAGGCGCGGGCGTTGCTCAGCCGTCTCGCTCCACAGCTTGGGACGACGTTAGTCGATGAACTCTTGCAGGCCGATCGCCACAGCGAGGCCGGCCTTGCCGTCCAACGGCAGCGCGTCGCGGCACTGAAACAGACGCTGGCCACCCTGGTGTCTCCGGAGGCGCGTCGGTTGACGACGCTGGCGGACTATCTGGTGCGAAAGAGCGTCTGGATCATTGGCGGCGACGGATGGGCCTACGACATCGGCTACGGCGGACTGGACCACGTGCTGGCGATGGGGGAGGACGTCAACATCCTTGTGCTCGATACTGAGGTTTACTCCAACACGGGAGGACAGCAATCGAAGGCCACCCCTCTGGGCGCAGCCGCCAAGTTCGCGACCGCAGGCAAGGCGACGCCGAAGAAGGATCTGGGATTACTGGCTATGACGTATGGCACGGCCTATGTGGCGCGAATCGCCTTCGGCGGCAAAGACACCCAAACCGTGCGCGCGTTTCAGGAAGCGGAATCGTTTCCCGGCCCCTCGCTTCTGATCGCCTACAGCCCCTGTATCGCCCATGGGTACGATTTGAAGTTTGGTCTCGACCAGCAGAAGTTGGCGGTGGAATCGGGCTATTGGCCGCTGTACCGGTTCGATCCCCGGCGGCTCACAAAGGGGGAGCCCCCCCTGCAGCTTGACTCAGTATCAAGTCGCTCGGATCTGACACAGTTCATGCGCAACGAGACCCGATTTAGGATGGTCGAACATCAAGATCCGGAACGCTTTCGCGAGCTGGTGGCCGCGGCTCAGCGGCACAATGCCTACCGCACGGCGCTCTACCAACAACTCGCCACACTGGTGCCGCCGACTGCCGTGCAACAGGACGAGCGGCCAGCGTCCTCCTAAGGAGGGAGTATTAACATGGACCTGTCCACGACCTACCTTGGCTTATCGTTGCCCCACCCGCTGATGCCCGGCGC
This sequence comes from Nitrospira sp., assembly GCA_021323395.1. Taxonomy (GTDB): domain Bacteria; phylum Nitrospirota; class Nitrospiria; order Nitrospirales; family Nitrospiraceae; genus Nitrospira_A. Next base: position 10,379 of record JAJONL010000065.1, read on the forward strand.
ATCGCCCCTGGTCGATGACATGGACATGGTGAAACGTCTGGAAGATGCTGGCGCGGCGGCGATCGTCATGCACTCGCTCTTTGAGGAACAGATCACCGGGGAGCGCGCGCAGACGCTCCATCAGATCGAAACGCACGCCGACTCCTTTTCAGAAGCGCCTTCGTACTTTCCTGATCGCCCTGAAGTCTCGGTTGGGCCAGAGTCCTATCTGGAGCAGATTCGCCGGATCAAAGCCACAGTGGGCGTGCCGATCATCGGTTCCCTGAACGGCACCACGGCAACCGGCTGGCTGGACTATGCGCGCATGATCCAACAGGCCGGCGCGGATGCGCTCGAACTCAACTTCTACGTCGTCGCTACCGACCCGCGGGAACAGGGACATGCCGTCGAGCAACAGGCGCTGGACATCCTGAGTAAGGTTAAGTCTTCCGTTACGATTCCAGTCGCCGTCAAACTCTCTCCTTTTTTCTGCTCCTTCGCCCACTTCGCGTCGCAACTCGAAGACCTGGGCGCAGACGGACTCGTGCTGTTCAATCGCTTCTATCAGCCCGATATCGACGTGGAGACGTTGGAGGTGGTGCCACGATTGCAACTTTCCGATTCGTCCGAACTCCTGCTCCGACTGCGTTGGCTCGCAATCCTCTCGGGGCACCTGCGGGCATCTCTGGCGGTCACGGGCGGCGTCCACACGGCGATAGATGTGATCAAAGCTGTCATGACCGGTGCCCATGGAGTCCAGCTGGTGTCAGCGCTGCTACAACACGGCCCGGAGCGTCTCAAAACGATTCGAGAGGAGATGGTCCGATGGATGGAAGAGCACGAGTATCACTCGCTGCGCCAGATGCAGGGCAGCATGAATCTCACGCGGTGCCCGGATCCGGCGGCCTTGGAGCGAGCCAACTATGTGCGAGTGTTGCAGAGCTGGCGCTCATGAAGAATTCCAAGAGATCACTACTTGCGTGTGGGTGAGTACGCATCGCTCAACGCGAAAAAAAAGAGCCACTCTGACCACGCGAGGGCAGTTTTGAGCAAGTTCGTGGGCAGTTGGAAGAGTGATGGAAGCTTGTAAGTCCGCGGAAGAATGGTGCCGAGGGACAGAATCGAACTGTCGACACCAGCCTTTTCAGGGCTGCAAGATTTCTGGACGTTAAAGTACAGCAAATAGCATTAGGTTAGATCAATGGGTTACAGGGAGCGTGGGCAGTTGCGTTAAAGCATTCCGCTACAGACATGGCACATCGTCTGCGCAACCTCGGTAGAGAAAAGATAGAGCAACAGCCTTCTAAGCGTCTCTAGACTTCCACCACAATCTGTTGTCATGACAGCTGAACGTGGCTCACATAGCTGCTTTGCGATGGTTTTAGCTATTCGTTCTTTTCAGGTGGAGAAGGAACACGCCGGGAACACATAGGGTTTCTAACTAGAATTGTCGGGGAAGTCATACCGATGGACAGAATCGAACTGACGACATCAACCTTTTTCGCGGTATGCTAATACCAAGCATAATCAAATATTAAGCGTAAGAGGGGCGATGCAAAAAGCTGACATTCTACGAGTCAGGTGCAACCGGTGCCAGGTTGAGGGGAGGGCGTCATATTAAGTAGCTTGCAACGGTGAGTGTTTATCCGTTCGGTTGGTTCTAATCTCAAAACAAAATTGCGAATTGCGA
>JAJONL010000066.1 GCA_021323395.1 Nitrospira sp.
CCGCCAAGGATGGTCATGAACCGTCCGAAGGGCATGAATAACAGATGGCCGGCTTCATGGAACGGCAGGTTGATGAGGTGCAGAAACGACTCGCCCGTGTAGTTTGTATCGAGCGGGGTGGTGATAAATTTACAGCCCCAGACAACCAGCAAGAGAAACACGAGCACACGCCCCGCGAAGTTAAAGGGGTGGACCGAATCCTCCGCCGTGAAGAGCCACTCCTTGGCGAGCCTCAGCCCATTCGATGCCTGATTCGACCGGCGGGGAGCCCCGTAGGCACCACGCAGTGAAGCGGCCCTGTACTTGGAAAAGATAATTCCGCACCGCTCACACTCTATCCGATCGTCGCCCTGTTCCCATTCGCATTGTGGACAATGCATCGGCTAACGAAGCACGAAGGGTTCCCAGGAAAAGGTGAGGGCAAAGATGGCCAAGGCAATCCATCCCATCAGCAGGCGGGTACCCCCTAATTCTCGCTCAGGGTTCAGGATCGGGGGATGCGCCAATCCCATCATCCCGACCAGCCCCACCCACAAGAACCACCCCTTCCAACCCAGCCAACCGAACAGCATGAGCACCGGCACAAGAGCGACCGCCACACTCCGTTGCCTCGCTCCCCAGAGAGCGTAGGCCACGTGACCGCCGTCGAGTTGGCCGATCGGAAGCAGATTGAGCGATGTGATGAAAAGCCCGAACCAGGCGGCAAACCCGATCGGGTGGAGCACGACATCCGCCGTGGGACCGAGTGGACCGATGACCAGCCAGGACACGAACTGCAGCAGGAGGGGCTCTCCGAGATGGAGGCCGTAACTGGTTTGAATCGGCACCACCGTGGACAAACGCAGGCCGACCACCAGGGCGATCACGGCCACTACGAATCCGGCAATCGGCCCGGCCACCCCGATATCGAACAGGGCCCGTCGATCAGTCAAGGGCGCCCGCATGCGGATGATGGCTCCGAACGTGCCCACGAAATGCGGCAACCCCGGCACGAACAAGGGGAGCGATGTCGGCACGCCATGCAGGCGAGACAGCACATAATGACCCAGTTCGTGAGTCACCAGGATACCCAAGAGTGTCGCGGCAAACGGAATCCCTCTCCACAAGACGCGGAGATCCTCGACGAGAAAGTTCCAGGGCCCGACCAGTGGATTGGTGTTGGTTTGATAGGCGCCGGCCCAAAGCACAGTGAACACTGTCAGCAGGAACAAGAGTCCTGGCAGGATCAGACTGGAAAAAATCGGGGGATCTTCTTCATCCCACTCATCTTCTTCACTATGCTCGAACGAGGCATGGATCAGGTCCCCCGAAGACCGATGGAGACGCTCTTCTCGAACGGTCGTGGCCGGTCCATGGCCCGGAAAAAGCAACGTGTCAGGGGAAAGGGTCAGCACGCGCCGACGAACGGAGTCGAGATGGGTCTGGTACAGCCCGGCAGGGTTCGAACGGCCGATCGACCCGGCGAACAACGTGTCGCCCACAAAACAGATCGGGCGTCCTGCCTGCTCCAGACGGTAACAAATTCCGCCCGGCGTGTGGCCTGGCGTGGTCATGAATCGCACCGTCAGCCCCCCGACCTGCAGAGTCTCTCCGTCACGCGGCAGGCTCAAGACTTCCTGGGAAGGACGCCAATCGAGCAAATCGAGATCGCCCGGACCCAGATAGATCGGCACGGGGTTGGCGAGGAGGATCGTCTCAATTCCTTCGGCATGATCAGAGTGGCCATGCGTCAGACAAATCGCACGCAGCCGCAGATTCCGCCGCGCCAAAATATCCAGCATCGCCGGCGCGTTGTAGGCCGTATCAATCAGGATGGCTTCTCCGCGATCGTGGACGACATAGCCCTTGACCTCATACCCGCCGATCGAGCCGAGGACGGTCTCAACATGTACCATTGACGCAGGCAACGCCTGAGGAGTCCAACCGTCCACGACCTGCTCCAACGGCTCTGCTTTCAACCCGAGCGCTTGTGCCACAGCCGGCACCTGCTCGCGATGACGTGGGGTCCGACCCCGTTCCAGCTCCGTCAACTCGCCTTCGGACAAGCCGCTCGCGCGCGCCACGTCGGCAACCGATCGCTGTTGCCCCGTACGGGCCTTCTTCAGAATATCGCTGAGATCGTCTTCTAACATCGAGAGCAAATGGCTTATGGCTTATGGCTTATAGTCAGACAAGCAGGAGAATCATTGCTCCTACCATCAGCTATACGCCATACGCTATAAGCTCTTCATTTCAGGCTGCTACCATTAACTGATCCACATCGACCAGGATCAATCGCCATCGACTCGAATGCTTTCTCATCGGCCAGCATCAGCGCGGCCCTTGTTGCCAGCGAGACATTCTGTGCCGGAATGCGCATGCCGCTCCGGCATCGTTGGAGCATGGATAATCCCCTTGAACGTCGTCTTCCCGCCCGATGTCTGCACCGCCGGTCCAACGGCGATCGATGCCTGCGCCCGAGCCTGATCTTCGACACCCTGCCCCGCCGCCCACTTGATCACTCCACACCGCCACCCATGATGCCATGACTGTTGGCGGCATTCACAATGACGTCCGCCTCGGCTTCAAGGATGCTGCCCTGGATCACAGATACCACTAGAGACAAGACTTGCTGCGTCCTATAGCCCAGACATCGGCCATATCAATTCAAGCTCGCAATGATCCGGCGATAGTCGTCTTCGGAAAAGGTCTTGAGGGTCGTGGACCGCACATTCCCCAACGAGCCAAACTTGAGCGCGAAGCCGGCCAGTTTATCGTTATTCGGCATATCGACCACGAGCACCAGATCATATTGCCCCATCGTCAGATAGAACGCTTTGACCTCGCCGCCCATGTCCTTGGCAAGCTTCTTCACCGCATCCAACCGCTTCGGAGAATCCTTCACATTTTTGATTCCCTGATCCGTCCAATTCAGGAGCATCAAATAGGTGACCATAGCAGCCTCCCTTTATTCCTCTACTTTGAGCCGGCAGGTCGGTGTGGCTCTGACTGCGCGCGTCCAACGCACCTTCTAAACCCCTCCCCCCACCCCACGCTGGCGCCGTGAGAGGAACGGGAGGGCGGCACACCTTTATCGGGGGCGTGCCATGGGGGCCTTCACTGCGCGCATCGAGCGAGCACATTCTGATCGTGCGCGCTCTGCGAGCAAGATGGCCCTGTGGCCGTCGCCCCCAGTTTAGCCACATATACTCCTCAACTTTCCGGTGCCAGCGTAATTTCCTTCACGTCCCCGAAGCCTGCCAACACCTTCGACAGGGCCTCACCGGACCCGACCGCTAGAATCCGCAACCGATCGGGATTGAAATGGGCCCTGGCCGCCTGTTGGATATCCTCTTTGGTCAAGTTCACCACCTTGTCGCGAATCTGCTGGAGCCAATCTTTCGGCAGACCGTCATATTCGAGATCCATCAGGCGGCTTACGATGCTCGACGCGCTGGTGAAGGAAAAGACAAACGAATTCACATAGGCTTCCTTGGCTTCTTCCAGCTCGAGATCGGTCACCGGCTCATTGCGCATTCGCTCCATGTTCGCCACGAAGCGGTTCACCACTTCTTGCGTCGAGGACAGCTTGGTCTCGGCCCGCATGAGCCACACGCCCTGATCATACACGCTGGCCCGGAGGCCGCTCCCCACGGAATAGGCCAGGCCGCGTTTCGTGCGCACGTCGTTGAACAGACGGCTGCGGAACGAGCTGCCGCCCAGAATATCGTTGGCGATCGCCACTGCGACATAATCGGGATCGGTTTCCTTGATCGTCAGATGTCCCACTCGCAGGTGAGTCTGCGACGTGTCCTTGTTGACGAACCGCACGGCGCTGCTCTTGAAGTCGGTCTCAGGCACGGCGGGAATCGTGACGTCGGGCACGGTGCCTTTGGCCCAATCGCCGAAGACTTCGTGCAAGAGGGCTAACATGGACGTTTTCTCGAAGTCACCGGTCACGCCAAGAATGATGCCGTTCGGGTGGACAGTGTGCTGATGAAAGGCCACGAGGTCTTCCCGCGTGATCGAGTCGATCGAGTGAACCGTGGTCTCCCGGGCACTGGGATGCCTGCCACCGTAGAGAAGCTTCGCGAACTCCCGCCCGACGATAGAGCCAGGACTATCTTGACGGCGTCGGATACCTTCCAAAGCCTGCAACCTCGCCAGATCGACGCGGCTCTGCTCAAACGCCGGCTTCCGCAAGAGGTCGCCAAAGATCTGGATGCCACGTTTCAGATCCTTCTTCAACACATCCAGCGAGGCGGAGCCGGATTCCTTGCCCATACTGATGGACAGGGTTGCCGCCAGCTGCTCGAGCTCTTCATCGACCTCTTCGGGAGACATCTGTGCCGAGCCGCCGGTCCGCATCACCGCGCCGGTCATGCCGGCCAAGCCCACCTTGTCCGCCGGATCGAGCCAGCTGCCGGTTCTGAGCGTGGCATTCACCGTGACCAGCGGCAGCTCGTGATCTTCGAGCAGGTAGACGACCATGCCGTTCTCCAACACGACACGATCCGCATCGGGCGGATTAAAATCGACGGTCGGGAACCGCATGGTACGCGGATCTTTGGACGCAAGGTCCACCGCCAAGCCGGAGGTTACCTGTGTCACCAGCAATAACAGAATGGTGAGCAGCGAGATTCCCTGTGCCTTCTTCCGCATGCCTGTCTCTCCTTCTACCATCGCCCAGCCTCGCCGGCCTGATCCTTTATGGCTTCCATAGGTCATGGCTGCACCTCGCGCACCGCCGCCATCTTTTTATCCGGGATCTTCTTGACCAGGACGCCGACCGTTCGATTCGCTTTGGTCAAATACTGGGTTACGACCCGTTGCACATCGGCCGGTGTGACGGCCGCGATCCGATCGCGCGCGTTTACCACGTAACGCCAACTCCCCGCCACGGTCTGATAAAAGGCCAGCTGTGACGCCAGACCGCTATTGGATCGCAATGACCGCACCAGGTCCGCATCCAATCCATTGAGAACCCGCTCGAACTCCTTAGCCGAAATAGGTTCCGTCTTGAGCCGTTCGAGTTCCTCATAGATCGCCGCTTCCACTTCCGCTGTGGTATGGGGCGCCAGCGGCGTAGCGGCGATGACGAACAGGTTCGGCGCGCGAACACCCGGATAATTCGTGTCGGACAGTACGGACGCCGCCAGCCGCTTATCGCGCACGAGTGAGCTGTAGAGGCGCGACGTCACGCCTTCCGTCAGCACTTCGTCGATCACGTCGAACACGAAATCATCGGGATGGCCGATGGTCGGCTTGTGATAACCGATTGCCAAAGCCGGCTCGGCATCGAATTCGATTTCGACGCGCCGCTCGCCGCGCTGCGGAGGCTCTTCCGTCACTAGGGTGGGAATCGGTGGCGCGGACGGAATCTTGCCGAATGTGCCCTCGATCAAGGCAATGACCTCTTTGGGATTGATGTCTCCGACTATTGCCACCGTCGCATTATTCGGGCCGTAATAGGTTTTGAAGAACGCCTCCGTGGCGGCCGGCGTCAGGGAGAGAATGTCCGAACCCCAGCCGATGGTCGGCACGCCATATTGATGGGCCTGAAACGCGGTGGAGGTGAAGGTCTCGTACAAGAGACCATTCGGGCTGTCGTCGGTGCGAAGCCGTCGCTCCTCCATAACGACGCCGCGCTCCTTGTAAAACTCGCGCAGGACGGGATGCGCCATCCGGTCGGATTCCAACGACGCCCAGAGCGGCAAGCGATTGGCCGGAAGGCTGATGACATACCGGGTGATGTCTTTTCCCGTCGAGGCATTGAGCCCGACACCGCCGTGGCGCTGATAGAGCAATGCCATCTCGTTGCCTACGACATATTCGCCCGCCTTGTCTTGCAACTCTTTGAACCGCCGCTGGAGCTGCTGCAGGGCCGGCGAGAATGTCGAAGCCTTGCCTTCTGTTTGCGCGCGGGCCGATTCTTCGCGCTCACGTTGTTCGAGTTCCGTCCCGACCTGTGTCAACTCGTCCAGCACCGCTTGTTCCTTCTCGAAATCCCTTGTCCCGACGCTACGGGTGCCCTTGAACGCCATATGTTCGTACAGGTGAGCCAAACCCGTTTGTCCCACCTGTTCGTTGACGCCGCCGACCCCGAAGGTCATGTTGATGCTGACGATCGGCGCTTGATGCCGTTCCACCATCAGCACGGTCATGCCATTGGCGAGTTTATGTTCGATCACGCGGTCGGCCAGGCTTGGAGATGATGCATGGCTTGGCGCGGTCGTGAGAGCCGCGACGACGATCAGGCACGCTACCATTCGCGCTCGCTTCATGTTGATCATATAAAAAGCTCCATCAGTTCTTCCGGTCGTTCAATGAACCAATCCGGCTGGCAAGCGGCCATCTTCTGACGGTTGCCCATGCCGTATCCCACCGCACAAACACGAATGCCCGCATTATGACCGCCGTTGATATCGTTCGTGCTGTCGCCGACCAGCACCGTGCGGTCCTTCGTGACTCCGAGTTGTTCCATGACATGCACCAACATGCCCGGCTCCGGCTTCAGCCCGAAGCCGTGGTCGCCGCCGACCACATAGACAAAATGCTGCGGGCCGAGGCCATTCAAAATCACCTTCGTATATTCGATCGACTTGTTGGTGGCCACCGCCTTTTGCTTGGACGAGAAATGCGTCAGCACCTGATCGATTCCGGGATAGAATGTGGTGCGGTCCAGGCAATGGGTCAGGTAGTGGACGCGAAAGACCCGCAGAGCCTCATCGTACCGCTCTGTGTTTCCCTCTCCGACGGCCAGACGCAAGAGCTTTTTAACGCCGTCTCCCACGAACCCGAAGATTTCTTCCTGCGGACGTTCCGGCATGCCCAACTCGCGCAGAGTCAAATTGACACTGTCGGCAATGTCCCATTTGGATTCGATCAGCGTGCCGTCGAGATCGAAGATGAGCAAGTCGATATCGGCTTTCTTCGTCATTCCTTCGCCTTTCGCAATTCAGCCTGCAACGCCGCCAGGGACGCCTGCCGCGTCCCATCCTTTTCATCAAGCTGCGCTTGCCGCACAAAATTCAACAGCCGCTTCTGTCCCACATGGGGCGGCAAGATCGGCTCCATGATTTTCCACCTGGCCCCCTGCACCTTGACGCGGATACGAACCTGTTCCGTCCCCGGCTCCGGCACAAAGCCGGCGGAATCCAGATACATGACGCCCAACACGTGAAATTCTACCGGTACCAATACCTCCAACTTATTCACAATCTCCCACTTGCGAAAGTCGTCCGGGACGGTGAACCCGTTGATGACGATTATCTTGCCCCACACCGGCTCTTCCTTCCAATCCACCAGATGGGCCACCGACTCGAAGGACGTGGCATCGAGACGCACACCCTTGTTGTCGAGCGCGAAATATTTCTCCACCACCTGGGCAGGAGAATGCGAAATGGAGTTGGTCTGCGCGTAACCGGCGGCGGGCAAGATCAACAGCCAGAAGGCGGCCAGTACTACTCCAAACCTGCAGCTGCGCCTGTGACATTTCATCAGCTAGACCACCTCATGTAATTTCATGAGGTTCGTTCCACCGGGATGACCGATTCTCGTCCCGGACAGAATCACGACACGTTCCCCGGTCTTCACTAGCCCTTCGGCCTTCAATCGACGCTCGGCCTCATTGACCCGTTCGTCCGTCGTCGGAATCTGCTCCATCGTCTGGGGAAGCACGCCCCAATACAAGGCCATCTGTCGTCGGATCGACGCAAACGGAGTGAAGGCGATGATCGGCGCGACCGGTCTCTGTTTCGACACGAACCGGGCGGTCATGCCTCGCTCGCTGAAGGCGACGATGGCGCTGGCTCCGGTCACCGCCGCCGCCGAGGAAGCCGAGAGGCAGATGGCCTCCTCAAAGCTCACGTAGGCGGTGTCCGGCTGAGCCCGCCTGACAAAACACGGACCCGTTTCGACTTCCGCCGCTCGCACGATACGGTCCATCACCTGGACCACTTCAACCGGATATTGTCCGACGGCTGTTTCGGCGGAGAGCATGACGGCGTCGGTCCCATCAAACACGGCATTGGCCACATCCGAGGCTTCGGCCCTCGTCGGCCGCATGTGTTGGGTCATCGACTCCAGCATTTGGGTGGCGGTGATTACGAGCCGCCGATGGCGATTGGCGGTGGCGATGATGCGCTTCTGCAACACCGGCACCGCCTCCGGCCCCAATTCCACACCCAAGTCGCCGCGCGCCACCATCACGCCGTCCGCATGAGCGAGGATGGCGTCCAATTCCGTCACGGCTTCCTGCCGTTCGATCTTGGCAATCACCGGCACATCCCCGCCACAGTCGGCAATCAGTCGTTTGGCGGCGATAATGTCTTCCGCACCACGCACAAACGAGAGGGCGATATAATCAACCCCTTGCGCCACGCCGAATCGCAGGTCTTCCCGATCCTTCTCCGTCAACGTCGGCGCGCTGACAATGGTACCGGGCAAATTCATGCCCTTATGCGATGTCACCCGACCACCTGCTACGACCGTGCATTCCACCGCCCCGTCGACAATCCGATCTGCCTTCATCTCCACCAGCCCGTCATCGATGAGGATCCTGGCCCCGGGCCGAATGTCTTTGGTCAGCGCGTGATAGGTGACGGGAATCTCCCTGACCGCGGCAGGCTCGATCACCGTGCGGGCGCCCAGTTGGCCGCCGGACCGCAACGTCATCGTGCGCAACCGGACGGTCTGACCGGCAAGCAATTCAATCCCCGAGCCGGGAATATCTCCGACCCGAATGCGCGGACCTTGAAGGTCCTGAATAATCGCGACGGCTACCCCATGCCGCTCGGCGGTATCGCGAATGACCTTGATCGCGTGGCCATGCGATGCATGCGAGCCATGAGAAAAATTCAGTCGAGCGGCATCCATCCCACTCCGTATCAGCTGCTCGAGGACGGCTGGACCATCGCTCGCGGGACCGATGGTACAGACGATCTTTGCTTTTCGCATGGTCAGTTCTTCTGTCTTGACAAGATGTGCCCGGCACACCATCTTGTACATGAAAGGTGTGGCTCGCGTTCGTCGTCCGGTCGGCAACGGGTCATTCTAACAAACACGTCCGCATGCCGCAAAAGAACATCCGCATACCGGCCGGAGAAAAGTGCGCCGATCTCATTAAAATCTGCTTATCAACGGAAACCCAACGAGGCACTGCATGAATGCATCGGACGCGTTGCCGACGGAGCAATTGGACTTTGTCACGATCGATGGTTTGCTGGCCTATGGAGAACGGCTCGCGCAACGAACCTCCAGCGACCGGTATGTGCTACCGCCTCCCCCGCTGCATACCAGCGACCGACGGCGCCGCGCCGAGGAGGCCCTTATCTGCATCAGAACCTTTGTTCAAGGCCTGCCGGCCGGGCTCCCCAGCGCCAAGGCCTATCGTGCCGCACGCCAGCAGCTGATGGCCGATGGCTGCGGAGGTGATCCGCTGGTCTTTTATGCCGCCTGGAACCTGCTCCTGGCACAAGGAGCACTGGCGCCGCTGTATCGGGCGCCGATCGGCGCCACCCAAAAGCCCGCGCATCGACGCCCCGTCGCCATCGTGCCGCGCGCCAACCTGACTCCGCAATTGGCTGAAGGACGCATCGTGCTGGATCTCGGAGATGACCGGTTTTGGCTCCTTCCGCGGGACCTGGGCGACCGCACCTTGTTTTTTACGATGCGGCATGGCGTGTCGGAAGTCGAAAGCAAAACGCACCGGGTCGGACGCCGGCTCGCGAACGTCCTGGACAGTGAGCGCGGGGTTCCTCGCGCGGAAGCGGTCGGCGCGGCGTTGGCAAAGATGGTGGGCGTGGTCGGCCAACAACTCGGCTACCTCAAGCTTCACAATTATCTGGATCCCCGGACCTTCCTGCATCTCATCAGTCACAGTCCTAATACGGAACAACTGTGCCGGCGGATTACAAACGCGCTGATGCCTGATGGGGCTGACGCGGTTCATCCTCACCTCGAAGCGACATTGGAGTCGCAAGACTTCGGCTGGGTGACCGGCATGGAAAAGCAGGCGGAGATCGAGGCCGCCGCGCAGGCATTCGGGGTCGAGGCCAAAGCCGCCAAGCGCCTGATCAAACATCCCTTTTACAGTTATCCAGGCGGGCATTCCTTTTTTGATCTCTATATCGATGTGATCGACGGTCTGCACCGGCTCGGTCACGCCCACCCCGGCCAAGTGCTCTGCCTCTACACCCACAGCTCGACCCTGCGTGCGCTACGCATCTATCTGGATCCGCGGCCCTTCCGGGAGGCCTTCTCCGAGTTCGGCGAATATAAGGAGGGCCAGGACAATGTCGTGTTGCTCACTTTGGAAAACGGCAAGCTCTCAGGCTACTCCACCGCCGTCGGTTTGATTGAAAGCGACCGGGTCGCCCGTGAGGCCTGGGTCACAATCGAGCGGGAGCGAAGTCAACGTGTGACGCTCAAGCCGCGACGCATCAAACGGCTGGTGGCGCTGGTGTCGGGCGGAGATTTTGCGGGAGGCGGAGCCGCGCTTAAAGAATTGCGCGTGACGGGCAACCGCTTCGGTCTGGATGTTTTTTTTGTCCGGCATGGATTTCTCGGCCTGGCCAACAATTGGATCGATGCAGTCACCGAAGAAGACACGCGCGGCATGAGCAGTCACGCCAGCAGTCCGATCGGAAGCAGCCGCTTCGAGGACTTCAAGGACGAACAGGTCCAGCAGGCCGCCATGCATTCTCTCGCACCCTATCGAGAGGACTCTGCCCTCGTGGTGTTGGGAGGCGACGGAAGCCTGCGCGGCGCGAGGGCCATTTATGAAACGTTCGGCATGCAGGTCGTCGGAATACCCGGCACGATCGACAACAACATCGCTGGCACGACCTCGCTGGGGTTTCATTCGGCCGTCGCGCTCGCGAATCAATCGATCGAATCCCTCAAGGCCACCAGCGCCGCCATGGGAAGTATTTTTTTTGTAGAGGTCATGGGCGCCGGTTCGGGGCATCTGGCGCTGGCCTGCGCCTATCAAGCGAGGGCGGAAGGAATCTTGGTGAACGAGCACCCCGATCCCGACGCCTACATCGAAGAGATCATCCTCGGCACCTTGAAACACACGTTGGGCGTGCCGAACAAGAGCCACATTTTTGTGGTGGCGGAGCGGACCCCCCATCGGCATCACCGCGAAGGCGGCGTCCATGGCCTGGTGGACTACGTCGCACATACCATCGCGAAATGGCCGCAGCGCCGCGGGAAAACCATTCACTATTCATTGACGTCCGCCACCAAGGCGACGATTCTCGGGCATACCCTCCGAGGCGCCCCGCCGACCCCGGAAGATAAAATGATCGCCCAACATGTGGCCTATGAAACCGTGCGCCGCCTCGTCGAACAACCGGAGAGCATCGTCGGCTGCATGGTGTCCTATCGCGACTCGCACACGCTTGAGACGATCCCCTTGCATGCCCTGTCGCCCAAACCGTTCGACTGGGAGTTGTTCACCCGTATGCATGGCGCCGAGCTGACGATCGAGACATCATGACGCGACCTCTGCCGGGCGCTCAGTTGGGCTCCGTTGACCCCCCCCAAGCGACATGCTAGGGTCGTTGTCAGTTGAAGTGAGAGGCGTTCGTCACCATGCCCGTTCGAAACTTCACGCGTCTGTTCGTGTGGCTGTGCGTCCTGCTCCTTGGGCACCTCGGCGACTCATTCGCGGCGACCCCCGGGGCAACGCTTCAGGAAACCCCGGTCCCGATCCTCACTCCTGCTCCGGCCCACCCCATACAGTCGCAAAATGGGTCGGCACAGGTCGACCCTGACACGAACTCGTCGGGCAGCCAAGCGGGCATTCCCCAGTCGGCGCGGGAAATGTTAAAGGCGCTTGAAGCGCGGCATGGCGAGCCCTTGCCGGGATATGTCGGGGGACGCGCCTTTCAAAACCGCGAACGCGCGCTCCCACGCGGCCGCTATCGGGAATACGACGTGTATCCGAAAGTACCGAGAAGAAATCGCGGCGCCGAGCGAATCGTCGTCGATCAACGCACGGGGAAGGCCTATTACACCGCAGACCACTACCGCTCATTTATTCCGATGAATTGAGGCTACATGTCGATCATCGCGCTCCAATCGATCAAAAAACCGTGGGCGCATCTCTTGGTGCATGCCGATGGCGAGGCCCTCGACAAGATTCTCTCGGTGCCCGCGCACTTCGCGGTGAAGACAGTCTCCGGCAAAAAATGCAAAACGAAGGCGGGGTTGCTGGACGAATTCAGCCGGATCTTTGCCTTCCCGGAATACTTCGGCCATAACTGGGACGCCCTCGAAGAATGTCTCGCCGATTTGGACTGGCTGCCGGCCAAGGGCTATCTCGTGGTGGTAACCGATGCCGATCAAGTGCTGACGAAGCCGGACGAGGAAGACGATTTTGAAACGTTCGTCGAAATTTTGAGCGAAGCCGGCGAAGCCTGGAGTCTCAAGGAGTCCGACGACGCGACGGGTGACGGCCTGCCGTTTCACGCCGTGCTGGCCGTCGCGGATCGCCATAAACGCGCCCGCCATAATTGGTTCGCTCCGCCATTGGCGATGGAACGCAAATCGGCGACAGCCTCGCCAATAAAGGGATCGAAAAAGTCGGCTCGTAAATGAATGTCCTCACTTTGAAGGAGGTCCGCATGGGAATCTTCGATCAACTCGGTCAGGCCGCCGCAGGTATGATGGGAG
>JAJONL010000067.1 GCA_021323395.1 Nitrospira sp.
TCGATGAAGATAAACGGCAGCGCCCCTTCCTTGCGTCTGGCGCGCGCCTTCGCAAACAGGTCCCGGACGATCCGCTCGGACTCGCCCAGCCACATGTTCAAAATCTCCGGTCCCTTGATGTGGAGGAAGGCTCCGCTTGTCACCGGCGGATTCTTGATTTGACCCCCTACCGAATCCTGCGCCTGTGATTCACCCACGAGCTGAGACAAGCTGGCGGCCGCCGCCTGTCCAATCAGAGTTTTACCGCAGCCCGGCGGGCCATAGAGCAGGAAGCCCTTCGGTTGCGTAAACTGATACCTTGTGAAGGTCTCGGCGTGGAGAAGGGGATATTCGATTGCTTTGCGAATCGCTTCGATCGCTGGCTTCTGGCCTCCGATCTGTTCCCACGTGACGCTGGGCACTTCATCCAGGAGATGCGTCCTCGCCTGACGATTTTCAAATTTTTCGATGGCGATCCGATGAGTCGGCTCAATGCGTACTTCGTCGCCGGCCTTCAAGTCCACCCCGACCAAATCACTGGACCGCTGAAGGATCAAGGCCTGCCGTCCCATATCCTGCTCGAAGCGAATGCGCCCGTCTGGCAACACTTCGGCCACTTTCAACACCGGCCCGTTGCGGTCATAACCCAGAGTCTTGATCACCGTGTAGGCCTCGTTGACCAAAATCTGCGTGCCGATCTTGAGTTCCTCCGGTGCGAGACGCGGGTCGATATTGGCGTAATATTCCGCCCCTCCGACGACGATGCGCGCCACACCCTCCGCCGGCACTTCCACCAGCAGGCCCACGCGGTTGGCCGGCGCCGTCAATTTGGCCACCACTTCGTTCAGTTTCTTGAATTCGGTCTCGCGACGGTCCTGTACGACCGACTGAGCCGTGATCACATGTCGTAACTTGTAGAGGAGCTTCTGGCGAGGGTCACTGTCGGGAAAGGCCGCCAGACATTCTTCGATCAGCTCGAGCGGATCGGCGGATGCCGACCCTTCACGCCGCGGCGGCTGCTGCCCCCCCGCCTCAGGCTGATCCGATTTTCGATGGTCGCTCATGTATCGTTCCTCCGGCTGATCCAACTCTGGTCATCCTAACACAGAGAACAATGCCACTGTCGCCTTGGCAGGATGCTGAAAAAGTCCGCCAGCGTCGTTCTCGCCTCGTTCAGATCCTCAACGTACCCCAAGGGTACCAGTCCTCCACACATGCAGGACATGAACATGGCCGCCGATAGATAATTTTTTCGACGGTCTGTCGAAGTTCACCGGCTCAACACCTGCCTGGGTTAATTGATCGCCTGCAACGTCACCGTCACCTGTAGTTTCCGGTTCCCCCGCACATACTCGATGTTGACCTGATCGCCGACCTTATGCTGCTCCATCAGCGCCATCAGATCGTCGGTTGTTTCTACCGGCTTCCCATCCACGCCGACGATAATATCACCCAACTCGACACGGCCCCCGGGGGTCTCGCGTGATCCACGCAGACCGGCCCGCTCAGCCATACTACCGCGTCCGATCTTCCCGATGATCACCCCATGCAGGCCCCAGCGCCGCGCCATGGCGTCCGGCACCAGCGAGATGCCCAAGCCCGGTCGGATGAGTTTCCCATGTTTGATCAATTCCGGCACCGTCCGGCTGACCGTATCGGCCGGCACGGCAAACCCGATTCCCGCAAATGCGCCGCTTGGACTCACGATCTGTGTGTTCATCCCGATCAAGCGGCCGGCGCTGTCCAGCAGAGGACCGCCTGAGTTGCCGGGGTTGATGGCGGCATCAGTCTGGATGACGCCTTCGATCGTCCGGTTGCTCATCGATTTGATGGTACGACCGAGCGCGCTGACCACACCGGTAGTGAGCGTATGGTCGAGGCCAAAAGGATTGCCGATAGCCAATACTTTTTGCCCGACGCGCAGCGATTGAGAATTGCCGACGGTGACCGGCTGAAGAGCCGCCTCAGGGGCTTGGATCTGCAGCACCGCGATATCATGGTCCGGGTCGACGCCCACCACCTTCGCCTTATATTCGACTTGATCGGCCAAGGTCACGGTAATGGCATCGGCGCCATAGATGACATGGAAGTTGGTCACGATGTGGCCCTGCCGGCTCCAGACAAATCCCGTCCCCGATCCTTGCGGCACTTCGAACAGATTGAACGACCAGGGGTCTCGCTGCATCGCCGTATTGGCAATAAACACCACGGATCGCGTCGCCCGCTCAAAGACCGCAATGGTGGCCTGCTCATCTGAACTGAGTTCAGTCGGCGCAGCCGATTGCGCAGCGAGAACCCGGTTCGTTCCGTCAAAGGCGGGGAGCAACGCCGAATAGGGACCACCCAGGAAGAAAGCCGCCATCAGGCCCATGCGGAGGCATCGCCCGCCGCCCCATTGGGCCGTTGCACTGCTCAACCCCATCTATTACTCACCGATCACCTGAATGACCAACTCTCGCGTTCGCGCGCGCGTGTCGAAATCCAGCACCACGATCTGCTGCCAGGTCCCCAAGGTCATCAGCCCGTCGTCGAAAGGAATCGTGAGCGACTGCCCCTGCAGCTGGCCGCGCAGGTGGCTATGGCCGTTGTCTTCTCCCTGGTTGCGGGTATTGTGTTGCCAACCGGGATCGGCGGGAATCAAGCGCTCCCACAGTGCTTTGGTATCGGCACGAATACCGGACTCGTCCTCGATAATCAAGACGGATGCCGTCGTGTGTTTGATAAACAGGGTGACGATACCTGCCCGCAGCTGAGTCTGCCCGACTGCCTCCTGAACCTGCCGAGTGATATTCTCCACCTGGCAACCACCCTGCATGTGCACCCGAATCGGAATACTTCTGACAGCCATGCGCTTACTCCTGACTGGCCTGACGTAAGAGCCTGCGCTCGCGTTGTGACAACGGCCGCCCCTTCGCCTGTTCAAGGACCCTATCAAAGACACCTTCGGCCGCCAGCGCGCGCAAGGCCCGCACCACCGGGCGGCTGAGGATTCCTTCCCGTTGCAATGCGTCGAGATAGGCGAAGGCTTCTGAGAGGTCTTCTCGGCGCCGCGCATAATAATCACGCCCGCGCCGCTGATTGCTATAGGCCTCGAACTGTTCGCAGGCCACCAGGATCTCGGCCAGTTGCCGGACCCAGGGCGGCGCGCCCTTTAATTTTTCCGGATAGTAGTAGTACAACATGATCCGGCTCATCCAGGGCGACCAGGTGACGGACAGATCCCCCAACATCGGCTTCACGATGCGCAGGCGCCTTGCCAGGCGGCGCGCATAACCCAGCCGCATCTCCACCTGCTCACAGGCCCAGCGGTCCAGGACGATGCCCGCGGCTTCCATCGATGTCTTATGGAGAGCCATAAAGGCCTCGGTCTCCCGCCCATACTTGGTCTGCGGATGAATCACTCGCCATTCACGCGGCCTCGTGGGAATGCCCTGCGCCCTGGCCCAGGACCAAATACGCCCGAAGAGTTGACGATCAAGTCCCGCGCGGCCCAGGTCGTGCAAGATGCAGGCGATTTGATACTGCTTCACTCGCGCCGGCTGGTGTCCTAATCGTTGTGCCACCGCAGCGCACATCCGGGCGGTCCTCAGGGCATGGGGACAGTCATATCCCCTGATGAGACGTCCAGGTCGGCGCGGATCAGGATAGTCATACAGATGTAAGAGCTTGGAGGCCAGGGCGCGGGGCACCAGAAGCGGAGCAGAGGTCATGCGTGTGTGCGACATGCGGTGTGATGGATCGGCGCCGAAGGAGTTGTCGGCGGAAGAATATCGTCCGTGAAAAGAAGGTGTCAAGCAATGTGACAGGAGAGGATTTCCTCGCACTGGCCGTGGGGCTTTGTTATTCTGGAGTCGACCGGTCGGACCACGAGGAGGAAACCATGAGCATGACGCGATCCATACAGATTCTGCTGGGAAGCGCATGCCTCCTGCTGACAGAGGCCTACGCCCCGGTTCCTGTAGCCGCGGTCGATCAACTGGCTGATTTGAGCGGGAAGGCGACTCCGATCGTCACCTTGCGGAGCCGTGATAATTTTTCGAGTGAATACCGTTACGATGTATCAGTCCGCAATCATTCCGTGGATACCTTTGTCGCCGATTCGTTGATCCTTGTCCTGGATCACATCACCAATACAGCCGGACAGGCTCATGAAAACCTGACCGGCGAATCCCTCCTGACCCGGATGGAAATCATCGGCCAGGACGGGACCACCGAGGATGGTAAGCCATTTTTTCGCGTCCCCCAAGGATCTGCTCCAGACTTGACTCCGGACAGCGAAAGCCTCCCCGTAACTGTTCGCATCAGGAACCGTGATTATGTTGCCGTATTCACCCCGAACTTTCGGGTCATGGGGGTGAAACGCGAGCCGCCCAAGCAGAAATCCCCCGCAGCGGCGGCGGCGGCCGCCGCGGCGCCGACCAGAGCGACCATGGACAAACTCATTCAGCTTCTGACCAAAAAGGGTCTGATCACCGCTGAAGAAGCGCGGTCCCTCAGCCAACCATGAATCAGCCTGCCTGCAAGGCCTGTGTCGGCCTGTGGCCTCGTCAGGGCCATTTCATCGCCGACTGCGGCCTCACGCGAGCCTACCTCCATGACGACCAATTCTTTCCCGGCTGGACCCTGTTGGTGCTGAAACAGCATGCCACCGAACTCTTCAACCTTTCGCGCGACGAGCGTGGCAATCTGATCGAAGAAGTCTCCGCGGTCGCCGCCGTCCTCTCCGACGAGTGGAGGGCAGTGAAGATCAATTATGAATTACTCGGCAATCAGCTTCCTCACATCCACTGGCACGTCATTCCGCGGCTGCCACAGGACCCCGCGCCGCTGGAACCGGTGTGGCGGATCCCACACGAACCGGTTCGGCTCACTCCGGACGCTATTGCGTCCATGATTGAGCGTCTCCGGAAGGTCTGGCCCGGGCACATGCATCACATGGGCGGGGAGCGTTAAATCTAACACCTCGTGAGCTTCTCCACCTTGCCTTTTCCACCAGGCACGAAGACCTCTCGTCCCTTCATCCGACGGTTGATCTGGTCGATGCCGCTGCATGTGCTCTTGGCAGTCGCCCTCGTGGGAGGTTCGGCGGTGTATTACGGCACCTCAGTCTCCGGTCATGGCGCATGGGCTTCAGCGGGCGTCTGGTCGCTCACCATTTTCTATGTTGTGTTCTATGTCGTGGTTGCGTTGATCGGAGGAACCGCAGCAGGCCTGCTGAATGCGGCCCAACTGATCATGACGCAAGTGGAACTTTCCCTGCGAGACGCGCTCCATGCCTTGCCGAACCTGCGAACGGCCACCGACTCGACAGAGCGTCCCCTGTCGAGAATCAGGCAAGAGTATGAGGAGACCTTGGATCAAACAGTCCACCAGACCAACCGTCGCCTTCGACTCCCCCGTTGGATGGAACGTCTGATTCTCTCCCTACTGCGAGCTGTCGTCGTGGACCGGTTCATCACATCCTGCACCGAAAGGGGGCTCACTCGTGTCCCGCCACAGGAATTTCGCAACTGGCTCCTGGCCGAAGGCCTGAGTCTGGGGTTCATGCTGGTCCAGGATCAACTGTGGTGGTGGCGAATCCTTGTGTTGCTCCTACTGGGTCTGCTCATCGTGTTCGCGCTCGGCCTCGCATTCTTGACGAGCTAATCCTGTCCGGCTTCAAGCGATCTGCGTTCACGATCACCAGGCCCGGTCTGCGCGCGGGCCCATGGAATTTCTACTCTGTCTGTGTGTATATAGAGAGTCTTTTCACGTGGAGGTCGCTCAGCTACTATGTTCCTGCAACGTGCCACCATGGGAGGGTGGCTCCTGATTGCGTCCGCGACCCTGCTCTGTTACCAGCATCCGGTTATGGCGCAGGAAGATCAATCTCCGCCCCCCGCGCCGGAACCCATTCGGGAAGAACCGCTTCCTATTGAAGTATTGACTCCACCTCCCGCATCGGCAACGGTGCCTGCGCCGCCGAGCCTGCTGGAAACCTTGACCGAGGCCCGGCGAGCTTTGCATATAGAACCGGACGCCCAAGAACCGCGGCTCGTCCTCGGCAGAACATTATTCCAGCTGGGAGATACGGACGGAGCCATCGACGAGTACCGGACGGCGCTGCGTTTTCATCCCACCGTGGCTCAAGCTCATGTGGATCTCGGCACCGCGCTCATGGCCAAACAGGATTGGCGTGCCGCCATGGCTGAGCTTCAGGAGGCGGTTCGGTTGGATCCCACGTTGGTCCAAGCCCACTACAGCATGGGCACGATTCAGTACACCCGCGGGAATGTGCAATCCGCCATCAAGGCCTATCAAGACGCGTTGCAATTGAAGCCGGATTTTGCCGAGGCCCATTATCGGTTGGGATTAGTGCTCAAGGTCGCCGGCCGCGAACAGGATGCGGCGCAAGAACTGGAAACAGCCGCGCTCGCCGGCCTGGCCAAAGCCCAGTACTTTCTCGGCAATGCGTATCGGTCCGGACAGGGCGTGGAGAAAAGCCAGGTCATGGCCATCACATGGTGGGCGCGTGCCTTCGAGCAGGGTTTGCCGGAGGCGGCGCAGGCGCTCACCCAACTCAGGCGGCTGGCCGTTCTGAAAGGTAATCTCCAGACGAAGCAGTCGAAGGCCGCCGCAGAAGCCTTTAAAAATTACTGCGACCAACTCTGGCTCGATTTCCCCGATCTGGACCAGCGTCAAGCCACCGAAACTGTCGGCACGACCCTGCTCAAGCAGGGACGCACTGCCGAGGCGCTCCCGGTTCTCCTGCGTGAAGCCTACGCGTTGAATGAGATCTCGCACGCGGCGCTCGTCCAACTCTACGAACAGGGCCTCGAAGGCCAGCTTCCGCCCCATGGCCAATGGGTCATGAGTTACCTGGAATCGACGGCGGCCGATGGATCGGTTCCCTCCCGCATGGCCCTGGCTCGTATCTATGCGAAGGGGCTCGGCCTGGCACCGGACCTGGCCAAGGCGAAGAGTTACCTGAGGGGCTTGCCACGGGATGAGGTGAAGCGCATTCTCGACGAGGTCGCCTCAGAACCTTCCAAACCGTAATCACCCATCTATGCGTATCGCCACTCGCTTGTTCGTCAGAACCGTCTGGCTGCAAGCCGTCCTGATGGCGTGCGTCGCCACCCTCTGCGCGGAGTTCTTGTGGTCGCCGGCCCCCGCGACCTACATGGCCTTGGAAGGGGCCCCCTATGATACGTGGATGCGCTTTCGCGCCCAGCCGCCCAGGTCCTCCCACCTGCTCCTCGTGGTCAGAGACCAGGCCAGCGAACAACAGTTCGGCGCCGGCCATTGGGACCGCAGTCTTGCTGCCAGGCTAATCACGACCCTCCATGATGCCGGCGCTGCGGCAGTCGGGGTCGATATTCCGCTCGACCTGCCGAGCCCTCCCAATCTGGGTGGCGCAGTCAGTGATGCGCTCTTGCTCGAGGCGGTGAAATCCGCCGCCACCGTGGCCTATCCTACCTTGCCGACTTCCACCCTCGAACCAGAGAGCGGGCTTCCGCTTGTTTCGTCCATCTCCATCGCGCGCGGCAGAAGTACGATGCAACCAACCCTGGATAGCGACCGGACCGTGCGCCGAGCGCCGCTGTATCACCGCAGCGGATCGAGCGAGCTCCCCGCCTGGGGATTCACGCTGGCGACTACTTTCTGGAATATTCCGCCCGATCAAGTGGAACGCCGCAATGGTCAAGTCATCTTGCGACAGGCGCGCAGTCCGGACGGCAACCAGTCGGAGGTGACGATCCCCCTCGACCGGAAAGGCCGTCTCCTCATCAACTTTGCCCGACGGCAGTCGGACAGCTTGTTTCCTACTGTGACCTTTCTTGAACTCTTTCGCCTCATCGACAAAAAGGATACCGAGAGGCTAAGCGCCCTGGTCAGCGGCAAAGTGGTCATTCTGCTTACGCAACCACATCCTCAATCTGAACGAACGGTTCCGTCCGGTGAGGACATGTCGGACTTCCTCATACAGACCCAACTGCTTCATACGCTCATCTCGCAGGACTGGATCCGAAACTTGTCCCCGTGGCAACGTCTGACGGTCACTTTCGCCCTCTGCCTCTGCCTGGCCTGGATGGTGCTTCGATGGCCGGATTGGAGGGGATTGCTGCTGGGTGTTACCGGGCTGCTGCTTTACCTGGCCTCAGCCTGGGTCTTGCTTTCCTCGGCCCAATGGGTACTGCCGTTCATCATTCCTGTCACCGCCACCCTGATTGTCCTCGTCGCGTCCAGCCTGCTCGGTCACATCATCGCTGCCAGGCGCGTCGCGCTGGTGGAACGGGACATGTTGCAGCTTCAGCAGGATCTTGTGGCAGTCCGCGAAGCCCTCGTCTATCGAGAAACCGCCGTCGAAACCTTGGAGGAGGACTTGGAGTCAGCCCGCGCCGGCATGTCTCACTCGGCCTCCAAGGAAGCCGCATCGACACAATTGGCCCGCGACCTGCAACAGAAGATGAGCGACGCCCAGGCGCAAGCAGCAGCGACGCGTCGACGGATGGAGGAGCTTGAACAAGAACTACATCACATGCAGGCCGCGACATTTTCCTCGCTTCCGCTGGGCAATGTGGAACAGGAGGCGATCCGTCGGGAGTGCGAACAATTGGGCATCATCACCAGAAACCCGGCCATACTGGCGATGTTTCGCGATCTCAAGAAGGGCGCCCGTTCCACCGTGACGGTGCTGATCACCGGTGAGCCAGGCACGGGCAAAGAACTGTTTGCCCGCGCCGTGCATCGTCTGAGTCCGAGAACAGCCAAGCCCTTCATCGCGGTGAACATGGCAGCCATCTCGCCGGAGCTTTTCGAGAGTGAGCTGTTCGGTCATGTGCGCGGCAGCTTCACCGGTGCGCTCATGGATCGAAAGGGGTACTTCGAACTTGCACATCAGGGCACGATCTTCCTGGACGAGATCGGCGATTTGCGCCTCGACCATCAAAGCAAACTACTGCGGGTGCTGCAGGACCGGACCTTCTATCGCGTCGGAGCCACCAGCCCCACCACCGTCGACGTCCGGATCGTCGCCGCGACGAATAAGGATCTTCAACGCGGCGTGTCCGAGGGATGGTTTCGTGAAGATTTGTATTTTCGACTGAAGGGCCTTGTGTTGCACCTGCCGCCGTTACGAGACCGCTCCGACGATATTCCTCCGCTGGTAGAAGCCTCCTTACAAGAGATAGCTCAGCAGGCCCATCAAGAAGGCAGGCGCCTCTCGGAAGAAGCGCTGGCGACCCTCAAACGGCAGCTCTGGAAAGGCAACATACGGGAATTGAGACAATGCCTGGAACAGGCGGTCGCCCTCAGCGAGGGGCCGATCCTCACCCCTGTCGACCTTCGCCTTCAGAGCCAGCCCTCATCCGCGACGAACCGAATCGGTGCGGATCCGATTCTGCCGGATCCAGCCGGCGACGTCGCGGTATTGAATCACCTGCGCCACCACCGATTTGACATGCAAGCCACGGCCAAAGCGCTGGGGTGGGATCGTAGCACGGTGACGCAACGATTGAAGGGGCTCTGTTTTCAAGCTCTCGTCGAGTCGAAAGGAGACCGGGCGAAAGCCGTCTCAGCCTTGGCCGGAGATCCGGCGTTGCTGCGGACAGTCGAACTGAAGGTAATGGACTACGTTGGGCATCTGATTGAGACCATCCAACCATTTACAAACGTCGACGACGCCCTGCTCGATTGCAAACGACGCTTCAAGAATCTGCCGGAGCGGCATTTCAAATCGGTTGAAGCCTTGGTGCGAAAATATTTCCACGACCGGACAGACGGTACATCATGAACGCTGAGCGGTTCTGCCTGCCCGCAATGATCATCGATCCGGTGTCATCGTGAGTGAGGTACCAGTGGTCAGCTGGACGGAAGCGGGTCAAGCCTGCTCGGCGCGCTGGCGCTCGGAGTGGGGAGCGTCCCCGCCGGTCAAAGTAGCTATTGCCGATGACAACATGACCGCGGATGTTGCCTACCGACTCGTCTGTGAGGGTACCGCGCTGCTTTGGCGGGGTGATTTCCAGAATGCGCGACAGTTATTGAACGCGATGGCGCGGCGAGCCGACCGACACCCACCCAAGGCGGGATCGTCGCCGGCTGAGAGCTTTCATTTTCATCGGCAGACCCAGTCGCGTCGCTCCCGCATCCTGGGGATGCTGCTGGTGGCCTTGGATGCAGGGTATGGGATAGACCTGCGTCGAGCGCCGGATCTTCGCCAAGCTTGCAGAGAAGCCTATGGCCCTGAGGCAGAACCCTCGCTGGTGTCGCTACGAGAACTGCTGGGGCTCATTGGCGCCCACGAATGGCGTAAAAATGGGATCGTGATTCCAGCGCTCGGTGACCGCATCTACCCGCACTATGGCGTGTTCGCACCGATTCGCGGAGAGTATGTGGAGCTAGTCGCCAAGGAACCCTTGCCTTCCTGTGCAATCGCCTTCGATATCGGAACCGGCACCGGCGTGCTGGCGGCGGTGCTGGCCAGCCGCGGCGTCTCACACATCGTCGCCACGGACCACGACCCTCGCGCCCTGGCCTGTGCCCGTGAAAACCTCACGCGACTTGAACTTACCAGCCGAGTGGAAGTCGTGCAGGCCGATCTGTTTCCCGAGGGCAAGGCGCAGCTCGTGGTCTGCAATCCGCCCTGGGTGCCGGCGCGGCCCACGTCTCCTATCGAACAATCGATCTACGATCCAGAAAGCCGCATGCTATACGGATTTCTCAAAGGTTTGCCCGCACATCTGGAACCAGGAGGGGAGGGTTGGCTGCTGCTCTCGGATCTTGCGGAACATCTGGAACTGCGGACGAGGACGGAATTGCTTGCGGCCTTTGAACAGGCGGGGCTCGTTGTCCGCGGCAAGACTGATATCAGGCCGACTCATCCCCGCGCCTCCGACCAGGCAGACCCGCTCCGCGCCGCCCGCGCGGCGGAGATTACGTCCCTCTGGCGGCTGGGAGCGCGCTGAGGAGGGTTCATCGGGTCATGACTTGAAGCACCTGAACATTGTGAATGTTCAGAGAACTATTCGTGACCGAACGTGAAGTCAAGAACTTCCCCAACTCTAAATTGCTTTCTTCGCAAAGGTTTGACACTCAGCTTAAGTAGTATGCCGTTGCATAGACGTTCGAATGAACTGTTTATAGGTTTCACTGCCCGTGAGTGGGATCTCGAGCCGTGCCGAGAGATTCTCCGCTGTGGATTTCCTAAAAGGGTCGCGACCAAAACCATCATAGCAGACCTCTGCGTTGGCACCTTTCGGCAGCGCTTCACATCACGATCGTATGTCAGTGACGAGATCAAGAAGGTTATCACGGTTTAAGTAGTTCGCCGTCAGTTGTCCGTGAAAAATCTTGTTTCGATGATCTATCGCTTTCTCCAGTCGTGGGCGAAGTCGATCAAACTCAGCGCCGATGAGCTGTTTTACTTTACGAGCTTGAGTTCTAACTCCAAGTGCAACACTGCAAGCCCGGATGGGCTACGGTGTTGCCATGCGAACGAGATCCTACAGACACCTGAGTGCCGAAGAACGT
>JAJONL010000068.1 GCA_021323395.1 Nitrospira sp.
TACCGCTCCCCTGGCGTGCCGCCTGCGTCAAGCCTCCACGTTCCAAGGGCCCCCAAGCACGATCCTCGCTTCCCATGCCCGCTGGCGCAACTTTTTCGAGCCCTGACTTTGCTCGCGCCCCGTCCTTGGAGGTACTGCCTCCGAGTCTTATCCAAGTGTCTCATCGTTGATACGGTTGAGCAGGTTTCATCACGAAAAGGGGGATTGGCTGATGGCAAAACGAGGGGACGCCAGGGTTCAGATACATCGACCGATTGAATTCCAGGGCTCACGGGTCGCCGGCCATGGTATCGCGCAGGACTTTTCTCCGGGCGGCTGCTGCATCCATCAGGCAGATGGCAGGGTTCATTGTGGGATGCGATTGACACTGCGGCTTTCACTGCCCGATCGCATCGAACCAGTCGAGATCAAGCCTGCCATTGTCACCTGGACCCGACCTCATGCTTTTGGGGTCGCGTTCTTCGCAACCTCACAAGACATTCAGTCGCGTTTGAGACAGGTCTATGATCAACTTCTGGAAGCCCAGACAGCGGAGCACACGGAAGGGGTTATTTCCCTGCCATCCTTTGCGTGGAAATAACTCTAGAACCTATCTCAAAATTGTTGACTGGGCGAATATGGGACCGTATATGTGCGTCTATGCTGCGGTTGCGCGATGACCAATGGGAGCGGATTCGAGCACACTTCCCCGAAGAGCACATCCCGGATAATCGCCCGGGACGCAAGCCTGTCCCGACACGCGCCGTCTTGGATGCGGTGCTCTGGATTCTGAACACCGGCGCCCAATGGCATCTGCTGCCGCAGTGCTATCCAAATTACAAAACGGTCCATCGCCGGTTTCAACAGTGGTGTCAACGTGAGATCCTGCGGGAGATCCTCACCCAACTGGCCAATACGCTGCGTGAAGCAGGGCGATCGATGAACGTGAGAGTTTCATCGATGCGACGTTTGCAGCAGCCAAGGGCGGCGGCGACGCCGTGGGGCTCACGAACGCGGCAAGGGCGTGAAAATCCTCGCCATTGTGGATCGCCATGGCCTCCCCCTCTCGGTCAGTACGCATGCCGCGAATCATCACGAGGTCACGTTGGTCCAGCTCAGTTTCGATTTCTACATGCTGGAGGCCAAGCCGGAGCATCTCATCGGCGATCGCGCCTATGACAGCGATGGACTCGATCACGACCTCCGGCCGGCGTAAACATGATTGCCCCGCACCGGTCCACGCGGAAACTCAAGACCCAAGACGGTCGCCATCTGCGGCGGTATCAACGCCGGTGGCTCGTTGAGCGCTTCTTTGCCTGGCTGCAATGGAAGCGGCGTTTGCTGATCCGCTGGGAATACTACGCGGCCAACTTCCTCGGTTTTGTGCAACTCGCATCGATCACGATGCTACTCAAACGATTTTGAGATAGGTTCTAGCAATAATCACGGGCGCCGCGCCCCTGCGGCGCCGTCTTTCAAGAGCTGCCACCATAATCTCAACGCAGGCCAAGAGACACGGAGCAGCTGGACTTATCGTCGGGGGCGGATGACGAGCGTCGTCTGATGCGTGAACTATGACGGCCCTGAGCTCGAACACCGAGGCTGAGGGAAGGTTACTGCGACGAGGAGCGGTCAGGCAACAGCAGCTCGGCAACCCGCTCGATGAGCGCTTGGGGAAGAAAGGGTTTTTGAAGGTACGCCGCCTGTGCATCAACTCCATGCGACACCAACATATCCCCCGCATATCCTGAGATATAGAGTACCTTGAGCAGGGGAAACATCGTCTTCGCTCCCTCCACCAGCACCGCGGCTTTCATTCTCGGCAAGATCACATCCGTAATCAACAGGTCGCATCCGCTCTTCCGAACTTGCAACATCTGCAGAGCCTCGACGCCGTCAGTCGCCGCCAGCACCTCGTACCCCTGATCACGAAGCACGGCTCCCACGAGCCCGCGGATTCCTTCATCGTCTTCGACCAGAAGGATCGTGGCACGGGTGGCCGGGATGGACTGCGCGGCCGTCACTGGTTCCACCTCGGACGATCGACTGAGCACTCGCGGTAACATCACGGTGAATCTGGTTCCTCGAGACGGCTGACTCGTCACGTCGATATAACCCCGGTTTTCTTTTACGATGCCGTAGACCGTGGCCAGCCCCAAACCTGTCCCCTGGCCCGTTTCCTTCGTGCTGAAAAACGGTTCGAAAATATGGGCGAGTGTCTCGGCGTCAATCCCGCATCCCGTGTCCTCTACGCTCAACTTGACATACTGTCCAGGAACCGCCCCCGGGTGAGCCTGCGCGTAGGCCTGATCTATATCCATGTTGCCCGTTTCGATCGTCAGGATGCCTCCCTCCGTCATGGCATCACGCGCGTTGAGCGCAAGGTTGAGGAGTACCTGTTCGATCTGCACGGAATCGCCCAGCACATGCCCCGCCCGAGGGTCAAGTACAATGACCGTCTGAATGTGTTCGCCGATCAGACGACGCAGGATATCTTCCATCTCTCGGATCAATGTGTTGAGGGGCACATCGCGCTGCTCCAGCACCTGACGGCGACTAAACGTGAGCAGCTTCTTGGTCAAAGCCGCCGCCCGAGATCCCGCCTGACCGATCATTTCGACTTCATGGTGGCACGGATGAGAGCCGAGTTGCTGCACGACCCGATGCGCATGACCGATCACGACCATGAGCAAATTGTTAAAATCGTGCGCGATGCCGGCCGCCAGTCTTCCCAGCGCTTCCATCTTCTGTGATTGCCGCAAGCCGTCCGCATCGTGCTTGCGTTTGGTGACATCCACGATGGTTTCAATGATATGCATGCGCCCATCCATCGTCGACGCCTGAGCCCAATGGACCAGGAGACGTCGGCCATCCGGCATCTCCACCTCCTCCGACACGACGCCTTCTTGGTCCATCGCCTCCGGCATGCGGCAGAATTCGCAGGGACTGGACTGTGCGGCAATCTTTTCATAACAGCTGGCGCCCGAAATATCTCCGAAGGCGGTGTGAGAGGTCTGATTTTGAAACTGTACGGTATAGTGGGCCGGATCGATTACCGAGACGATCACCGGCTGAGAGTTCAGGAGCACCTGGGGATCATACGGAGGGAGGTTGGACGACTGCGGTGAATCGGCCATGGGCGTCCTCATGCGAAACAGGATTGACGGAAGAAGCAGGATTGATGCGCTCCTCTGGTTTTACTACATCACCATCCACAGTCAAGGAGATGATGGATTGTGCGGAACCGGCTGTCGTCGAGTGCAGCCACCGCTCGGCAAGGAAAACGACAGGTACCCCACGGGGCCTGTTCCCACCCGCCAGTACACTTTTCACACCCACTCCGGCGCATGGTCCTCGACCATATCTTTCTCAGCAAAGCTGCGATACAAAG
Organism: Nitrospira sp.; assembly: GCA_021323395.1. Taxonomy (GTDB): domain Bacteria; phylum Nitrospirota; class Nitrospiria; order Nitrospirales; family Nitrospiraceae; genus Nitrospira_A. Next base: position 3,371 of record JAJONL010000068.1, read on the forward strand.
CCGGGAGCACCACCAGCGTCAAGACAGTGGAGGTAAACAATCCCCCCACGACGACCGTGGCCAAAGGCCGCTGCACCTCCGCGCCGATCCCCTGAGCGAGCACCAGAGGCAAGAGGCCGAGCAACGTCGTCATCATGGTCATGACCACGGGGCGAAGCCGCAAGACACAGCCCGTCATGATCGCCTCTTCCGTCGGTTGCCCTCCGTTGCGCAATTGATTGATGTACGACACGAGCACGATGCCGTTGCCGACCGCCAGGCCAAAGAGCTCGATGAATCCGATGGAGGCGGGCACGCTCAGGTACTGGCCGCTCAGCCACAGGGAGATCACGCCACCGATCAAGGCGAAGGGCAGATTCAGGATGATCAAGGTCGCATAACGTAGGGAATGAAACGCCCAAAACAGAAGAAAAAACACCAACCCCAGGGTCACCGGCACCACAATCAACAACCGCGCATTGGCCCGCTCCATGTTCTCGAACGCTCCGGCCCACGTCACCGTATACCCTTGCGGCAATCGAATCTGCTGAGCCAACTTCTTGCGGCCCTCGTCGACCACGCTGCCGATATCACGCCCGACCACATTGAAACCGATATAGATGCGGCGCTTGGCCTGTTCGCGGCTGATTCGCGCCGGCCCTTCCCGCATCTCGATCGCCGCCAGTTCGCTCAACGGGATCGGCGCACCGGATGCCGACCGCACCTTGATGTCGCCGATGGCTCCGATGCTGTTCCGGGAAGACTCGGGGAACCGAAGAATCAACTGGAACCGCCGCTCGCCCTCGTAGACGGTCGTCGCGGGTTTGCCCCCCACGGCCACCGTAATGATGTCCTGGACATCCGACACGTTGATTCCATAACGGGCGATTTTTTGCCGGTCGATGTCGAGCGTCAGGTAGGGCTGGCCGGCGACCTGTTCAACCTTGACGTCTTTCACCCCCTCCACGCTCCGCATCAGGTCCGCGATCGTCTCGGCATGCTGATACAGCAGTTCAAGGTCGTCGCCGAACAGTTTGATGGCGCATTCCGTTCTGATCCCGGAGATCAATTCATCGACGCGTTCTTGAATCGGCTGGCTCATGAGGACGGAAATACCTGGGATCTCAGCCAGGCGCTGTCTGATGGCATCGACGAGGTCCGCTTGAGTCCGAGCGGTGGTCCAGCTGTTGCGTGGACGTAGCGCGACGATCGGATCGCTCTCATTCGGCTCTTCCAAACTGATGGCGATGTCGGGGCGTCCGATCTTGCTGACGACACGTTGCACTTCCGGGAACTCCAGCATGGCCTTTTGGGCCTGTTTCTCAATCTCGATCGACTCCGGCAACGACACGCTCGGCAGCCGCACGATCTGCGGGGTCAAGGCCCCCTCCTCCAAAATCGGAATAAATTCCCGTCCCACGAACGGCAAGAGTGTGAGACTCGCCAGTACCACGGCCGTCGATCCCAGCAATACCGACCGGCAATGACCGAGCGTCCATCGCAGCACGGGCTGATACCGGAGCTTCATCCACCCGGTAAGCCAGGTTTCTTTCGGATGGTCGCCGCGCAAGACCAGGGAGGCCAGCACCGGAGACAGCGTCAGCGTCACCACGACCGAGACCAGCAGCGAAATGACCAGCGTATAGGCCAGCGGAGCGAACATTTTCCCCTCCATGCCGTGGAGGGTCATCAAGGGCAGAAACACCACGCTGATGATGAGAATGCCGAACAGGATAGGCCGCCCCACTTCCGTGGTCGCTTGGAGAATCACTTCGAGGCGAGACCGTTGACGGGTCCGATCCTCAGACAGATGGCGATAGACATTTTCCACCACGACCAGCGAGCCGTCGGCAATCTCACCGATACCGATCGCCAATCCGCCCAGTGTCATGAGATTCGCCGACAGTCCCACCCGCTGCATCACTAAAAACGTGATCAACGGCGTGACCAACAGCGAGGCCGTCACCACGATGGCGCTGCGCACGTGGCCCAGGAAAAGAAAAAACACGAGGGTCACCAGAACGATGCCTTCGATCAATGCATCCCGCACGGTATTGATGGCCGCCGTCACCAGTTCGATCCGGTCGTAGAAGGGCACGATCTTCAGGCCGTCAGGCAGCACACCACTCTGATGGATCGACTCTGCCCTGCGCTTCACCGCCTGGACAACTTCCCGCGCATTCCCCCCGCGCAACATCAATACCGTGCCGCTCACGACCTCACGCTCTCCGTCCAATACCGCGGCGCCGTGGCGGACCGCGTGCCCGATCCGTACCTCGGCGACATCACGCACGAACACCGGAGTTCCGCCTTCCTCCTTGACAATGATGCTTTCGATATCGGGAACCGCTTTGATAAGCCCCACCCCGCGAACGATGGCGCGTTCCGCATGCCGCTCCAATACATTGCCGCCGGCATTCGCGTTATTGTTTCCCACGGACTCGAAGACCTCATGCAGGGTTAGGCCGTATTTGCGCAGTTTGGAAGGATCGACCAGCACCTGAAACTGTTTCACGAAACCACCCAAACCATTGACATCGATGACGCCCGGCACACTCTTGAGCAAGGGACGGAGCACCCAATCCTGCAGCGTGCGCTGAGAGGTCAGCTCCGCTTCGACGAGCGCCGGGTCGGTGGCGTGAGCCTGCGGCCCTTCGAGATAATATTGATAGATCTCTCCGAGTCCGGTGGTGACCGGCGCCATGACTGGATCGATGCCGGCCGGAAGGTTGCCCCGCACTGCAATCATTCGCTCCAACACCAGCTGGCGGGCGAAATAGACATCCACCGCGTCATCAAACACCACCGTGAGTTGTGAGAGCGCAAACTTCGACAGCGAACGGATTTCCGTCAGCCCCGGCAGTCCGGTCATCTGAAGCTCGATGGGATAGGTAATGAAGCGCTCGACTTCGACCGGCGACAGGCCAGGCGCTTCTGTGAGCACCTGCACCTGCACATTGGTCACGTCCGGATAGGCATCGATGGGGATGGACCGGAAGGCGAGAAACCCGGCGAACGCGAAGAGGCCTGTCAGGCCGAGGATCAGGATCCGTTGTCGAAGGGAGAATGCCAGCAGCGAAGCAATCATGGCGTGGGTTCGATCTTATGAATGTCGACTTCCGACCTCAGGGCGAAGGCCCCTTTCACCACCACCTCCTCGTCTTCCCGCAGTCCGTCGAGGACGACGATCTTCTCCCCCTGCTCCTCTCCCAACGTGACGCGGCGCAGTTCAAATTGACCGTCCGTTTTACGCACAAACACGACCTTGCCTGCCGCGCCGTTTTGCACCGCCCCCAGAGGCACCGTCAGCAACTCTTGCGTCGGCATGGCGTACACGTGAACCAGCGCAAACATCTCCGGCTTTAAGATCCGTTCCGGATTGTTCACCGTCACGCGGAGACGCATGGTCCTGGTGGCAGGCTCAAGCACATCACTGATATGGGTGATCTTCCCGGAGAACAGGGCATGCGGATAGGCCGCTACCACGACTTCGACGGTCTGATCCGGACGGATAAAGCGAACGTCTTTCTCCGGCACGTTCGCGATGACCCACACGTCGGACAGGTCGGCGACGGTGAAACAGTGCCGCGACGTTTCCACCACTTCGCCGCGCGTGATATTGCGCATGATCACGCGGCCCGCGAAGGGCGCGCGGAGCGTTACGTCGGACCTGATGGTCTGCTCTCGATTGAGACGCTGGATCTCCTGCGCCGGCACGCCCAGGAGTTCAAGACGATGAGCGGCTTCCCGCGCATCCGCCCGAGCGGTTTTCATTTCCGCTTCCCGGCGTTGGAATTCGGCCATACTGATGGCGCGGTGTTCATGGAGATTCGCTGCCCGCTCATAGGCGAGCTGCGCTTCATATTGCCTCGCCGCCGCTTTGAGGTAGACGCCTTCCGCCAAGCCCAGGTCGGTACTGTTGAGCAACGCAAGCCGCTCTCCCTTTTTCACATCCTTGCCGACGTCGACCGAAACCTCGACCACCCGGCCGCGGATGAGGGTCGTGACTTCCGCGAGTTCGTTCTTATTGGAGTGGATGGTGGCGGGAAACTCGCGATGAATTGTGAACGGCTCTTTCTTGACCCGCAACACCGCAATACCGGCCCGAGCGATTTCCTGCGCCGTGAGGTGCACGATCCCATCGGCGGTCCTTACCGCCGGCTTTCCCATGGTCGAACTGGTCGCCGGATCCCGCTCGCAGCCGGTCCAGACCATGAGAGTAAGTCCGAGCAGCAGGCAATGCGCCCATGGGACGTCAATACACGGATATTCTCCGCTGAGCTTCGCCGTATGGTCGGCGCGTGGTGGTGTCATGCTTCCGTCATACGAACAGCCCAATCCCGCTGATCGTTCAGACAGCAGGGAGCGTGCCGCGTGACAACCACGATTTTCCAGAGAAAGAGATGACCGTAGCAGCCTTTTGCTACGTTGCGGGACAACGGTGCGGGGTGAAATGCCACAGCTTGTCCCATTTGCCGGGGGCACGCTGCTCAAGAATCCAACCTTACCGGACGACGAGAACCGAACAGGAACTGTGCTGAACCACCCTGGTGGAGATGCTGCCCAATAAAAATCTGGCGACCGCGCCCATGCCCTTGGCGCCCGTGACAATGAGATCGACTTTCTTTTTGGAAGCCACCTTCAGAATTTCCTCCGCCGGCTTCCCCAGTCGCACGACTTCGTCGACCACATACCCCGCCTTGATCAACTTATTCGCACAGGTCTCGACAACACGGCCTCCGGCTTCCTTCAACTCCGGGTAGTTCAGAAAGGGCATCGCATGGGTCACCACGACATCGATCGGTTCGAGCCCTTCGCGCGCATCCGGCTGCAGGTGGTTCAAGAGAAACCGCAAGGCCTTGTCCGACTCCTTGGAGCCATCCGTGGCGAAGAGAATCCGGCTCAAGGGGCGAGGCGACTCCTTCACAATCAGGACCGAGCAGGGCGCATGCAGCGTGACCTGCGTGGAAACGCTGCCGAGCAGAAATCGATCGAGCGCATTCAAGCCGCGGCTGCCCAGCGCAATGAGCCCGTCTCGTTTCGCCGCTCGTTCGAGAATCGTCCGACCCACCGAGCCGCGCTCCGACCGCACCTTCCCCTTCATGTTGAGCGACGCCAGCTGCGCCCTGGCCTCCGCTACCGCGCTTTTGCCACGAGCTTCGATGCGTTTGATTTCCTGCTGGATAAACGGCTCATTACCGATCACCATCGGCTGAAACATAAAGGGCGCCCGCAAGGCCTCGACATCCGTGACATGCAAGACCGTGACGTCCGGGGTGTCGGCAAAGGGCAATCGCGCGACCCACTCCGTCGCCCATTTGCCGTACTTCGATCCGTCGGTCGCAATCAGCACCTTCATAGAAAGCTCCTCCTTGTGCAATCCGTCGCCTTGTGAGCCGGCAAGCTCCGTACCACGCCGCCGCATCTTCTCCTCACGCGCTCAGCGGGTCAATAGGATATTGAGAGAGAACAGCCTCGATCAATGGACGGGGGGCAGGGTACGCTGCAACAGTTCGCAAATCGCCTGGTGCAATTGCTCCGCAGCCGATTCTTTGGTGAGGTAGCCGGATGCGCCGGCGTGGCGCATCGCTTCCTCCGCTTCCCGATCGTTGCGAACCGACAGCCCGATGACCACAATCGAGGGCGCCGATCGCTTGATGCGTCTGGTCGCTTCAATGCCGTCCATGAGCGGCATGTTCAGATCCATCACCACCACGTGCGGCTTCAGGGCTCCGGCGAGGTTGACCGCCTCGACCCCGTTGGCAGCTTCACCGACAATGGTGATGTCCGCGTAGGAATCGAGGATGCTGCGCAACCCCTGGCGGACCATGGCGTGATCGTCCGCCAACAACACCCGGACAACACCTTCTTTGCCCTGGCCGGTGCCGGACGCAGCGCGCGCGCCGGCCGCCGGTCGAACCGCTGACGACGATGGGGGATTCGAAGCGGTCGCCTCCCGCCGATACGGAATTGCAATTGTGACACTGGTTCCCTGCCCGAGAGCGGACTCTACCGTGAGGGCTCCTCCCATGACCGTCATACGTTCGCGAATGCTGAACAATCCATACCGGCTCGACTTCGGATCGCCCGACGAGGCGGCATTGGGATCAAACCCTCGTCCTTGGTCGGCTACCAAAATGTGCAATGCATCATCGGGCGTCACCCGCAAGGTGATGGTGGCCCGCTCGGACTGCGCATGTTTCACCACGTTCAAGAGAAGCTCTCTGATCGACTGGTAGAGCAGAATCGCTTGATCGTCCGGCAGCGCGAGGAATGGATCGTTCGACTGCACCTCCACCCTCAGCCCGTGTTGTCGCATCGTTTCGCCCAGCCAATGCAGCGCCTTGATCAACCCGAATTCATGGAGGACCGGCGGACTCAATTGCGCCACCAGGGATCGGGTGTAGGTCAGCGATTGGTCCAACAGCTGATCCAATTCCTTCATCCACTGGTCTTCCGCAACATTGGCCTGCTTGCGGCCCTGCGTGAGCTTGAGGCGTCCCAGCACGAGCAACTGCGCGAGATAATCATGGAGCTCGGAGGCGATCCGCCGCCGTTCCCGCTGTTCCGTAAGCGTTACCTCGGTGGCAAGCGCACGGAGTCGTTCCTGTGACCGTGTCAACTGCTCGGTGCGTTCCCGGACACGCTCCTCCAAATCGGCCGTCCATTGCCGGAGTCGCTCCTCCGCCTGCCTGCGCTCAGTCACGTCCACGCAGGCGCCGGTCATAAATTCCGGCAGGCCGCCTTCTCCGAGCGTGATGGGTTTACCCCGACCATAGATCCACCGAAGGGTTCCATCGGGCAGCGTGACTCTGAATTCCGCTTCAAAATCGACGACGGCTTCCCGGCATCGCTCGCATGCATGGAGCACCGCATCGCGGTCGTCCTGATGCACGAGACGAAGAAACTGGTCCAGCGAACGCGCGGTCTGTCCGGACGCGACCCCGAACAATTGATCCAACGCGTCATCCCACGTCAGTTCGTCGCTGCGGAGATTCCACCGGAAGGTACCGGTATGCGAAGCGTTCAGCGCGACGAGCAACCGCTCGGTTTTCTCCCGCAGGTTATCCTGAGCCTGCCGGAGGCCGCTGATGTCGAGGTTGATGCCCGCCCATCCCACGACGCGCCCGCCATCGTCGTGCACCGGCACGCCACGGGCCAGGATAGGATGATACCGGCCGTCGACCCCGAGGAAGCGATGTTCGCAATCCCACACTTCGCCGGCCCTCACACATTCTCTCCAGGCAGTGATCGTCCGCTCCGCGTCATCCGGATGCAACACTTCACCCCAGCCGAACTCGGCGCACTGCTCCTGGGTCACCCCCACAAGTTTCAAAAACGATTCGCTGGCGTACGTATTTCGTCCTTCCGCGTCGCACACCCAGATGCCATAGTCGATGGACTCTCCGATCGCCCGATACAAGGCCTCGCTTCGACGAAGAGCAAGTTCCGCCTCGCGTTGCGCCGTAATGTCGGTGTTCGTCCCGAACCACCGGAGCACCCGCCCGGCCTCATCGCGAATCGGCACGGCGCGCGACAGAAACCATCGATATTCGCCGTCGCGGCCGCGCAGCGGAAACGTATCCTCCCAAAATTCCCCGGTCTCCAGTGCCCGACGGAACCGTGCCGTCACCCGTTCGACATGGTCAGGGTGATGCACCTTCTGCCATCCCCATCCCTGCATGTCCTCCAACGTGGTGCCCGTGTATTCGAACCACCGGCGGTTGTACCAAAAGATCCAGCCCTGGGCATCGGTCATCCAGGCGAATTGCGCGATGTGATCCGCCATCGCGCGAAATTTTTCCTCGCTGGCGCGCAAGGCCTCCTCGATCCGCTTGTGCTCCGCCAGCTCTTTCTGCACCGCCTGATACAAATTGGCGTTGTCGATGGCGACTGCGGCTTGTGCGGCAATGCCCACGAGGGTCTTCTCCGCTTCTTCCGTGAAGATGCCGGGCCGGCTATGGCCGAAGAACAATCCACCAAAGACTTCTCCTGAGCGGGATACGACCGGCACAGCCAGATAACTGCGGACCGGCAGATGGCCTTCAGGCATCCCATGGTGAGGCGCCATGGTCCCGTAGCGCGGATCGGCCATAATATCCGGGACGCGAATG
>JAJONL010000069.1 GCA_021323395.1 Nitrospira sp.
AACATTCTCGCCAAACGCGAGTCGATCGCGGCCGGCACCTTCGACAGTCTTCTCTTAAACTGGCGAGAGGAATTGACGGAATGCACGATCAGCAATCTCTTTTTTCTATCGGGCCGAACGTTATGCACCCCGGCCTTGGAGTGCGGCATTTTAGACGGCATCACCAGGACCATTGTCATGACCCTGGCCCAGGAAGAGGGACTGTCTATCGAGGAGGGGCACTATCAGCTCGCCCACCTTCAGCGGGCCGAGGAATGTTTTTTGACCAATACCACCATGGAAATCATGCCGGTCACACGAATCGATACCTTCCCTATCGGCAATGGCCTACCTGGCCCCATAACTCGCCGGCTTCAGGCGGCCTTTGCTGCGAGCCGCCCACGATTCCTCGAGGCAATTTCCTAACCACATCGGCCATTGCCCATTATTAGGCAGTTGCGTCCTGGGATTCGTTTGGGAGACATCAGTGGTTTTTGACAGGTAGGGGGTCCGATGCTACGGTTACAACAGCAGAACTGGAAGCCGAGCCCTCACCGGACCCTCACGCCACATGATCCATTTCACCCGAACGATGCCGATCCTGTGGGTCGCCGCGACCATCCTCTTGGCCGAATTGCCCGCTCAGGCGGACGTCTACCAATACATCGATGCCAACGGCACCATCTCCCTCACCAATGTCCCCAATGATCCGCGCTACCGGCGTGTGGTTTCAGGACTGCCGCGCTCACGAAACGTGATCTCCGTCGGTGAATTGGAATCGGTCATTGCGCGACATTCCCGTGCCCATCGTCTCCACCCGGCCTTGATCCGTGCCGTGATCAAGACAGAATCCGACTTCGACCCGTTAGCCGTGTCACGCGCCGGGGCAATCGGGCTCATGCAGCTGATGCCGCAGACCGCTGTGCGTCTGGAGGTGCGGGATTCCTATAATCCGGATGAGAACATCGGCGGCGGGACCAAATATTTACGCCAGCTACTCGACCGCTTTGACGGAAATCTGCCTCTGGCTTTGGCCGCCTACAATGCAGGAGAACGAGCTGTGGAGCGTTACCAAGGGCTTCCTCCGATCGCGGAAACCCGGCAGTATGTCAAAAAGGTCCTTCGGTACTATCGAGTCTTCCTCACGAATGACCGGCTTTCTTCCTCCCGGACTTACCGCCTTCAGGCGCTTGGGGCGCCGGCACCAGATCTCGGTCCCTCCATTGCCTCCCGTTAGTCTCTGCAGGGCGCAGCAACAGTTGACTATGGTGCCGCCAGCCCGGCCGATTCGCCTCTGCAAAATCTGATCGATAGTGGGCCCCGACGCTGTTCTCCCTCCAGAGGGCCGCATCCGTGATACAGCGTGCCACTTGCACCATATTTTTCACCTCAAGGGCCGCTCGCGAGGCAAACGGCTTGTTCAAGAGCCGCGTCCAGCGCACGAGTTGCGCCGAGGCACTGATCAACGAATCCCCTGAACGCACCAGCCCCACCTTCCCCCACATCAGCCGTCGAAGTGAACTCCTGAGCTTTTCAGGATCATCGAAATCCGTCGGTCGGCCCCCTTCCAACTCTTCCGCAGAAGGCATCTGGGCCGGCCCGGCGAAATGCCCCGCATGGGCCACCGCCGCCTGAGCCGCGCGCATCCCAAAGACCAATCCTTCGAGCAAGGAATTGCTGGCCAGGCGATTCGCGCCATGCACGCCGCTGCAGGCGACCTCTCCCGCCGCATACAGACCGGGCAGCGTCGTCGCGCCCTTCACATCCGTCCACACCCCGCCCATCATGTAATGGGCGCTCGGTGAAACCGGGATCCATTCTTCGGTCATGTCGATGTCATACCGCAGGCAGGTCGCGTAGATGGTGGGAAATCGCCGTTTCACGAAGGCTGCCCCCAGATGCGTGACATCCAGATACACATGGCGCGCGCGGGTCGCCGCCATCTCAGACCAAATCGCCCGCGATACGACATCCCGCGGCGCCAAGGCACCGTCCGGATGGTAGCGCTGCATGAACAACTCGCCCTTGATGTTACGAAGCTGACCTCCCTCTCCCCGAATGGCTTCGGACAGCAAAAACGGAGGACTCGACGGCAGATAGAGAGAGGTGGGATGGAACTGCACAAACTCCATGTCCATCAATGACGCGCCGGCGCGAAGGGCCATCGCCATCCCATCGCCCGTCGCATTGCCAGGATTCGTCGTCCGCGCGTAAACCTGCCCGGCTCCTCCGGTGGATAACACCACCGCGCTGGCCGGCAGCACCGCGCGTTCGCCCGACAGCTCATTGAACACGATGGCGCCGCAGCAGCGTCCATTGATCGTCGCCAAGTCGACCGTGAACCGACGGTCCAACCGCTGAATTCGCGGCTGTCTGGCCGCATGGGCCATGAGCGCGCGCACCATTTCGTTGCCCGTGGCATCGCCGCGCGCGCGCAAGATGCGGCTCCGGCTGTGCGCGGCTTCACGCGTGAAGGCGAATCGCTTCCCGATTTTATCGAACTTGGCGCCCCATGCGATCAACTCCTGAATCCGCTCCGGCCCCTCCTCCACCAACACACGCACCGCTTCGCGACGACAGAGGCCATGCCCGGCCTTCAACGTGTCGGTCAGATGGCTGCCCACATCATCTTCTTCGCTCAGCGCGACCGCCACTCCGCCTTGGGCATACATCGAATTGCTTTCCAAGGGATGCCCCTTGGTCAACATGAGCACACGACCGGCGCGGCTCAGTTCGATGGCAGCTCGAAGCCCGGCCACCCCGCTCCCGACGACCAGGAAATCCGTTTCAATTTTGTTCGACGATAGTCGGGCAGACATTACTGAGGCTTGGCTTGGCCGCGTGCCGGGTCTTCGCTCACCGTCGCTCGTGTGCCCATACCGAACGGCAGGTCACCCTGCGCTTCCCGCAGCAGAATGGATTGCGTCCCCACCCAGGCCAATCGTCCATGGCCACGCTGGCGGGTGCCGGTCTCAGCGGCATCCCGTTTCCACTGACCCTGCCAATGGACAAAGACGTCGACATTCTCCCCCTCGATGAGGATACGCTCGATGGAAAAATCCAACTGAATCTCGCGGAACGTATCGAAGTCGCTATAGATGTCTCGTTGCAGCTGATCCAGGTTCCCCGACGGCAAGAGAAGCGCCTCCACCCCACTTCGATCCCGCTCCACATACGCTTTCCGCAGCGCCTCGACCGCCTTGTCGATGCGGAGAATACGGTCGTGGTCATCCTTGTATTGAATGGTTTTCCCTGCGCATCCCACGATCAACGTCAGCAGGAACCCCAGCAGCAGAGGAGGACAAAGAACGCTACGTAACGAGGAAAACACCGGCATGGCGCAGTATAGGAACCTTGACGGAAAGAGGTCAAGCCGAGCATCCACGTCACCCGTCATGGGGAACCGCAGACCATTCTGTAGCGAATGGGCAACCGAAACCGCGGAATCTTGGCTTGCTTTTTGGAATGAAAGGCACTAGACTCCCGCGCCTAGCAGTTGGAGATTGAACGTATGGCGAGTGTCCTCAAGAAACGCCGGAAGAAGATGCGCAAGCACAAGTACAAGAAGTTGCGCCGGCGTCAGAAATTCTTGCGTCGCAAGAGCTGAGCCCATCACGACATAATGGACGGAGGGATCCGTGCCCGAGGGGAAAAAGGTTCGCATCCGCGTTCGAACGGTGAACTGTATCTATGTCGGGGATTTTCTCATCCCGCCCATGCGCAATCGCGTGTCCGACGCGATCAACGAAGAGCAGCGGCTGTTCATCAGCTTGACTGACGTGTTGATCAACGACAAGGATCGGTCCGACTTCGTGGCGATCAACAAGAACTTGATCGAGTCGATCGCCCAGCTCTAACACGACCCACCTCGTCGCGAAAGGCGCCTCGTATTCATGCACCGCAGCCCACCCGGTACGCTCGCACATGCCCCCGCTGAACGACCATCGTAACACCCATGTTTTCGTTTAAACGATTCTTTCCTTTTCTCAAGCCCTACTTCCCTTGGATGGTCGCCGCGGCCATCATGGTCATGGTGGTGGCCGCCATCAATCTGGCGCTGCTGCGCCTCGCGGGATCGCTGTGGGACGTCATCACCGTGCAGCATGATGCCGCGCGCATGACGGAAATGATTCTGTTGTTCTTGGGCCTGGTGCTGCTGCAGGGCTTTTGCTCGATGGGGCACAGTTACCTGACCTCCTGGGTATCCCAACGCGTGATGGCGGACTTCCGGACGCATCTTTTCTCCCATCTCCAGACACTGTCCGTGAATTTCTTCTCCAAGCGCCGAACGGGAGAACTGATGTCTCGCCTCATGAACGATGTCACCGTGATTCAAAACGTCGTGACCGATACACCGATCGACGCCGCCAAACAAATCGTCACCTTCATCGGCGGCGCGGGATTTCTGTTCGCCATGAACTGGCGGCTCTGCCTGCTGATCCTTGTCTTGCTCCCGTTGTTGGTCGTCGTGGCGAAACTGTTCGGGCGCCGCCTGCGGGCGCTCTCCACCACGATTCAGGATCAAACCGCTTCCGTCAGCACGCTGGTGGAGGAAGTCATCGCAGGCATCCGCGTGGTGAAATCTTTCGTGCAGGGGAAACGCGAAGAACAGCGGTTTGTTGCCCAGGTGCAGACGGCCATGCAATTGGCGCTCCGCCGCGCGACGATTATGGCGTGGTTCGTGCCGACGATCACCTTTGTGACGTTCGCCGCCGCTGCCGCCGTCTTATGGTACGGAGGACGGCAAGTCATCGACGGAAGCGTGTCGCCCGGCGACCTGTTCGCCTTCGTCCTCTTTGCCGGAATTCTGATTGGTCCGTTTGGTTCAGCGGCCCGCGTGTTTGCGCAAATCAAAGAAGCCCAGGGCGCGATGCAACGCGTCTTCGAAATTCTCGATACTCACGCCGAAATTGCCGATGTGCCGGGGGCCGTCGAATTGCCGCCGGTCAGCGGGCACGTGCGCGCCGAAGGCATCAGCTTTTCCTACGATGCCAGACAACCGGTGCTCTCGGATGTCTCCTTCGAAGCCAAGCCTGGCGAACTCATTGCCATCGTGGGGCCAACCGGCTCGGGCAAGACCACGATCATCAATCTTCTCCATCGATTCTATGACCCGACCGCCGGACGTCTCACGGTCGATGGTCACGACGTGCGAGACGTGCGCCTCGACAGCCTGTATCGCCAAATCGCGCTGGTGCCGCAGGAAACGATCTTGTTCGGCGGGTCGATCCGCGACAATATCCGCTACGGGCGGGACGACGCCCCGGAAAAAGACGTCCTCGCCGCAAGCCGGGCCGCGCATGCCCATGAGTTCATCGTCGGATTTCCGGACGGCTACGAAACGATCGTCGGCGAGAAAGGCATCAATCTCTCGGGTGGCCAGCGACAACGCGTCGCGATTGCGCGGGCGATCTTAAAAAACCCCCGCATCCTCTTGCTTGACGAGGCCACCTCCGCGCTGGATACCGAATCGGAACGGCTGGTCCAGCAGGCATTGGAGCGTCTCATGGTCAACCGCACCACCTTCGTGGTTGCACATCGGCTCAGCACCATTCAGCGCGCCGACCGCATTCTGGTCCTGAACAAGGGGAAGATCGTGGAGGAAGGCACCCATGCCGCTCTGCTGGAACAGCAAGGTCTCTATCATTACCTCTATACCCTGCGACTCAGTGAACTCCCGGTTTAGCCGGAGGATAGCCGCGGTGCCGACCGGCTTCGCGACGATAGTCATGTTCGGGGCGACCCTGCTGCTCCTGTTCAACCCACTTTTCGCGCAGACACCGCTCCCCGAGCCCGATCACATCGTCATCGTGATCGAAGAGAACCATGCGTATGGCCAAATCGTCGACTCACCGGCAGCCCCCTACCTGAACGCGCTGATCAAAACCGGCGCCCTGCTGACGAATGCCTACGGCGTCACCCATCCGAGCCAACCGAACTATATCGCGCTGTTTGCCGGCTCGACCGAAGGGGTGATCGCCAACATTTGTCCGCTCGTCCTGACGGCGCCGAACCTTCGCAGCGCCTTAGCCCAAGTCGGCCGATCCTTCGTCGGCTATTCGGAAGATCTCCCGGCGGTCGGGTCGACGGATTGTATCGTCGGCTCCTATGTGCGCAAACATAATCCCTGGGTGAACTGGCAAGCATCGCCCCTCAACCAAGTGCCCTCGGCTGAAAACCGCCCCTTGTCGGATTTCCCCGCAGACTTCAGCTCTCTGCCGACACTCAGCATCATCGTTCCCAATCAACAGAACGATATGCACGATGGGAAAGATCCCGATCGCATCCGACGAGCGGACGAATGGTTGAACGCTCATCTCAGCGGCTATGTGCAATGGGCGGAGACCCACAATAGCCTGCTGATTGTCACGTGGGATGAAGACGACGGAAAGTCGGAGAACCACATCCCGATGATTGTCGTGGGCCCGATGGTTCGCCAAGGCCGTTACGACGAAAGGACTGATCATTACGGGCTCGTCCGCACGGTCACCGACATGTATGGCGCGCAACCGATCGGTCTGAGCCGGCAAGCTCATCCCATTACCACCCTGTGGAACGCGCCTCCCCTCAGGCGCTAGCCGACATCATTTACAGTCTCCCCGCCGTCCCCACGCCTTCCACAATTCCATCGCCACGAAGGGCGCGACTCCAAACCCCACCATCAGCCACCATTCCTCAGCTCGAAGCGGGACGACTTTGAAAATTTCCATACCCCAGGGGTTTAAAAGAATGCCTGCCTGCAAGAGGGCGGAAAACACCACTGCACCCAACAGCGCCCGATTCGTCATGAGGCCGATCTGGAATAACGAGTACCGTTCATGGCGACAACTGAATGCGTGCAGAAGCTGCATCAACACGAGCGTCGTAAAGGTCATCGTCCTGGCGAAGGGCACCTCATCTTTCAAAACCAACAAAGACACCCCAAAGACGGCCAAGGTCGACGCGGCCATCATCGCTCCTTGAAGACACACTGCCAGAAACCGCTCACGACTCAACAGTCTGTCCCGAGGATCTCGCGGCGGCCGTTTCATCACATCGGGGGCCTTTGGATCGACGGCGAGGGCCAAGGCCGGAAATCCATCGGTGACCAAATTGATCCACAGAATGTGAATCGGAAGGAGCGGCAGGGGCCACCCCATTAACGTGCTGCCCAGCATCACCAACACTTCGCTCAGATTGCATGACAACAGATAGTGCACAGCCTTACGAATGTTGTCGTAAATACTCCGTCCTTCTTCTACCGCCGCGGCGATGGATGCGAAGTTGTCATCCGTGACGACCATATCCGACGCTTCTTTCGTCACATCCGTTCCCGTCATACCCATGGCGATGCCGATATCTGCTTCTCGCACCGCCGGCGCGTCATTGACCCCGTCGCCGGTCATGGCTACGACCGCTCCTTGCGCGCGCCAGGCCTTCACGATCCGAAGTTTGTGCTCTGCCGAGACCCGCGCATAGACAGAGATGTCGCGGATTCGTTCGGCCAGTTCGGCATCGTTGAGCGCGTTCAGCTCCACACCGGACAGGGCCTGCATCGGCCCGCTCGGAAACCCCGCCTCGCGGGCGATTGCCAGGGCCGTTTCCTTGTGGTCACCGGTAATCATCACCGTCTCGATCCCAGCCTGGCGGCAGAGCCCCACTGCTGCCTTGGCTTCCTGACGCAAAGGATCTTTCATGGCGGCTAATCCGATAAAAACCAACTGCTCTTCGATTTCCTGAGCGTGAAAGGCCGACGGTTCCGGATCGAGTCGCCGCTGCGCGAGCGCGACGACCCGAAGGGCCTGTCGAGCGAATTGCTGGTTGGCCGAAATAATCGCCGTACGAATGACATCGGTCAGCTGTCGAGTCTCTCCCTCGGCCGCCGCATAATTCGTGCATTGACTCAGCAGGATATCCGGAGCGCCCTTGACGTAGGCCATGATGACTCCGTGAGAACGGCGTACCATGGTCATCATCTTGCGTTCGGAATCGAAAGGAATTTCCTCTACCAAAGGATGCATGCGGTCCAGGTCGTCCTTCCGCATTCCGGCCTTCCCTGCGACCACGAGCAGGGCCCCTTCAGTGGGATCACCTACCACCGTCCAATTTCCCTTTACCTTTTTCAATGACGCGCCGTTACACAAGAGCGCGCACATCAGAAGGTCTCGAAGACCTCCTGCAGAAGTGTCGCCACCGACGATGCCGCCTTCTGGCGCATATCCTTCCCCGGTCACGTCGTAGACCAGCCCATCGAGGTAGAGGTGCACGACCGTCATTTCGTTCTTCGTGAGGGTTCCCGTCTTGTCGGTACAAATGACCGTGGCCGCTCCCAATGTCTCTACCGCCGGCAACCGACGGATCAGGGCATGACGCTTCACCATCCGCATCACACCGAGCGCCAGAGTCGTCGTGACAATGGCCGGCAAACCCTCCGGAATCGCCGCCACCGCTAAGCTGACGGCCGTCAGAAACATGTCGAAAACCGGCTCGCCTCGCCACAACCCCAATGCAAATACGACGGCGACGATCCCGAGTGAAAGCAACAGCAGCACATGGCCGAATTCTTCCAAGCGCCGCTGGAGCGGTGTGGGCTCGACGGGCACGGTCGTCATCAGCGTCGCGATTCGGCCCAACTCGGTCTTGAGACCGGTCGCCACGACGAGAGCCAGGCCTTTACCTCCGGTGACGGTCGTCCCTAGAAACAAGATGTTCCGTTGATCCGCAAGGGGAAGATCGCTCTCCGGCAGCGTCTCGGCGTTTTTTTCAACCGGCGTGGACTCACCCGTCAGCGCCGCTTCCTGAGTACGTAAGGCCGCGGCATGGATGAGCCGCGCGTCGGCCGGAATATGGTCTCCGGCCTCCACTTCGATAAGGTCGCCCGAAACCAGCTCGCGTGAGGGCACTATGAGCTTGGCGCCTTCCCGAATGACCCGCGCATGGGTGACGGCGAGAGTTTTTAACGCCATCAGCGACTGCTCGGCTCGATATTCCTGAAAAAATCCCAGGCACCCATTCAAGACGACAATCGCCAGGATCGCGCCGGTATCGATCCATTCGCCGAGTAATCCAGAAACGATAGCGGCGCCGATAAGGACCCAAACAATCAGACTGGTAAATTGCCCCGCCAGGATCTTCCAGGGGGAAAGCGGCGGAGGCTCGGGAAGTTCATTGGGACCATGGACCGAAAAACGGCGTGTCGCTTCCTCTTCAGCCAGTCCTTCGGTCAGGCTGACGCCGAGTTCATGCCCAAGGTTTTCAATAGCCTGCGCATACCTTCGACTTGGGTTTTGCCGATGCTGTTCGGCCATCATTTTCGACATTTCGATACCTCGTGTGAATCCTGGTGTGGTCGCGGCTGACTTTCATCGCTCTCCGTCGCGGATTTCTTCCCTGGGGGGAGCGGAAGATTCAATCCTGGCGAAAACTCTCCGATACAGTATCCACGAGGGACGGAGAAGCGGCCTGCTGAGGGCATATTCCTGTCGTGGGAACCCCCGTCGCTATGGGTTTGGTTGCTAGAATGGTGATTATATGCCACGTTCGTCCTGGTCGGCTCAGAATCCTATCCCCGACAGCCTGCGTCGTAGCCTTCAAGACCTTCGCCATGGGCTATTAGGACTGCACAAATCCCTGATCGTCTCCGAGCAGGTCACCTATGAACGGATTTACGGTCGCATCTCCTCCGCCGGGCAGCTGCTGCAGCTCGTCATGAATGACCCCTGGTTCGCCTGGCTTCACCCGCTGTCGCACCTCGTCGTGCGCATCGACGTCGTGCTCGAGGACCAGGATGACACCACGGTCGAGGCGGCGCAGGAACTCCTCTTAGAAGCTCGCACGATGCTTCGTCCTTCTGAAGAAGGTGATGGTTTCGAGCGCAGTTATTATGAGGCCCTTCAACGAACGCCTGACGTCGTCCTCGCTCATGCCACGGTCAAAAAACTGCTCAGCACGGCCTGCACCGCAGCCGCTGCCTGATTCCAGACCCTCGTACGAGACGCAGCAAAAATGATTGATTACGCAAAGGCGGTACCCAACTCCAGCCGGTGCGACGCGGCGGCGCATCGCCACCCTCACCAAGACAGAAGACCGGAAATACCAGCTCTTCGGAACCCCCGCTCTGAATAACAGACTCTTGAAGTGAAATACCCCACAGCCTCATCCGGACTGCTGCAGGAGGCAACAGCTTCACAGCCGTCACTGCGTGAAGAGACTCGCGCCATCTGACTGGACAGCGGCCTCGGAAGTGTCTGCGCAATTCGTGCTTTTTCTTTGGTCGATAGGATATGAGGGATAGACTACAGCGAGCGCACTTTGCGCAAGGCACATGAGACGCCTGTGGCGAGATCAATAAAATCCGTACTACTTGGACTGCTGGTCTGCGCTGCCCTGCCCGCCGGCATCACCTCCGCAGAACAACCACGGCATATTGCCACGGTGGCCCTTATTGAAAAGCCCTGGGCGATCGCGCTCGACATCACAGGTTATTCTGTTCGCATCGACGGGGTGACACCTGACGGACGACGCTATCTGTTTGCCACTGATGCGTCAACATCGATGACTCTCTCCGTCACGATGGAGACGGTCAATGGCCAAGCGACAACGCAAGGATGCCTCACCCACCTGCGTCAGGTCGCAACGACCTTGGCGGGTCACAGCAGCGGCAACGTAGTGGAATATGCAGTGGGGCGCCTGCCCGTGATCGAGTATTCAAACACGAACAATCTGGATCAATTCCATCTGCTAGCCTGCACCGGAAAGGAAAACGTATACACCGACGTGCATCTCTCAAAACTCCATTTCAAATCCGGAGAGGAGTCGCAGCTACGCAGCGTCCTCGCCTCGCTCGATATTGTTCCAGCGATGGCGGCGGGTAGTCTCGATCACTTTCGCGCCGGTAGCGCCCCCTACCTTCAAGGACGTTATGCGGAATCAATCTCGCACTACGAGGAAGCGCTCGCGCTCGAACAATCCGTGCCCACGCTCGACAATTCCCTCTGGCGCCTTCTGGTCCACAACCTGGGTGTGGCGTACCGCATGACGGGAGACCTCCCGCGAGCCATGCATATCTTCCAGTATGGTCTCTCTCAAGATCCTTTCAATCCGCTGTTTCACTACAATCTGGCTCGCATCCATGCCGGCATGAACGATCGAGACCAGACGATGCAGTCTCTTCATGCCGCCTTCCGCAACCGTCCCGCGACTGGAATCGATTCGCTGCCGGACCCACGGCAGGATGCTTTTTTCAGGCGGTTCATGTTGGATCCGTCATTCAGAACCTTGGCGGAGCACCTCATGCAGCCGGCGATCTAATCGCAAACCCGGCGTCTCAATCTCCAGAGCCTCCCTACCGCTCCCCTGGCGTGCCGCCTGCGTCAAGCCTCCACGTTCCAAGGGCCCCCAAGCACGATCCTCGCTTCCCATGCCCGCTGGCGCAACTTTTTCGA
>JAJONL010000070.1 GCA_021323395.1 Nitrospira sp.
TCGGCGCTACCACCTCGACCTGTTCCCGAAAGAGTTCGAAGGCCTGCAGCTCATCCTATCCCGCTATATCGAGAACGACCTGGAGATGGTGGGGTTCAAAATCAACGATACCTACGTGATCCCCTCCCGGCCCCTTGATTGAGCGCGTCATGCTGGTCCGCCGCAAGGAACGGAAGTTTGGAAAGGGTTGTCTCCAGGAATGGACCAGCCACCGCAGGTACTTCACCACTCAATTCGCCGGGTTGTTGGTACCGATCGATGACATGCTGGCATCGTCTCCGTTCTTGTTGTCCAATCGTCCGTTTTTGTCGATTACGATCTCTACGGTGTGAGCGGAAACTATCTCTTCAACGGTCAAACGGAGTTGCCCGGCCTTAAAAACCTGCGCCGCTGGCACCGCATGATGAACCAGTCCAACTACACACCTATCGTGGGGAGGGGTGATTCAGCCCGACATCTTCGAGGCGAGCGAGGCAACGGCGTGCATTTGAACGTCTTCCTGTCTGCCGACTTTGTTATACTTGCCTACGCCATGCCATCCGATACGCCTGCACAGTCATCCGGGAGAGATCGCCGGGAATATTATCGCATCACCGTCACGTTGCCCACCCGCATTCAGGCCGAGACGGACAACAGGGAGGGCGAGTGTACCAAGAAATCCGTCAATATCAGCGGCGGCGGCATCGGCGTGACCGTCACTGGACTCTACAAAACCGGAGAAGTCCTTTCACTCACCCTGCTCCTTCCCGATGAGCATGTCTTCACCACTTCTATAGAAGTGGTGCGGATTGATCCCGTCCCGGACTCGTCTGATACCTACCGCATCCACGCCCGCTTCCTCAGGATGACCACACAGACCCGGGAGCTATTGATCAGATACATCGTGCGTTTTCAGCGCGACCACCTGCAAGAACACTATTCCGTCTAAAACGCGCGGTGAGACTCCAGGGTTGAGCCGACTACTCGCCCGAAGCGACTAACCCGTGCATATCGACCCGGTTTGCTTCCTTCTCTCATTCCGTAGATCATAGCCGCCATGCGTATTCTCAAGTGGTTGTTCGGTGGGCTCATTCTGCTCGGATCGTAGGGGCGGCTTATCAACTCATCGGCATGGTGCTCGACCGGGCGCACTACCAGCCTCCGGGCCGGATGGTCGACGTCGGCAGCCATCGGCTCCACCTCTATTGCATCGGTAAAGGCAGCCCGACGGTCGTGCTGGAGGCCGCAGCGCCGGGATGGTCGATCTATTGGAGCTTGGTGCAACCGGAAGTGGCGGAGGTGACGCGGGTCTGCGCCTACGATCGGGTCGGCCTCGGATGGAGCGAGCGCGGCCCGTTGCCCCGCACGGGCCAACGGATGGCGGATGAACTCCATCGATTGCTGGAGCGCGCAGGCATCGCTGGCCCCTATATTCTGGTGGGCCATTCCTTCGGTGGCTTCGTCGCCAGACTCTATCGCCAAGACCATCCCAACGATGTCGTCAGCATAGTGCTCGTCGATGCGGGACATGAATCGCAACTGCGCCAGGCTGAATTCAGAGCTTTCGTCAACGCCGGCAAATCTCTATTGCCTCTCTTCCGCGCCATGACGATCGTCGGCATGCCGCGACTCTCGGCATCGTTCGATCACCTGCCGCCGTTATTAGCCGAGCACGAACACAACGTGTCGGAGGGAGTTCGTTCAATGCTGCGTGCGGGCTGGCTGAGAACCAGCTATCCCACGACACTGACTGACGAAAGCGATGCGCTGGTAGACCCGCTGGAACAGATACGCCGCGTCAGCTCACTCGGTGATCTCCCGTTGGTGGTCTTGACGGCGACCGGACCTGTCTGGTGGCCGGACATGCCGGGCGCGGTGAACCCCGTCAAGTTCAGGAAAATGTGGCTGGACCTCCAGCAAGACCTGACCAAGCTCTCATCTAACAGTCGCCAAGTCTTCGCCGATCAGAGCAGCCACTTCATTCCATTCGACCAACCGGAACTCGTCATCACGGCCATTCGACGGCTCGTCGAAACGGCCCATCAGAAATCGACCGAAAACAGATGAGGAAATCGGCGAAGGCCACGCGGGTCGGTGTCGACTACTCGAACCCGACCGGTTCATAAACTTGATACCGCCCGATGGTCTGCACGAGTCTGACGCGGCCTTGTTTGATCAGGGGCTTGTAGAATCCGGCCCAGCGGCCATACTCCCCGACGACCAGGTAGTCCGGCTTTGACTCCAACGGATCGTAGGTGACGGGCTGGCGGGAGTCCTGTTCGTGAAGGATTACCTCCACCAGCGCCTGAGGCGGAGCGTAGGTGTAGCGGCGATTGAGAAACAAAAACAATTCACTGTCATAGGTTTCCACCACTGCGGTCGCCGGGGTGGCGGCATGCAGGTAGGCAATCAACTCAAACAGATCGCGCTCGTCCTCTCGTCCCCGAAACGCATACCGTTCCTGCACGACCACCCCGCCCATGACAATGAGCAATGCGACGGCCACGGCGGCTTTGATCCCCTCGTCCGTGACGCGCCGGCTTCGTCTTAGCCCCGATAACGTGCCCCGCACGAACGTCGCATCGAATCCCTTGGTGAGATCGTAAAATAACGCTGCGGTGAACGGCGCGGCAATGAACAGACCCGGCATCGCGTACCGTGGCTCCCCTGCGCAGAGAAACGCAAACCACGCGAGCCAACTACTTGCCAGCAGCAAAAGCATCGTCCAGACGGTCTGTTCGATCGGCCGCCTGCCATAGCCGGAACGCCACAGGCGCCAGGCTCCATAGGCCAATGCAACGGTGTATTCCGGCCAGGAGCCCACCATGTACCACATCGTCTCCAAGCGAATCGACGGAACGAGGACCAGTGCGATCGCTTCCGTCATTCCGTGGGTCGGTGGATGCGGGAGCGTGTGACCCGCCAGGAACAAATCCTTCATCACCACCAAGAGCCGATACCCCACCCACGAGCCGCCCAAGAGCAGAGCCAATCGACGAGCAACGCCCCAGTCGCCCCGAAGGCCGACGAACAGAGCCGTTCCAGCCAGAGAGGCGATAAAGAACGGGGCCACCTGCCCCTTGGCCATCCAGGCGACACTCCAGCACATGACCGCAGCCGCCATCCAGCGCCGATTGTCATCGATGCGCAAGACACAGGCGTATCCAGCCAGCAGAAAACACAACATGGGCATTTCGCCCAACACTTGACGCCCGATGAACAAGGGGTGAATTGACCATTTGAACGGAACCACTATCAGAAGGGCCAGCGCACCGATGGCGACAGGTCGGTTATAGATTCGGCGCGCAATCGCATACAGCAACAGGAAGGCGCCGAAGGTGTAGAGGAGGCCGACGACTCTGGCCTGCCAAATCCCGATACCGAGAAGCTTGAAGCTGACGGCCACCGACGCGACCACGGGAAAATGCGCCGACAGCAGCGGCGCGGCCGGTTCGCCGAGGAGCAGACAACCGTAATGTCCCCGCTCGACCCATGTGCGCGCGACACACACCGTCCATCCCTCATCGAACCAGAGCGGTGGAAAACTTTCGAGGTGAACAAGGCCGCTGCCGAACACCATCAGGAACAGCAGGCCGGCCACCATGCGGTCGGTCGCGGTGGAGGCGCGTTCAATGCGGCCTATGAGAGTCGATGAACCTGTCGCGATCAGGAAGGCCATGCGGCGAATTTACAGAGATGCTGGTGCCGGGCCGAAGTTCGGCCCCGACGGGTCACCGGCTTGATAGACATACAGAATGATGTTTTGAAAACGACGCGACGCATAGATCGGCATGCAGACCGCATCCAGCTGATACTCCAATCCATGCGCCTCCAACGTGGTCAGGAACGCTCCGAGTTTTGCCCGATCGTCCCCGATGTGATGGTGATATTCAACGAGCATTTCCTTCACCTGCTTCAGGTGTCCGGCGGCAGCGAGGTCGCGCAGAACGAGATCTTCCGCGCCTTCCACGTCCACCTTGAGAAAGTCGATCTCCTTGCCTGCCAGTTCCTCGCGGATAATGTCGGACAAGGCCAGCGTCTCCACGGTAATCGTATCTTTCGGCATCCGATCATAGGTCAGACTCATGCGAGGAGAGCCGGGCTTGGCGTGGTCCACATAGAATGCCGCCGTTCCATGCGTCTCGGAAAGCGCCGCATTGTACAGATGCACATGGGCCAAATTGTTCTGCTCGATATTCTTGCGCAACAGGGCAAACGTCTCTCGATCCGGCTCGAACGCATAGATCTCGCTGCGCGGGTACAGCCACTTGAAAAAGAGGGTGGCCAGACCGATGTTGGCGCCACAATCGAAGATCACCGGACTGTCTTTGGGCGTCTCGAAGTAGTATTCGTTGCGGAGGAGGATCACTCTGAACAAGAGATGCATGGTCCGATAATCGAAACAATGCACCGTAAAGCCCAAGACCCAGTCTTGTTTGATCGGCCGGAACGGATGGACGAGCAGCAACTTCACGCTCAAACGCAGGTAGGTCAGGAGAATCTGTATCTTGACCCGCGCGGAGAAACGCCCCCGCAACAAATAGGGCGCGAACATCAGCGTGTCGAACACCACTTCAAGGAATAGCCAGATGCCTGTATTCATCGCATTCACGATCTAGGCGGACCGCCGTTGCGGGACCGTGCCTCGCGCCGCCGCGTCCCGCGTTTGCCTTGTCCCTGCCGGTATGAGAAAGGGCGCACAGCGATAGACCGCCACAGTCACCGGGCCCGCTCCATGACGCGCCAGCAGCGCGGCCTTCAGCGCAGGCCAATCTCCGAACCATCGGGCACGCGGAAACAACGACGTCACATCTCCGGCTTTCAAGCCCGGTGAGAGGACCATGAGGTGATGCTGCTTCTGTCGCATCAATTTCGCCACGGTGCGCAGTTTCTCGAACGGGCGATCCAGGTCGGCCAGCCGAAAATGCGCGATACGCCTGGCAAGACGCGACCAGAGCGGGCTGGCCACCGGAAATAACTCATGAGTACCCACACCGAGAGGGCAAGCGGCGATCACCACGCGGGACGCTCCCTGCCTTGCCCATTCGATTGGCCACATTCCACGATCCTGAGCGAACTGCCAACTGGTATCGAAGGGGTACATATCCGCCACCACCACATCGGCTTGAGGCAGCACGGACACGGCATACATTCGTTGCGCGGCGCGGACCCCTTCCTCATGCGCCTGCACGACATCGCCCGCAAAGAGGCCGCTGATCTCTCGCCGGTGGTTCAGGGTGACATTTGCGATGAAGTCGAGCCCCACCGTTCGAGCCACCGCGACCATGTCCCGCCGTAGCTCCGTGTGGATCGAGCCACCGCGCTCGCGGGAACCATGCAGATAGTCGTGCATCATCCTGGTCGTGTCGACGCCGCAGACCGCCGGAAGAATAATCTTCGCGCCGCCTGAAAATCCCGCTATGGGATGGGGGTAAATGCATCCTACGCCGATCTTGAGGTCGCACTCCATCACCGCGCGGTTAAGTCGCAGCGGCAGTCCGCCCGGAGACACCCCGAGATCTACCAGGTCTCCTCGACTGTCATGAGCCATGACTTTGATCGCAGGCGAGAAGGCCGAGCCCACTTTCTTCGCCATGTCCTCGACCGAGGCCGGAGGATGCGTGCCCCCTGCAATCATGATGGTGATAGCCCGCTCAGGCAGACCGCCGCGCATCAACTCTTCAATGAGCAAGGGGAGAAGATCGGCAGCAGGGGTTGGTCTGGTGAGGTCGTCGGCCACGATAACGGCCTTGGTTTTGCCCTTCGCGATCTCGGCGAGTGTCCGGGTTCCGATCGGTTGTTGTAACGTCTCACGCATCACGTCCGCGCTCAGCGCCGGTGTGTCTTCCGGACCCACTTCGATAACCTTCCAGGAAGACGGCAGGTCGATCGTTAATGATTCATCCCCGAACCAGGCCCTGGTGCGCAACTGCAACTGAGTCATGATATGCGTTCCATCGTGTGTCTCAGACTGTCTCTGCAGGGCGCCCGAGCTCCGACCGACGGGTGGGAGCGTTTCCCTCAACAGATATCAGATGTTTCGCCCTAGCTTTGGATGACGACCGAGGCTCTCCGTTGATCGCCGGCCATGATGTGGCGCTCGCCGCTAATTCAACACCGTCGGCCTGAGTTTCAGGAGCAGCGGCTCCAAGTAGTGGAACGCTTTCACCCCTACCTGTCGGAGGACCCCCGGCAAACTCTGCACCAGTTGCTCGACCTCTTCGACCTTCAGAAGCCCGAGCCAAAAGACGCCGGTCCAATACACCGACACACCGACCGCGCCTCCCACCGCCACGGACAAGAGAGGCGCGTCGACCAAGGCGGCGCCACCCGCGATCGCTCCCCCCGTGCCTAACAGCAATCCCACCCATCGAACCATCGCAAATCCCTCAAGGATGCGGACCCGGCGTCGGCGCAACAGCCAGGCATACCCCACCGCCACCAGGGCAAAGGAAACCGAGGTGGCCAATGCCGCGCCGGCGGCCCCCCAACGGGGGACGAATGTCCAGCATAATGCCGCATCGACCGCCACCGTCCTGCCCATCATCCGAATCAAGTGTGCGCCTTCACCCGCCCCCTGAATCACCGGCCACAATACCCTCGCTATCGCATAACAAAAGGCTCCGGGCACCAGCAATCGCAATACCCATACCGCCTCGGCGAATTGTGGGCCAAAGTACAACGTCACGATCTGATGGCCCAACACGGCCACGATCAGGAGCAGGAAGGCCGTGCCCAGCATCACATATCGCAGCAGTCGGCTCACTAAACTCGACACGTCCCCCACCAGCTGCCCGGCCCACAATCGTGCCGTCGATTGCAGCATCACTCCCTCGACCGCAATGGGGATGAACCAGACAAATTGCGACCACTGCACGGCCGCGGCATAGAGCCCGGCTTGAGCGCCGCCGGCCAAGTGGCGAACCAGGATGACATCGAGTGAACAAAGGGCCATATTCAAGACGGAGAAGGTCATCGCGGACAACCCGAATCGCAGCAGGTTCTGTGTCGCCATGGGCGCCCGAGGCGAACTGAAAAACCGATCGAATGCAGACAATTGCCACCAGGAAATTCGCGACGAGCAATCCCGTCAAGACGCCGGCCACTCCCAGTCCGTTCATGGCGAAAATCACTCCTAACGCGCCCGCCGTCACGACGCCGAAAATGCCGGGAATCGCCGCCCGCTCTTCATGCCGCAAACCAAACAAAATCCCGCGCGTATAACACCAC
Organism: Nitrospira sp.; assembly: GCA_021323395.1. GTDB lineage: Bacteria > Nitrospirota > Nitrospiria > Nitrospirales > Nitrospiraceae > Nitrospira_A. The sequence goes on from JAJONL010000070.1 coordinate 7,210, forward strand.
ACTTGATCGAACAGCAAGACACCCATGATCACGAGACTGATGGGCGCTCCGGTCGTCCCCTGCGGCGCGGTGGCGATCAGGAACAGGCCCACCGAGAGACCGACGAGCGCCACGCCCGTTCCATTGATGGCGGCGCCGGCCCGGGCAACCGCTCGGCACCAGGGAAGATCGTCCGGTCTCTCCGCCACCAGCTTGATCATGGTCTGCATCATGCCGACATTGGCGAATTGAGAGGCCAGGAGCAACAGAGCTAGATAGTAGGCGTATTGCCCATACCCTTCGATGCCGAGGAAGCGGGCGAAAATCGGGAGCACCACAGCCGCGGTCGCCAATTTCGCGACCGACCAACTGCCGATCGAGACGATTCCTTTCGATACTGCCTTTGACGACATGACCGTGCCCAAGACCTCGCTGCACCGCTGCCTTCTGAACTCGCTCGGCGACCTCTGGTCAGGTCAGGCCGCAAAGCCCTCATACTGCCGGCGATGGGCCTCCAAGGCCTTCGACGTTTCATAGGTGTCGCGCACATAATCATAGGCGGCGCGACCCTTCTCCAGTGGCCCGTCTGCGAGGAGATTTCGGATAGCCGATGCATAGTCATCATTCTGCACCTGCTTTCCGAACCGGCTGGCGAACTGATCCGGATCGACCCGGCTGATGATCGGGCAACCATAGGCCGCCGCTTCCAGAAAGGTCAGCGGCAACCCCTCGCGCACCGCCGTACTGACGAAGATCCAGGTGTCCGACAACAGTTGTTGCATGCGCTCGGGCTCGCGAAAACGGTTGATGAGGCCGGGCATTTCCAGATTCGGCACGTCGCGGAATCGCCGCCGCAACTCCGCATCGAACCCGGACTCCGCGGAGGCGCTGCCCTGTCCGACCGCCACAAAACGATAATCCGGAAACTGCTTCGCCAATTCCAAAAAAATCCACGGGCGCTTGCGCTTGTCCCATCGCGCCACAAACGTCATCGTCGGACGCGCGCCTTTCTTCGGGAGCGTCGGCGGCACATCGATGAGATTCGGCAGCAGGGTCGGCAACGTCGACAGGCCGTATAACCGTTTCACCTTCTCCTTGAGAAAGTGCGCCGGACAAAATACCCCATCCGCCCGACGCACCGCCCGCCTGACGAAGAGACCGGATTCCGTGAAATAATTGAATGGCGTCAACAGCCGGCGCATCGGGGTCGCATAGAGAAATTCGATCCACCAATCATGCAACTCCCGCGGATCGCGGCTGGTGACGAGATGCGTGCGACGGGGGTGGAGACGTTGAGCCAAATAGGTCAGGACGGTCGGGTCCTGAGAGTGAAAGATATCGGCTCGCGAGGCCCGAATGATCCGACAGGCGTCGAGAACGTTTCGCGGCGAGAAGCTTTGAATTTCGACCCCGCCGATCGTCTCGATCGGTTTTTGTCCCTGACGCCCCGGCACGATGACGTTGACCCGGTAGCCGGCCAGCACGAGACTTTCCGACAGCTTGCGCGACATACTGCCGAAGCCGCCATAAATGCCCCAATCGAAATATTGGCTGGTCAGAATACAGACATGCGGTTGTGTGCTCACGCTCGAGGTTCCTTGTGCAGATCACCTCGGACATCGACCTCCGAGCGACCGCTCGCCCGTTGACCATCCATCGAAGGTCGCATCACCCGCGCACAGAGCTCAATGTATCGTGTCGCCAGCACCGGCCACCCAAACTGCATCGCTCGTCGACGACTTTCCGCGCCCATCTGACGACGAAGACTGTCCGAGTTCAGGAGATTCTGCAGAGCTCGTGTGAGGGCCGGCACATCGTTCCACGGGATAATCTCGCCGTTCTGCCCTTGCGCGACGAGTTCCGCGGTGCCTCCTGTGTCGGTCACAATGACCGGCAGCCCCGAAGCCATCGCTTCCAGCAAGGCGATGGACATGCCCTCTTGCTGAGAGGGCAATACAAAGACATCCGCCTCCCGGTAAATGGGCGGCATCTGTTCCCGCGCGAGAAATCCCTTGAAGGTCACGGCATCGGCCACCTGAAGGCGGTCCGCCAGTTCCCGCAATTGCGCCTCGGCATCACCTGTGCCCACGAATGTCAGTTGTAGGGGCCGGTCGCAGGATGATCGTAACCGAGCAAAGGCCTGCAGCAAATGATGCTGTCCCTTACGTTGGATCAAGCGAGCGACACAGATGACGGTGAAGGACCTCGTCGTCTCGCCGGATGCCGGGGCGAAGAGCTCGGTATCGACCCCGTTGGGGATCCTCACGAGCGGCAAATCAGGCATGGTTCGATGCGCCAAGCGCTCCTGCTCCGCGCTGATCGCCGTCACGGCAGCCGCTCGTCGCCAGATCATTTTTATCAACGGCGTGAGAACAGGGTACAGATAGTTGTAACGCGCCTCAAACCCCGGCACATCCGGCCCTTGGAGGGAGAGCACATAAGGAAGCCCATGGGTGAGACGCAGCAGAAAACTGATCGCACCGGCCGGCACGCCGGCAAAGGCGAAACTCACGTCGTATCGATACCGCGTCAATAACTGCCGCGCTATGCGCCATCCCCGCCAGCTGTAACGGAGCAATTCGATATTTCTCGCGTGGTGGATGTTGCGATTATCGACCGGCACCTTATACAGCGTAATGCGATCGGCAAATCGCTCGGTTTCACAAGCGGTCACGCTGCGCGACGATGTGACGAGGTCCACCGCCAGGTCGGGGGAACGCGCCATTTCCTGCAACAGGTAATAGTTGACCACGCCGGTGCCGCCACCGAGCGGAGGAAATTCGTTATCGAACATGAGGATACGAATGACGGTTATCTCCTCGTGACGCGGCGGGCGACATAGAGCGGGCGATGTTTGACTTCATCGGAAATCCGGCCGATGTACTCGCCGATCACGCCGATGGTCATGAGCTGAATTCCGGCGAGAAAGAAGATCGAGACGACGAGGGTGGTGAAGCCCGGCACCCCGGTTCCCAGCGTGAATTTCTTGATGATGTAGAACGATGCAACGAGGAACGACAGCAGCGAAACCGTAAACCCCAGGATCGTAATGATTCGCAAGGGGGTGTGGCTGAACGAGATCAACCCGTCAAGCGCCAGGTAGAGCAACTTCCGAAAAGTGTATTTGGGAGCTCCGGCGTGGCGGGCCTGCCGTTCATAGGGCACACCGATCTGTTTGAAGCCCACCCAGCTCCTGATGCCCCTGACGAACCGATTGCGTTCGGGCATTCCGACCAGTTCATCCACCACGCGGCGATCCATCACGCAGAAATCGCCGGCATCCAAGGGAATCTCGATATTCGCAACCCGTTGCAGCAACCGGTAAAACACCGCATAGGCCAGCCGCTTCCCCCACCATTCCTTCCGCTCGGTGCGAACGGCATACACCACTTCCCATCCTTCTTGCCACTTGGCCAGGAAGGTAGGCAGCACCTCCGGTGGATCCTGCAGATCGGCGTCCATGATGCAAACGACCCGGCCTCGGCTATGTTCGAGCCCGGCGCTGATGGCCACCTGATGGCCAAAATTTCTCGCGAACTCCACGACGACGACCCGGCGATCCTCACTCTCCAAACGTTTCAATATTTCAGGACTCTGGTCCTTGCTCCCATCGTCCACCAGCACGATTTCGTAGTCGACTCCGACCTGGTTCATCGCGTCGGTGAGGCGCGCATGTAACATGGGCAAATTCTCGGCCTCGTTGAAGACCGGGATGACGATCGAGAGCATCGGCGGAGGGAACGAGCGATCGGTCTGCGCCATCAACGCGGCCATCTGCGCCGGCTGGAGGCGGCGGTCCTTAGCATTCGACATGCACTCCATCGCGGCGGCCAAGGCCCGACAGAATTTCATGGCATCTGCGGGATCGTCTAGGGCAGGCAACTGCCATCGTCCCATTGGTTTCAGTCTTGTCTCTGCCGACGGCGCCTCCGCAGGAAACCGATTCGGGGGAAGGGGATTATTGGCTCGTTGCATGCGCGCTCCTAGATTGGACTCGGATGTCCCTGGCGACAGAGTCTTTGGTGTGGGGCATGAATTGTATTCGTAGCGCTACTCTACCGGAGAGCGTCCGTTTCAGCTACTTCTCGCAAGGAAATCACACCTGAAACCTGCCGCCTGGCGACTGACTCACTCTGAGATACTCCTTCGCCCGCCCCCATCGCTCATGGGCTACGTATCGTCAACCGGCGATGATTGATTGGACACTTCAACAGGAGCGCGGGCTCTTAATCGGCAGGTCGGGAGCGGTCGATACCTTTCGTCATCATCGCAAGGCAAGCCAGCCCGATGGCGATCCACACGAATTCTCGAAAGCGCCGCAACAGCGCGAAGGTCATGCCTGTGACCTCACCATATCCAAAGGCGGTCAGCAACAGGAGATTGCCCGCATCCTGCGCACCTAAGCTGCCCGGAATAAAAAAGGTGCCGCCCTTGATAAAGACCGATAGGGCGCCGATCGCGACGGCGGACAAGACCGTGATCGGTTGCCCGAGGGAGAGGACTATGATGAATACTTCCAGTGCCTCGGCCAACCATCCGAGAAGGAACAATCCCGTGGACAAGAGAAAGGCCGACCGCCGGCTGGCATAAAAATCCGCGATGGTGCGATCCAAATCAAGTAACTGTTGTTCCCGCGACTCCAGAAACTGCAGCCTGAGGCCGAGGCGGCGCAGGAGCTTCAGCATCCAGGTGAACATGCCCTGCCGCTGAACGATCACGAATGCGCCGACCCCGAATATCAGCAAGCCCGCGCTCACCAATCCAGCCGTGATGGTTTGTCCGACCGATCCCTCGGCCCCCAACAGCCAGAACCCCAACCCGATCCCGACCAGGATAAACAAGATTTGCGCAACCGTCATCGTGGTTTTGGCCGTGACCACCGACGCCAACCCTTCCACCAGCGGGACTCCCTGTCGTTGGAGCAGGTAAGCCTTGAGCGGCTCACCGCCCACATAGGCTGTGGGCGTGGTCATGTTGACCACCTCACCGGCCGTCCGAATCGCCAGCACGCGCCAAAACGGCACATCGTTCGCCCATTGGCCCAGTGTCACCAGCCATCCATAGGCTTCGAGGAGGTACATGAGCAGAGAGGGCAGGAGAATCACCGTCATCGCGGCAGGCCCCAGCTGGGTGACCGCCTCGTAGATGCGCGTGATGCCGATGTGCCAGACGAGGAGGGAAAGCGTCAAGGCCCCGAGGACAAAGAGGGCGGCTTTAAGCACGGCCGCGTGCCGCAGGTCTGATGACCCACACCATCAACAGCCAAAATACGGTAGAGCCGAGCGCGGCCATCCATAAAAACCAATGGAGCTTGTCCAATATCGCGAAGAGGAATACCACCACCGAGAAATCCCGGCTCGCCACATTCTTCAAAATAAAATCCGACCAGGCGGCCTGCTTGGGTGTATGCCAACCGCGCGTGGCGCCGATTTTTTGCGCCTTCGTTACCAACCAGAACGACATCGCATTTCCGAGCACCGCCGCCCCGCCCAATACCAGCGGAACCCAGGCGGCATCCGTGCCGGCCTGCCGGAGGTAGGCGCCGCAGGCGATCCCGGCAAAGATCGCCATATGCACCACATTGTCCATGGCGATATCCAGCCACGCGCCGAACGGTGACTCACTGAAGGTCAGGCGCGCCACTTCTCCATCGCAGCAGTCGATGACTGCCGCCAATTGAAACAACAACGCGGCGATGATCCCAGCTTGGTAGGTTCCCCATCCAAATCCGGCAGCCGAGAGCAATCCAACCGCTGTCGCAATTACGGTGATCGTATTGGGCGAGCATTTCATCCACAGAAAGACTTTGGTCAGGAGACGGGAAAAGGTTCGATTGAAATACCGATCGACGAATCCTTCCGCCTCTCCCTTGAGCGAGCGAAAAAGGGTGCGCTCTGCGACACCGGCGCTCGCCTGGTCCCACACATCACGATACCAAAGCCCCGCGTGATGGGCGGCCGAGACCACACGCACCCGTCCCTCCGCCGCCGCCAGCTCCAACCAGCGACGCACCGGAACCACGCCCGACAAATCCGGCCCCTCACCAATCGCGAAAGACGACGCCCCGTTGGGCGGGTTCAGGATACTCGACGGCAAGACGACCAGATCGGCCGCCACGTGGCGGCCTGCAGGCGCGCCGTGCTGCTGAAACGAAATGAGACGGCCTTCCTCAACCGCCACGGCCGGGTTTCGCCGACCCGCGGCCGGTTCGACCGGACCGGCTTCTCGTGCCACGACCACCGCCTCGCCGTCGCGCACCGTCTGCCGCAAGTGTTCGATCAGCTTCTTTGAAAACACCGCCTGCGCACCGGCGATCAAACAGAACCCACGGGCCTCGGTCGCCAGCGACTCCCAAGTACGAGGATCATCGAGCGGGAACTCCCGGACCGGCATCCATCGGACCGGTACGGTGACCCGGGCTCCTCGCGCCAGCGTATGTTTGAGTAGTTCTTCATCGGCGCCCGCGAGCACGATGAGTTGGCGAATGCCGGCCCTCTGCAAGGTCAGCACCGTGCGCTGGAACAAACTGAGTCCCCCGATAAGCGTCAGCGGGCCGACGTCGGTCAACCCGCGCCCAAGCCGGTCGCCGAAAAGCCCCGCGCCGGGCAACAGGATGGCCGTGCTCAATCCCTGTAATTCGGCGCCGCGTTCGAGCGTGCTTTCACTCATCTTCGGGCTCGTCGTTCGTATCTCGTCGTTCGTATCTCGCCAAAGAACGTGTGGCTCATACCCATGCCCATTCCATAAGCTATATGCCTAGGCTCAGCCCTCTCACGAGATACGCTTCCCGATTCACGCGTTGCGAGTCCCGCCTAAAGCCTAAAGCCGCGGCAGAACCTCGCGTTCGGCTCGAGTGATGTCCTCGGGGAAGTCGATCTCCGTCCAGGGCAACCCGCCGATCTTTTCATGTCCGACTTTGACGTCCTGAAAGTACTGCAGCAATCCGTCTTCGTATTCCATATCCCATCGGCCTTGATCGACGTAGCTCTTGATGGATCCGATGACATGGGCCGTATCGGCGCGGCGCACCTTCAGAAATCCCACGCCTTCTCCGGCGACATCGTACCGCTCCGGCATTTTCTTACTCAATGCCACCACTCGTCCGCCTTGCACCACCACCATACATTCTTCGCCGGTCTGCTTCACCGTATCATCCATCAGTAAACAGTTGGTGAACGGTGAGTCGACCAGGCGGCGAAGGATTTCACGATGGAACAACACATCCGCATCCATGATTACCACGTCGTCGGAGAGCGCCGGACGGGCGATCCATAACGAGGAGATACTGCCGCGGTGGAACTCTTCATTCACGAGGTAGGAGACGCTGACGCCCCGGTATTGCGTACCGGCCGCGGCCCTGATCATCTCCTGCTTGTATCCGACCACGATGGTGACGTCGCGGATCTTGACGCTCGCCAGCACCTCGAGATACCGGGACAGCAGGGTCTGTCCGCCGATCTCGATCAGGCACTTCGGCTTATGTTGCGTGACCGGCCAAAGACGTTTGCCGACTCCGGCGGCCAGAATGACGGCTCTCATGTGTGCACGGCCGCGCCCGTAAGTACCTGCTCGAAGGCCTCGAGAAATCCTTGGATGTGCGAGTCCGTCAAGGCGCCCATATTGGCAATGCGGAAGATCTTCGACTCCAACTGTCCCTGCCCGGCGTAAATGACATATCCGCGCGCCTTCAGCTGGTCATGCAAGGAAGCATAGCTGAGGCCGGCGGGCAGATGAAAGGCTGTGATCGTGTTCGATTGCGAGTCGGCCGGCAGTAATGCCTTGATGCCCAATTGCCCCAGGCGCTCACGAATTCTAGTGGCACTTCGCCGGTACCGTTGCGTGCGATTGGCGACCCCCTCCTCCAACAACTCATCCAGCGCTTCCTCAAACGCATAATAGACCTGAACAGCGGGAGTGAAGGGTACCGTCCCCCTGCCTTGGTCATCGACATAATGCGTCATGTGCAGATACCAGGACCGCTTGGGATAACCTCGCATCCGCTCCAGAAACCCCTTGCGCAGGAGGACGAACGAGACGCCCGGGAAACCTTGAATGCATTTGCCGGCGGTGCCCGCCACCATATAGATGTGCGAGTCCGCAATCTCAATGGTCTCACCCGCAAGGCCGCTGACCGAATCGACCACAAACACCCGGTTCTGACTATCCACGACCTCCGCGATCTCTTTGATGGGATTGATGAGGCCGGTGGTTGTCTCGTGATGCACCATGGCCACTGCATGGACCTCGGGATGCTGGCGCAATGCCAATCGAACTCGTTCAGGATCAGGCTTGATGTGCCATTCGGACTTCAGTTCAGATACGCCGAGTCGGTGCAGACCGATCATGCTGGAGAGCCGTTCGCCATAGACCCCATTGTTCAGGACGAGCATGCGTTTTCCCGTCGGAAGACAGGACATGACGGCGGATTCCACCGCGGCCGTCCCTGAGCCGGTCAGGACGACCGCGACATAGTCCGCTTCAGCCCCCGGCACAAACGCCGTCAGGAGTTTCTGTTGAATTCGACTCAGGAGGTCGGAGAACTCGGACTCGCGATGGCAAATGTCCGGACGCATCAACGCCCGCCGTACCCGTTCACTCACGTTCACCGGACCTGGATTCAAAAGTATCATGTTCATGCCTCAGGCTGTGGATCGGGACTGAGCGGAGCGGCCCCACACATCGCACTCAGCGCACGGGCGTTATTCAATGGCCTTCATGAACCGGGCGGTCATAGCCGGCGGCTCAAGGACTACCCGGCCGGCATCCTCGACGAATTCGTTGACCTTGACCAACAACATACTCGGCCCGTCCTGTTTCAACAGATCCTTGAACTCATAGACTAGATCGTCTCGATCGAACACCCGCTCGACATGGACATATCCTGCAGCCTTCGCCACCTTCTCCAGCGGCACGACGTTGGAGATCGTCGGCTGATTGCCGGTCGATCCGTACACTTCGTTGTCGAACACCACATGAATAAAATTCTTTGGCTTCAAGGCGCCCACCGTGGCCAATGTTCCCATCCCCATGAGTACATTGCCGTCACCGTCGAACACGACGACCTGCTTGGCAGGCTTGGCCAACGCCACACCAAGCCCGATCGCTGCTGCGTTGCCCATCGATCCGATCATATAAAAATGCGTCGGCCGATCGGCGATCTTCTGGGCTTCCCGAGAAGGAAATCCGTTGCACACGATGACCGGCTGGTCGGTCAGCAATTCCAGCAAAGCCGCCATCGCCTGCGCCCGGCTCTGCATGGTGCCTTCTTCCGGCCTCATGGGTGCAGTCCCTTGACGATGCCCTTTTTAATCACGATCGCAAGCGGAACCCGCTGCTTCATAAAGGTCTGTCCCATCCAGCGGAAGTCATCGGCCATGGTCTGTTCCGACAGGATTCGGTAGGGAATCTTCATCGTATCGAGCAACGGCAGCATGGTTTCGCCCATCACCAGGTGCTCCGGCGCATCGGCGCCCTGGAAACCCCGCCAGGAGATGAGCAAGAGACAGGGCTGCCGATAAATCATATTGAGCGAAATCAACGTATTCAGCGACGTGCCCAGTCCTGAGTTCTGCATGAGCACGGCGGGCACCTTGCCGGCCATGTAGGCGCCAGCCGCCATGGCGACGGCTTCGTCTTCTCGCACGGCGGGCGTATACGCTTTGCGGGTCAGCAGTTCCTCAATGATCCCGCCCAGGATCGAATCAGGCACGCCCGTGAAAAAATTGACGCCCAGGTCTTGCAGCCCCTGCACAAACACATCGCTGTCGATCATGAACTCTCGCCTCTGCTCACCGGTTGGCTGCGCGCAAGAGGCGCATTATAGCCAAGGGGTCCTCTATTCACAAGAACGGCGCCGAACAGTTGCCGTCATCTCGACAACCGTGATAGCGTGCCTGACGAGAGTATCTTCAGGCCATGCCGTACGCATCACCGATAGAGTATCCCGCCGTCCGCCTGGTCGGCCGTGTTCTGCTTCTCAGTGCGCTCATGGTGGCCGCTGCCGAATCGGCCTCCGCCATCACCATGGCGAACGATCCGCACGGATTCCACCAGATTCCATGGGGCGTACCACTCACCGACATTCCCGACCTCGTCGTCATCCGTACCAATTCCCATACCACAGATTATGAATTCCGAGACCGGACGCCGCTCTATGCCGACATCCCGGTCGAAAGCCTGCAGCTCTCCACCGTCGACGCCCAGTTCGCGCGTGTCACGGTTCGCTACCGCGGGGCACAGACCCATCAGCAGGTGCTCCAATTTCTCGAACGATCGTACGGCGTGATCGATCGGCTTCCGGGTCAGATGATGCGGGGTTTAAATCAGCAATATACCTGGCGCGGGCCCGATACGGAAATCAGCCTCACCTATGAAGCCAATCGAGACCGCGGGTTTGTCTTCATTGAAAGTCGCAACTTGGCGCCTCGTTTCCAGGATCGCATCTCAGACACGGCGGACTAATAATATGAAAACAGCCTCCTGCACTCGAACCCGGCGCATCCTCCTCCTCCGACTGGTCGCTATCGCCCTCTGGCTTCCCGTGGCTGCCGCTCTGGCCGTCCCCATGCAGAACGATTCGAACGGCTTCGAAGGCATTCCCTGGGGAGCGACCTTTTCCGAATCCGACACCTTCGTGAAGGTCGAGGACAGCGGCCGGGCGCAGACGTATGAGCTCAAAGGGATGTCTCCGACGTTGGGATCAGCCCCGGTCGATTCCATGCGCTTCAGCACGATCGACGGAGGGTTTGCTCGCGTGATAGTGCGGTATAACGGCAAAGAGACGCACGACCGACTCTTGGGCTTTTTGCAGCAGCGGTTCGGCCCCTTGGATCGCACCCCCGGCCAAGTCGCCGGTGGCGTCGTCAAGGTGTTCGACTGGCAAGGTTCCGACAGCGAAATCATCCTCCGTTATGATGTGCGGACCAGCCAAGGCATCATCTTCTTTGAAAGTCAGGTGTTGCGCGGCAAATTCAATGAGAGCCCCTCGCCGGTTCCCTGAAGAGCAGACTGTGTAGAGAGGACCGCGGGCCGGTTCATCCCACTGACCACGATCATATGAACGCAGCATCCGCACTTTCGCGCAGCCCCAGCCGGGATCGTCAAGCCAGCCTGATTTCGTCCGCCGCCGCGCTATTCGCCGCCAAGGGTTTCAAGGGGACCACGACCAAGGAAATCGCTCGGGCCGCCGGCATCAGCGAAGCCCTGGTGTTCAAGTACTTCCCCACCAAGCGAGCACTGTACACCGCGATCCTCGCGGAGAAAGCTCCGCTCAGCGAACTGCTCAGCGCCGTCGAGCATGTCGCCCGC
>JAJONL010000071.1 GCA_021323395.1 Nitrospira sp.
AACTGAGGTCGAAGAGAGGGGGCATTTGTCTGGTCGCCATGGTGGGGTGAGTCGGGGAATGTCGCGGTGCGACGGCATGCGACCATCGGTCGCGCTTTACGCTTTAGAGGAGCGCCAGGCCATGTAACGCATACAACTACCGGTCTCGATTCAATGCATGATGGCGACCAGGCATACCCGTTCATTTGCGATCCTACTTGTTGCCTACCAATCTCAAAGCGGGTTGGCTGGATCGTCCTTCACTGCGCGCGTCCAACGAGGGCCTTCCCCCCCTACCTCATATTAGGTGAGCGGCCAAGGCTGCCCTCCCCTGCGCGCATCGGACGAGCACAGTTTCATCGTGCGCGTTCTGCGAGCAAGAAGGGCAGCCTTGACCACTCACACTCCCGCTTCTTTGAGCACCTGCCCGGTGTAGGACCGCTTGGACTTGGCGATCTCGCGCGGCGGGCCTTCCGCCACGATCTCGCCTCCCCGGTCGCTCACATCGAAGGATGGGCTACTGGGGATGATATCCACCCAATCAGGCTTATCGCACGGAAACAGTGCGTGGGAACACGTTGCATCGTTGCGGACACACAGCGTCACTGCATCTCCCAAAGCGCGCGAACTGGAATCGCATACAATCCTTCACCGAAGCTCACGCTCGCCTCGCCGTCATAGAGCACCACGCCTGCCGTAAAACGTGTGCCAGCCGCGGCCGCCAGCTTGCGCAGGCCACGGAAGTCGGCGACGGTCACCGTAGCTGCCGCCTTGACTTCGATACCGGCTACATGGCGCGCGCCGCGCTCAAGCACCATGTCCACCTCGTAGCCATCCTTGTCGCGAAAGTGATGGAACCGCACGTCGTCTTCCTGCCAACTCGCTTGCCGTCTCAGCTCCTGATAGATAAAGGTCTCCAAGAGTTGCCCCAACACGTCCCGGTCGGCGGCGAGGGTATCGGCATCCATACCGAGGAGCGCTGCGGCAACACCCGTATCACTCAGGTGCAGCTTTGGCGTCTTGACCATGCGGCTCAGGCGGTTGCTATGCCACGGCTGCAACTCTTCCAACAAAAACACTCGCTCAAGCAGGGTCACATAGTCTCGAATGGTTGGACGACTCAACTGGAACGGCCCCGCGAGGTCCGTGATGTTGAGCAGCCGTGCAGATTGCGAGGCTGCGAGCGCGAGCAGCCGAGGCAGGATGTCGAGCGAGGCGATCCGCGCAAGGTCACGCACGTCGCGTTGCACCATGGTCTCCACATAGTCCCGATACCAGGCCGTTCGGCGCCGAGCGGTCGCGCGGACGAGCGCGGCGGGATAGCCGCCAGCGGTGATGCGCTCGGCCAGTTCGACACCCAACCGCTCAAACCGGCGCGTCTTGAACCGTCCGGTGAACAGCGTCGTGAGGAAGCCGCTGGCGTGGCCGTCTAGTTCAGATTGCGCCAAGGGAAACAGGCGCAGGATTGCCATTCGCCCCGCAAGGGAATCCGCCAGCTTGGGGACGAGCAGGACATTCGCAGATCCGGTGAGCAAGAATCGTCCAGGCGTCCGCTCGCGATCGACCCGGATTTTGATCGCGGTGAAGAGTTCGGGAACGCGCTGCACTTCGTCGAGGATGACCTTCGACGGCAGATCCGCCACGAAGCCCAAAGGATCCCGCTCGGCGGCAGCCCGTGCCACATCATCATCGAAGCTAAAATAGGCGTATCCCCGTGTGTCGCCCACCATCCGTGCCAGGGTAGTCTTGCCGCACTGGCGCGGACCATGGATGAGGACCACCGGACTGTCGACCAGCGCTTCGACCAACCGGGGTTCGGCGAAGCGAGGACGGAAGGTATGCAACGGCATGGCGGCCGATCGTAACCCATACAGCCGGCTGATCGCAATGTTGTACGTCGGCTATATGAAAGGTTCATCAACGGCCGATCGCAAGAGACCGACCTTCGATTTGGCAATTTCCTTCGTTGATCGATCCTTAAGGTCCCGTTCAGCAAAGTCATGGCTGATGCCGTATGGCTCGGATCGGAAGGACATAGGCATCTTACTTGCCGACCCCCGCTTCTTTGAGCACCTGCCCGGTGTAGGACCGCTTGGACTTGGCGATCTCGCGCGGCGGGCCTTCCGCCACGATTTCGCCGCCACGGTCGCCGCCTTCCGGCCCCAGGTCGATGATCCAATCCGCGTTCCGGATCATGTCGAGATTATGCTCGATCACGAGGACGGTGTTGCCGGTCTCCGTGGGTTCATCCAAAATATACATGGTGCGGCCGGTAGGACGTTTGGAAAGTTCGCGCGACAGCTTCACCCGCTGGGCTTCACCGCCCGATAGGGTCGTGGCGGATTGGCCCAGCTTGACGTAATGCAGCCCGACATCGTGCAGCGTCTGCAGTTTCGTCTTGATGTAAGGAATGTTTTCGAAGAATTCCAGCGCCTCCTCAACCGTCATGTTGAGGATATCGGCGATGCTGCGCCCCTTGTAGTGAATCTCCAAGGTCTCGCGGTTGTACCGCTGGCCTTTGCAAACCTCGCAGGTGACGTAGACATCGGGCAGGAAGTGCATTTCGATCTTGATCAGCCCGTCGCCCTGGCAGGCTTCGCAACGCCCGCCTTTCACGTTGAAGCTGTAGCGCCCCGGCTTGTAGCCGCGCACGCGCGACTCCGGCAAATTGGAAAACAAATCGCGGATGAACGTGAAGAGACCGGTATAGGTGGCCGGATTCGACCGGGGGGTACGCCCAATCGGCGACTGGTCGATATCGATGATCTTATCCAGCGCGCCGACGCCTTTGAGTTCCTTGCAGCCATCGATCTTGGGCTTCTTGTGATAGAGCAGCTGCGAGAGCGAATGGAAGAGGACTTCGAGCACCAGGGTGCTTTTCCCCGATCCGGATACGCCCGTGACACAGGTGAACAGGCCCAAGGGAATATTGACCGTGACGCCCTTGAGGTTGTGCTTTTTCGCCCCGACGATCGTCAGAGATCCTTTGGCTGTGCGCGTGCGCTGCGGGAGCGAGACCATTTGCTCCCCGCGCAAATATTTGCCGGTGAGCGAATCGGGATTCGCCATGACCTGCTTGGGCGTCCCCTGCGCAATGATCCTGCCGCCATGCGTGCCGGCGCCGGGGCCCAAGTCGAGAATGTAGTCGGCCGCCTGCATGGTCTCCGCATCATGCTCCACGACAATGACGGTGTTGCCGAGGTCGCGCAGGCGGAGCAATGTCGTGAGCAGCCGTCGGTTGTCTCGTTGATGGAGGCCGATCGACGGTTCATCCAGGATGTACAACACACCGACGAGCCCCGAGCCGATCTGGGTGGCCAAGCGAATGCGCTGACCTTCCCCGCCGGAGAGCGTCGCCGCCGGACGATCCAGCGTCAGATAGTCCAACCCGACATTGACCAAAAACCCCAGCCGTTCCCTGATCTCCTTGAGAATGCGATGGGCGATGACCAATTCGCGTTCGGTGAATTTGAGGGAGGCGAAAAAATCAGCCGCCGCGCGCACCGAGAGCTCGGTGACTTCCGCAATAGATTTTTTTGCGATTTTGACTGCCAGGCTTTCCGGCTTGAGTCGCGCCCCCTGGCAGGTGGCGCACAGTTCGAGCAACGTAAAGTCTTCCTCTTCCAACGCGCCAGGCGTCAGGGCATAGCCGATTCCATCACAGGCCGGACAGGCCCCATGGGGGCTGTTGAAGGAAGAGCTTGCCGGTCTCCGACAGCACGCCCACCAACCCGCCGGCGAGTTTCACCGACGTTTCGACGGAGTCGGCCACGCGCCGCATCAGGGCGTCGCCAGGCTTCATTACCAGCCGATCGACGACAACCTCAATATTGTGTTTCTTTTGTTTGTCGAGCGTAATATCATCGCCCAGATCGACCAACTCTCCGTCGATCCGCGCCCGCACATAGCCGGCCTTTCGCATCTCCAGCAATTCTTTCCGATACTCACCCTTCCGGCCTCGAACGATCGGCGACAGGATTTGGAATTTCGACCCCTCCGGCAACTCGCAGATCGCATCCACCATCTGTTGGACTGTCTGCGCCGTGATCTCCTGTCCACATTGAAAGCAGTACGGCCGTCCGACACGGGCATACAGCAGACGCAAATAGTCGTAGATCTCGGTGACCGTGCCGACCGTAGAGCGAGGGTTGTGACTCGTGCTCTTCTGTTCGATGGAAATCGCCGGCGACAGCCCTTCGATGGAATCCACGTCGGGCTTGCCCATCTGTTCGAGAAACTGTCGCGCGTAGGCCGACAGCGACTCGACATAACGTCGCTGCCCTTCCGCATAAATCGTATCGAAAGCGAGCGAGGACTTCCCCGAGCCACTCAGCCCTGTCATGACGACGAGTTTGTCCCGCGGAATCTCGACATCGAGATTCTTCAGATTATGCTCACGCGCCCCTTTGATGATGATGGAATGGCTCATAAGAGGCGGATTATACCATGTGGCAGAATAGGACCGCGGATCTACGCAGCTTGCTATCGACGCTTGCGGACGCGGCGGGTTGACGAGTCGAGCGCTTCGCCCCATCGAGTCATGAACGCGGTCACAAACAGATGCTCCTCCTTCGGTTCGACGGCCAACCGTGCTAGCGCAAGCGCAACACATAATGCAATGTGGTATCCCTCCGAGCGAGAAGCCACCGCTCGTCGATAGGTGGGGTGCGCCTCGTTAATCACGACGCTGGATTCGACCAGCCTGGCCAGTTCCACGTCATCCGCGTGATGCTCAAACCGAATGCCCAGTCCATAACGCATCGATCTTGCTCTTCCGCCGGTTCCCGGCAGCATCACCTCCCCGGGCGGAACCTGTCTCTCTTCGAGTTGCTGCTCCTCGCTATCGGTCATAGGTTCATCTGAAGAGGCCGCGCCAAGCTCAGCCGGTTCGGCAGCGCCTGATTCTTGTTCAGTCGCCCTGGTGGTAGCAGCCACGAACCCGTGGGGATCCTCTCCTGCCGCTTCCCCGCCGATCGGAAGCCGTTTCTGTCCTCCGGCACGCTTTTCCACGAGTGAGGACAAGAGGGGAAATTCTTCCGCCATCTCCACCAGCATGGTCGCCAGATCCCGTTCCAATGGACGAAGCGACCGACGACGAGCCTGGTCCGCCGCTGGCCGGACATCGCCCCAGGCGGCAAACTGTTTGGCCACCGCTTCTTGAATCGCCTTGCGATAGCTGAGATACAACGCGCCGCGAACACCGACGCGGACGAAGTCGCCTTTGTTCAGAGTCAGCGCTGCGGCAAGGGCCGGCACTTCGACAACTCCGGCTATTCGATCCGGGGTCGCCGGTGTAATTCCCAACCAATCCCATCCGTGTTTGATGACTTTTCCGAAGGTGCTGATCGCCACGCCCCGCTTGTCCTCGGGAAGCGATGCCTCGGTCCGAAGCAAATAGCCCACCGCCGACGGCTTCCGCTTTCGTGCCAAACAGACCGCCAGCCGGGCGACTTCTTCCGCACGGATCCTCTGCCCCTCCAGCACCCGCCCCCCTACTTCAAACAGGATTCGCTTCGGATAATGGGACGAGAGGATCTCGTCGAATCCCGATTCAAAGAGCGGTTGGAATTGCCGGCGCAAGACCGCCTCCAAATAACCCTCATCCAGGAGCGGCGAGAGTGCATTGTGCAGTTGAAGCTGCACGGCAGTTCCGTGGCTCTCCACAAGCCCGGGAGGCGGAATCCATTTCCACGGCGCCCTATGCCGCGCAGCGAGCAGCCAACGACTCGCTACATGTTCTTTCCCCCGTCTGGACTCAGTGATGACCTCTTTGCACGCAAGAAGGCCGAGTTTGATCCCGACACCCGCGAACCCGATACCTTGGCCGCGCGATTTCGAACTGGTGGCGAGATCATGATATCGGACGAGATCCCTCCGCCTCATCCCGCATCCGTCGTCCGCGATGGTGAGCGTGCTATGAGCCACATCGGCCGTCAGGCGGATATGGCTTGCGCCCGAGTCCAACGAGTTGGCCACGATCTCGGTGAGGATGGTTTCTTCGAGGGCGCCGGGATAGGCGTCGCGCAGATCTTCAAGCAGGTGTTCAATATCAACACGGGTTTCGCCCACGAGCTGCTCCGTTGACGACTGGGCAGGTGTGAGAGGCCAGTATCGGCGGATGATCCAATCAGGTCAAGGGAGAGCAGAGCGGAATCTCGGGGCCGGAATCTGCCGATTGTGCTCGCACGCCCTCTGTCTTCGCCGCTCTCATTCTCTCGTCCCTCTTCGCCGCTCTCATTCTCTCGTCCCATAGACCGATGAGCTGCGCTCAGTGACGGCCCTTGTCAAACAGCTTCCCCTCCTGACAAGAAACAAACGCCACTTCAGATCGTGAACGAGCTGATCCTTTTCGGGAAGTGACGAAGTGTAACGATTAGGATGCGTCACCAACTCATGATTGTGACCCGACCCGCTCAAGTTGGTGATCACGACCAGAGACTAGGGTTTCCCCCAGGGCTTCAAAAGCTCCGGCCATGCTACTGTCCGCGCCGCGCGGCTCAATCAATAGGGAGTAACCAGACTAGTTCATTCGCCATGGACGAAAAGGGTGAGTCATACCCCGGCTCAATACCTCCATTCACCTCCTCGAACAGTCCCAAATTGTATTGATTGTAATTTCCCGGGAGAATATTCTTGGGCGGCCCTCGCGACGGCTGTACAGGTGATCGTGGTTCATCATAAAAGCCTGGAGCTCTTAATGGTTCTCGAATCCCTGTAAATTCTCCGAGGGTCATCAGGTCGTCGTCTCCCTAAGGCAGGAGGGATCATGTCTGAACCGAAGCCACTTGCGATGATAGAGGTCCCCCTGGAGCGGGATGTATTTTTACGCACTCTCTTGAGGGAACTGGCGGGCACTCTCTCCGATGTCGTGGGATTAGACGAAGCATCCGGCTTCGTCAGTGTTGTCGGTCAGCGCATGGGGCAACAAATCAATGAGATGTATCGAGAGAGCCTTGCGCTTCCTTCCTTGAATGCCCAACAGGTAGCCGACGTTCTGGTGGATCTCAAGCGTCGAATACAAGGCGACTTTTTTATCATCGAACAAAACGAGGACAAGATTGTGTTGGGGAATCGCGCCTGCCCCTTTGGGGACAAGGTGATCGGCAGAAAGGCGCTCTGCATGATGACGTCGAACGTATTTGGGAGCATTACGGCGGACAATCTTGGCTATGCGAAGGTGGTCCTCGAAAAGACTATTGCCGACGGGGATCCCGGTTGCCGCGTCGTGGTGTTGTTGAAGCCGTCCGATCAACCGGACGATAACACCGCCCGAGAGTATTACAAAGGCTGATCGCCATATGCGACCGGAGGATTTCGCCCAATGGGCTGACATTTTCCCCGACGCCCTGGCATTGGTCGCGCGCGACGGTCTTATCCATGCCGCCAATCGAAAACTCCTGACAATACTCGGCCGGAGCATGGAAGCACTGCGAGGCCGGCCACTGACAGAGTATGTCCTCACCCCCCACGATAAGGCGCTGTCCTTGTTGGGATTGTGCGCGAGGAGCCGACAATTTACGTTGGGTGGTCTTCAACTCAAGCCATCCAGACTCGAACAGGCCGGAGGGCATTATCGGATTGAAGGAGCCCTCTTGTCCCCCGCGGCCGGCGGTAAACCCCCGCTCATTTTGCTTCGCCTCACCCCTCGCACGGTCGCCAATCAATTCACGATCCTCACTCATCAGATCGAAGAGCTCCATCGCGAAATGAAGGGCAGGAGGGCCGCCGAGAAGGAGCTGGCCAAGCAACAGCGCTGGCTGCAGGTGACCCTGTCGAGTATCAGCGATGCCGTCATCGCGACCGATACGGCGGGCCGGGTGGTGTTTATGAATCCGACGGCCACGACGCTCACGGGATGGACCTCCGCCGACGCGATTGGCCAGGAACTGGAGACTATTTTCAATATCGTCAATGAAGAAACCCGCCTGCCCGTCAGAAACCCGGTACAACGTACCTTGGAAGAAGGCATCATTACAGGGCTCGCGAATCATACGGTGCTCATCTCACGGAGCGGCCTGAGTACGGCCATCGACGACGGGGCGGCTCCCATCCGTGATGAGGACGGGCAGATCAGGGGTGTAGTCCTTGTTTTTCACGAGGTCACGAATCAACGCAATTTGGAACGTTCCCTACGTGAGCAGAGCCAGCGGTTGTTGGAAGAGAACCGACGGAAAGACGAATACCTTGCCATGCTCGCGCACGAATTGCGGAATCCTCTCGCGGCCATCGGCAACGCTTTGGCGGTGCTGCAAAAACTTCCCGAGGTTCCCCCTGTCGGACTCGAGACCTGTCATATCGCGGGAGAACAACTGCGCCATCTACGAAAGCTGATCGACGACCTGTTGGACGTGTCCCGGATAACCCACGGCAAGATTACGCTGCAAAAAGCTCGCGTGACGCTGTCTGCCATTGTGTCGCACGCCGTTGAAACTATGAAACCGTTCCTGGCTTCGCGTCAGATCGAGCTGATCACCGAGCTGGACCCGGAGCCCATCTGGGTCAAGGCCGACTCTTACCGATTCGCGCAAGTCATCGGCAACATTCTGCATAATGCGGGCAAGTACACGCCGCCTCATGGACGAGTGACGGTCCGGATGGGTCAGGATGGCGCAGACGCGGTGGTCTCGATTCGCGATGCCGGCGCTGGAATCCCCGAAACCCTCTTGCCGTATATTTTCGACCTGTTCGTGCAGGGCGATCAATCACTGAGCCGCGCCGAAGGCGGCCTTGGAATAGGACTCACCCTGGCACGCAGCATTGTCGGCCTTCACCAGGGATCGATTGTGGCCCACAGCGGAGGCCTGGGGGCGGGCACGGAATTTATCGTGCGGATTCCCTTGTCGGACACGCCTCAGGAAACGTCCCAATTGTCTACTGCCGTGCGCCGTGAGCCCTCGCGTGGATTGCGCATCCTCATAGTGGACGATAATCCGGCGCTGGTCGCCACGTTTGCGACCTTGCTGAGATTGTCGGGGCACGAACTGGAAACGGCCATGAACGGAGACGAAGCGTTGGACCGGTTCACTTCCTTTCAGCCGCATGTCGTACTACTCGATGTAGGACTTCCGGGGTTGGACGGTTTCTCGGTTGCTCGCGAGCTGCGCCGGCGGGACCATGGTCACAGTCTTCACATCATTGGGATCTCGGGCTATGGGCACAAAGAGTACCAAGACACCGGCAAAGAGGCGGGATTTGATGCGTACTTGGTCAAACCGGTGGATCATGACGAACTCGAACGACTCTTGACGACATTGACGCAAACCCGCTGGCGCGCCGACTGAACCGAGAGGCGGAAGTGCTTCGGGCCTGGGATGCCATGAGTGATGAAGAGCCGGACATCAGGGAATCGCTCCGCCCTGTGCTGCACCATGTGTTAATCGCTCACGAAGAGGCTAAGCGGGCGGCCGCCTTGATGCTTCATGATGAGATCGCACAAAATCTCAGCTTGATTTCTTTGCATCTTTCCCTGATTCGCAAACAGCACGCGGTGAATCCGGAAGTGGTAGCCGATATCGTTCCGAAGGTGCAGGGAATTATCGCCGCGACCCAGGAAAAAGTGAGGGGATTAGAGTTTGGCCTCTATCCAAAAATCATAGAGCTATCCGTAACCGAAGCAGTGAAGGGCCTCCTGCATCGGCTCGCCGAGACACAGGGTTATGCGATCGACTATACGAGTCCGCCTGCCGTCAGATGTGGAAGAAAATCGGCCATAGGTCTCTATCGAGTGTTGGAGCATTTTTTCACCCAGGCGCCCCCGCCTGTTGGTGCCACCTGGTCGGTCAGTCTCACGGAGGGTAATGCAGGGGTCATCCTGTCGATCAGCACGACATCGGCGCTTCCTCCAGATACGGCGACCTTCGGCATTGATGCGTTGACGCAGGAGGTTCTGAGCGCCCACGGTGGAAAGGTTTCCCCGGCCTCTGATCCTCATCGGATCGAGATTGTCTTTCCCAAAGAGTGACCCCGACTAAGGCGGTCAACACAAGAGAGCCGAGCCGAAGTGAAGAGTCGAGCGGCAGCATGGCTTCAGATGGGTGTACCCCGGTCTCTTTCACCATACTGCTCAGCAAGTGTTCGCCTTGACAAAGCTTGAAAGCTGGTGCTACCACGCTCGTATGGTGAAGCTCCAAGAACCGTCCCTGTCCGCGACAGATCGGCCGTCACCGCAGCCGCAAGCCGTGTCGACCTGGTCGGGACAAGCGCGCGAACAAGCGGTGCAGCGGATGTTCACCGCGATCGCCGGTGTGTACGATCTCAACAATACCCTCCTGAGTTTTGGCCTGCATCACGGATGGAAACGACTGACGGCGTCGTATGTGCCCACCGTCACGAATGGGCGGGCACTTGATATCGGTGCCGGTACCGCTGATCTCGCACTCTTGATCGAACCGAAGATGGGCGAGCAAGGCCATGTCATCGCCTCCGATTTGAACCATGCCATGCTGACGGAAGGGTTGAGAAAGGTCGCAGGACGTGGATTGCGTGAGCGCATCACCTGCCTGCAGGCCAATGCCGAACAGCTAGGCTTTCCCGACGACACGTTCCATGCGGTGACCACCGGCTTCTGCATGCGCAACGTGGGAAACTTGGCGCAGGCCTTCATGGAAATTAGGCGCGTGTTGCGACCGGGCGGCCGGTTTGTCTGTTTGGAGTTTTCACGGCCAGCGTACGGCTGGCTGCGGGGTCTGTACGATTGGTACTCCTTTCGCCTGCTTCCCTGGATTGGCACGAAGGTCGCGCGGGATCGCACGGGGGTGTATGAATACCTGCCGGCATCGATCCGCACCTTTCCCGATCAAGAACGGTTGGCAAACCTGTTGCGCGAGGCCGGGTTTCGGCAGGTAGAGTATCGGAACCTCACGGGAGGGATCGTCGCGATTCATGTGGCAACCAAATAGAAGAGCTGATGGCTAATAGCGTATGGTTCAGACGAACCCGCTATTGTTCGCGATCAGCTATTTGCCATAAGCTATAAGCTCTGTCTCATATGAACTCCATCCTCTACATCTTCCTCCCCTGCAAGAAGGTCTACCCGATCGGGGTGACCTACCTGGCGGATTTTATCCATCGCCGCAAGCCGGAGGTTCGGCAACGCATCCTGGACCTGTCGCTGTTTCCCGAATCGCAGCGCACGCAGGCGATCCGCGATGCCGCGCTCGACTTCAAACCCGACCTCGTCTGTTTTTCCTGGCGGGATATTCAGATTTTCTCCCCCCACGAGGGCGATGCCTCGCTGGAACATGCGTTCAATTTCTATTTCGCCGGTAACCCGATCAAGCGTGTGATGGCCTCCTTTGCCGGCCTGAAGCAGCTGTATCGATACTACAGCCACATTCGCGCGAACCTGTCTTATCCCTGGTTGATCCGCAAGGAGTTCCCCAAGAGCCAGATCATGATCGGCGGGGGAGCCTTCACGGCCTTTGCCGACCAGTTGATCGAGAAACTGCCTGAAGGGACCATCGGCATTCTGGGCGAGGGAGAAGACGCAATTCTAAAAGTCGTCAACGGCGAATCGCTTGAACACGAACGCTATATCATTCGTGAAGGGAAGCAGACGCGCAAGGGTAATCAAGGCTCACCGGCGCTCCTGGACGCCCTCACGGTCGACCTGCCTTATCTGACCTCCATTTTCCCTCAGCACGCCTCTTATATGGATGAATCGATCGGTGTCCAGACGAAACGGGGCTGCCCCTACGACTGCGCCTTCTGTCTTTATCCCTATATTGAAGGCAAACGCGTGCGGTACCGTCCGCCGGAAATGGTCGTGAAAGATATCTCTCAGCATTATCATCAATGGGGTGCCCGACGGTTCTGGTTTACGGATGCCCAGTTCATCACTGGGAAGGAAGCCTATCCCCAGTGCACGGAAATTCTCCAACGCATTTTGAGCGAAAAGCTGGAGATCGAATGGTCAGGCTATATCCGCACCTCGTTGATCACTCCGGACTTGGCCAAGCTGATGGTGCGTTCGGGCGTCGGAGACCTGGAAGTCGCCATCACCTCGGGGTCTCAAGAGGTCCTGAACAACCTACACATGGGATTCAAGCTGGAACGGCTGTACGACGGCTGCCGGTACCTGGCCGAGGCCGGCTTTAAGGGCAAGGTCATCCTGAACTACTCCCTGAATTCCCCGAAGGAAACCGAAGAGAGCCTTCTCCAGAGCGTCGAGTCATACAAGAAGGTCGCGGCGATACTGGGCGAAGAACGGGTTTTCCCCCTGATGTTCTTCCTCGGCATTCAACCCAACACGGACCTGGAGCATCGGCTCCTTGAGGAAGGGTACCTCTCAGCCGGATACAACCCGCTCATGCTGACGCCGACCAGCATCCGCAAGCTGCTCTACAATCCGGCGCCGCTGAACAAGATCATTGCCAAGGCTTGCCTCGCCGCATGGGAACAGAAGCAAGGCAGCCGCGACCCGCGCGCCTGGACGGGGTCACTCTCTCAAACCCCATCAGCTGGCTCGACGCCGGATACGGCTCACTATGCCGATGCGAACCTGATTCGAGGCATTGAAAACAATTCCGGACGCGAAGCTCTGTTGAATTTAGAGGACATCATTCGGTCACGACGTCCCGCTCACCCCACCACTGCCAGCACAGAAAAGACAGCTGTGAGTCCCATGAGTTAGTGCTGCATCCATGCCCCCTGCTCAGCCCCCCGTTTGCTTGCAATCCCCGAGAGCACGGTGCTATCATGCCGCTTCTTTTGGGGTAAAGTCCCATTCAACCGTTTGAATTCTTGGCGGTTCTCTGATCTCTTCCCCCTATAGAGTGTTTGCCTAGGAGGCGTTTCGATGTACAAGACCATCTATATCCCGGTCGACAATTCCGACCATTCCAATACAGCCGTCGATGTCGGCGTGGAGCTGGCGAAAACCTATGGTTCCAAGATCGTGGGCAGTCACGTCTATGCGGCCAAGATGCACGATAAACGATTTAAGCAGATGGAAGCGGGGCTTCCTGAGGAATATCACGACGAAAAGGAACTCGACCGGCAGCGCCAGATTCACGACTCGCTGATCACCCGCGGGCTCCAGATCATCACCGACTCCTACCTCGACTACGTCGATAAAAAATGCACCGAGGCGAACCTTCCCGTCGAACGCCGTTCCCTGGAGGGACGCAATTGGAAAGTGCTGGCCGAAGACATCAATACCAATGCCTATGATCTCGTCATCATGGGAGCCTTGGGAGTCGGCGCGGTCAAGGACAGCGTGATCGGTAGCAACACGGAGCGAGTGCTCCGACGCGTGCGCAACTCCGACATGTTGATCATCAAGCAGCCCCATCCGGTCGGCGCCGGCAAGATTGTCGTGGCCGTGGATGGCAGCCCCTATTCCTTCGGTGGCCTCATGACCGGCTTGGCGCTCGGCAAGGCCTTCAACGTGCCGGTGGAGGCGATTTCGGCCTTCGATCCCTATTTCCATTATGCGGCGTTTCACAGCATTTCTGGCGTCCTCAACGAAGAGGCCGGCAAGGTCTTCCGCTTCAAGGAACAGGAAAAACTGCACGAGGAAGTCATCGACAGCGGGCTCGCGAAGATCTACCAGTCGCATCTGGACATTGCCCGGGAAATGGCCCAGGCCGAGCAGACTGACGTGAAAACGACCCTGTTGGACGGGAAGGCCTTTGAAAAGATCATTCAGTACGTCCGGAAGGAAAATCCCTGGCTGCTCATCGTGGGACGAATCGGCGTGCACAGCGACGAGGACATGGATATCGGCAGCAATACCGAAAACCTGCTGCGGGCGGCTTCATGCAATATACTGGTGTCGAACCGAAAGTACGTGCCGCCGATCGATGTGCAGGCCGAATACACGATTGCCTGGACGGAAGAAGCCCTCCGGCGCATGGAAAAGATCCCCGTGTTTGCGCGGGGGGTAGCCAAAACAGCCATTCACCGGTATGCGATCGAGAAGGGCCACACCATCATCAGCAATACGGTCGTCGATGCCGCAGTCGGGCACATTCTCCCCAAGGGGGCGATGGATGCCATGCGGGCGTTGGGCGGGAACCTGGATGCCGCCGGAATCGACCGCGACAAGATGCAGGCCGACGAGAGTGTAGCCCAGGACCTCATGGGGTCCACGCTCAGCAACATGATGACGCAAGTCGTCGAGGAAAAACCGGTCAACAGCCCCGGCACCCAGGCCTATCTGGATCGCATGAGCCAGAACTATTTTGTCTGCGACGGGTGCGGCTATATCGGCAAGGGCGACACCCCGGTGAAATGCCCGGTCTGCAGCGCCGAAGGCAATCGCTTCAAACAAGTCGACAAGACGATCTTCGAAGCCGCGGCCAAGGCGGAGGGAGGTCTCGAAACCGACCTCGCCTATGACGATGTGCCCATGCAGTGGACCAAGGACGCCAAAGAAGCCATCCGTGCGGTGCCTGCCGGTTTCCAGCGTCGTCGGGCCAAGGCCAAGATCGAAAAAAGCGCCCGCAAACTGGGCATGACCACCATCACGCTCGAATATGCCGGCCCCATGATCCAGGAAGCGGCTTCCGAAGACTATACGCCGATCTTTGCCAACAAGACTCCCGGCACCGCACCCCATCCTTCAGCCGAGCTGGATGAAGCCAATGGAGCAGCAGCAGCCCCCGTTCTGAACGGGAGCGGATCGGAAGCGGCGCCGGCTCCTGAAGCGCCATCGTCACCGTACACCTGGACACCTGATGCACAGGCCCGGTTGGACCGTGCACCCGAAGGGTTCATGCGGGAATGCACCAAGGCGTTGATTGAGAAACATGCCGACAAGATCGGCACCACCGTCATTACCTTGGAAGTGGCCACCGAAGGGATCGAACAGGCCAAGGGCTACATGGCCGATGCGATGAAGACCGGTAATCTG
>JAJONL010000204.1 GCA_021323395.1 Nitrospira sp.
TTCATCTACGCAAGCCACATCGAGCTGCGATTGGAGCAGTCCCAGCGAACCTCTCAGGTTCGCTCCTCTCAAATTGGCGCGCTGCAAGTCGGCATTATTCAGTTGAGTGCCCGTCAAATCCGCTGCGCTGAGGTTCGCTCCTCGCAGATTGGCTTCCTGCAGGTTAGCCTGAACCAAGATGGTCTGACTGAGGTCCGCTTGGCTCAAGTCGGCTGCTACCAAATTGGCCAATTCGAGATTCGCCTCGCCCAGCCGAGCCTGCTGTAGATGAGCGTTCAGCGCGTACGCTTCAGAGAGATCGGCTTTGCGGAGATCGGCATGCGAGAGTTGCGCACCGATAAGCACGGCACGATTCAACGTGGCCCCGTGCAGATCGGCGTCGGAGAGCTTGGCCTTATAGAGGATGGTCGTAATCAGCGTGGTGGAGTTCAAACGGGCTTTGGCGAGATTGGCGCCTTCCATGTTCGCACCTTCCAAATCGGCACGCTGCAGGGTAGCGCCGCCAAAATCAGTGTAACGAAGATCTGCGCCACGCAGGCTGGCTTCTCGCAGATCGGCTTTTGCCAGGGAAGCATCGTCTAAAAAGGCGCTGTCGAGGTTGGCTTCTGCCAAAGACGCGCCATCGAGGCTGGCGTTGTCCAGCAGCGCGCCCTCCAAATTGGCTTGGCGCAGATTGGTCAGTCGCAGGTTGGTTCTGCGCAGGTCCGCGCCTCCAAAATCGGCATCTGCCAAGATGGCCCGGTGCAGATTGGCTCCATAGAAATAACCATCGATCAAGCTTGCGCCGGTGAAATCGGCGAACTGCAGATCCGCATCTTCGAAATGGGCCCGTTCGAGCGTCGCTTCCCGCAAGTGCGCGCCCTGGAGATTGGCCCCATAGAAGGCGGCTTCATCTGCCGCGACTCGATTGAGATGGGCCTTGACCAGCAGCGATTTGCGCAGGTCGGCCCCCTCCAGCATCGCATCGTCAAGCATGGCCTGCGAGAGATTGGCCCCTTTCAGATATGCCTGCATCAAATTCGCGTTGCGCAGATTCGTGCCCGTGAGCATGGCGCCTTCGAGGTTGATACGCTCAAGGTTGGCTCCCGCCAGGCGAAGTCCACGCAGGTCTGTCCGGCAAAGATTGGCTCGCCGTCCACGGACAGATTCCCGATCTTCTACCCATTGCGCATGAGACTGTAGTATGGCACCCACCGTTTTTGGCGCGGGACGTGTGCGTTGCAACGCGCTCTCACAAATACCAGCCGAGGAGGCCCTGGGAATTGGCTTGGCGGCGTGGGTATTGAGAGGGGAGGCGAAAAGCGTAGCCATCACTCCACTGGTTATGATGGCGGCAACAAGAGAATGCTGGTTCATCAACGGGCCTCCTTGAAGAAGCATGGTGAGAAAACAAATTCCATAGTCGAGGGATGACGGGCAGTCATGTTTGTCGGTCAACTTTCTGCGCGAGTTCGACGAGGGCCGGCGCGATACGGACTTCGTAAGGATCTGCGAGATTCAATTGCCGCAAGGGCTCCGGCAGCTCAGCTATAGATGCCATGGCACGCCCGCGAAGCTCTTCGAGGGATGGAGAGGGAGCGAGACGCTGGCCGGTCTCCATCACGTGAACCAGCAGGGGCCGGCCATGCTGGTGGTCGCCTTCGATCGTGATGACGTCGCCGATCAGCCGCCTGTCCGCTCCCACGTGACGATAGACCTGCTTTCGGCCCGGCCAGGTGGCTTTGCCCTCGGATCGTTTGCGGCAGGGCCTGCCCGCGTATTCTTGAAGTTTGTAGGCACAATCTAAGAACGGGGCATCGGCAGAGGTGGTCATGGCCGTGCCGACGGCAAAACTGTCGATGGGAACCTGGCCATGCACCAGTGCGTGAACCCGATCCTCGTCAAGATTCCCGCTCGCGAGAATCCGCGTTTCCGTGAGGCCTCCACGATCCAAAATCTTCCGCACCTTTCGCGCATGGTCTGCCAGGTCACCGCTATCGAGCCGGACCCCATGAATGATGATCCCTTGTTGCCTTAGACGGCCAGCTAGGATGACCACTTTTTCAGCCGCAGCCTCAGTGTCATAGGTGTCGATGAGGAGGACGACATGATGCGGGTTTGCCGTCGCGATGTGGGTGAAGGCCTGAACCTCGTCGTGATGGGCCTGGACAAAGGAGTGAGCCATGGTGCCGTACAGCGGGATGGCAAAGCGAGCGCCGGCCAGCACATTCGAGGTGCCAGTGAATCCGGCCACGTAGGCCGCGCGAGCGGCGAGCAGCCCCGCCTCCGCTCCCTGTGCGCGTCGTAGGCCGAAATCGATCAGCGGTCGGCCTTCCGCCGCCAGGACCGAGCGACAGGCCTTGGATGCGACCATGGTCTGAAAGTTCAGGAGATTCATAACGCGGGTTTCGACGAGCTGCGCTTGGGGCAATGGCGCGGTGACGCGGAGGATCGGCTCGTGAGGGAAAAAGATGTCCCCTTCCCGCATCGCGTGGACATCGCCTGTGAATCGTAGTGTCTTGAGTGCGGTGAGAAACGCCGGGGTGAACCCGCCGGCCTGGTTGAGGTAATCGATATCCTCGTCGGAGAAGTGAAAACCTTCCAGGTACGACAGCACCTGGTCCAGCCCGGCAGCCATGAAGAAATTCCGCCGCGGCGGCAGTTTGCGCACAAAGAATTCAAAGACCGCCTCCTCCGTCATGCCCTGGGAGAGGTAGGCCTGCGCCATGGTCAGTTCATAGAGGTCGATGAGGAGCGCGTCCGAGGTGGAGGTCATGCGGCTAATTGGCTCCACCGAACGGGAACCGCGCCTAGCTTCATCATATCTGTCTCTGCTTTCCGGCCGTCCTCCGGATGGAGATTCACCGCCCGTACCGCGTCGAGCAACAGGCACACCCCGTATCCGAGCGAGCGGGCATCCCGGACGGTTTGGAGCACACAATAGTCGGTGGCGAGCCCTCCAACAAACACACGCGTGATGCCACGGGATTGAAGATGTTGGTGTAGCGACGTGTCTTGAAATCCGGAGTAGGCCTCCCGTTCCGGGTCGGTACCTTTTGAAATCACGATGGTCGATGCGGGAAGAATGGAAGAGGGCGCAATAGCGGGCCAGTACAGGAAGCACCGCAGCCCCATCCGGGACCGCCAACGCGCCACCGGGCAGGAAGTCATGCTGGACATCGATCACCAGCAACGCATCATGTGGTCGAAGGGATTCCATGAGAGTCTGCATTCGGTCACGTTTGTGGCGGTCTTCGCTATCGACCCTGTTGCACGAGAAGACGGATGTAGGCCAGCGCGTCCTGCCGCTCGGTTTCGGTCAGTATACCCTGCCATGAATGCATGGGGCTGAAGACGACGCCATGCTCGATCGTTCGGAGCAATTCTTCATCGGATTTAAGAACAGACGTAAATCGGTGGAAATTCGTCGGAGGCACACGCAGGGTAGCCGCGTCAGGCCCATCGCCCCATCCCCCGGCGCCGTGGCAGGCGAGGCAATGGCGCTCATAGACGGCCCGTCCTCGTGTCACATCCGGCGGGAAGTCTTGTGCGGCGGCGAGGCTGAACGAAGCGGCCAAGGCTAGACCGAAAAACACAATAAGTCGAGTGTGGGTGGCGCTCTCTACCATGGGAGACCGGGCGGTACTCGGTTCCCTCAACTTTTCTTGGTCGTGTGGGCGATGAACGTCGAAAAGTGCTGCTGGAGTTTGGTGCTGCCGCAGCTCGGACATTGTACTTCCCCTTTCTCGTGTTGCTTCAGCGTCACGACGATCAGGGATTCTTTTCCACAGTCCAAACAGGTGTAATCGTACATGGGCATAGACTACCTCAATGGGTATTGTTGTCACCAGTGGTGAGAGGGCACCTCACGCCTGTACGTGCGTTCCTCACTTTCTTATTTTGTCCTTCGCTTCTTCGTCCTCTCCCCAGCAGGCGACGATCTGCGCCATGTCCTCCAACCGTGCGGCGGCCAGGCCGTAAACGCTCTCGGGCGGGTACCGCCCATCGGGCCTCCGTTCTCCGGCGGCGACGCCCGTGAGGAGTTCGATCACCTGATCAAAGGTGTCCACCCCATAGACGGCAAACGTTCCCGCTTCCACTGCCTCTACGACCGTTCGGTTCAGGGCCAGGTGTTTCACATTACGAGTGGGGATGATGACTCCTTGTTTTCCTGTCAGTCCTCGTCTCTTGCAGGACTCGAAGAATCCTTCGATCTTCTCGTTGACACCGCCGATCGGCTGAACTTCACCGAGTTGATTCACCGAGCCGGTGACCGCCAACGATTGCCGGACTGGAATGTCGGCCAAGCTGGAGATTACAGCGGTCAATTCGGCGACCGCGGCGCTGTCACCCTCCACCTCGGAATAGGTCTGTTCAAACGTCAGGGTCGCACTGAGCGCGAATGGTTGGGCATCGGCGAATTTCCCTGCGAGATATCCGGCCAGGGTCATGACGCCCTTGCTGTGAATGTGTCCGGCCAGTTCGGCCTCGCGTTGAATGTCGATGACGCCTTTGGTGCCGACATAGGTGCGGGCCGTAATCCTCGTGGGCCGACCGAAGCAGAAATCACCAAGCTGATAGACGGACAAGCCGTTCACCTGCCCGACGACGTCTCCTCGCAGATCAACCATCAACGTGCCTTCGCGGATTTCATCCTGGATCCACTGCTCGGGTAAATCGACGCGATGTCGCTGGTGTGCCAAGGCGGCTTCGACATCAGTGCGTGTGACGAAGGGATGGCCGTCTTTCCTGGCCCAATAACCGGCTTCCCGAATGAGGTCGCTGACCATGCTGAAACGCAACGACAATCGATCGTGACGGTCTGCGAAGCGAAATCCCTGACGAATCACTTCCGCCACGGCGTCGTCGCCGAAGTGTGGCAGCGATTCTTCACGGCACAACTTGGCCACGAAGCGCGCGTACTGCCGCTCTTGTCGTTCATCGTGCGGGACTTCCACATCAAAATCCGCTTTCACCTTGAAGAGTTTGGAAAAATCCTCTTCGTAGGCCTGCAACACATGGTAGATGCCTGTAGAACCGATCAGGATAACTTTTACTGAAACGGGAATGGGCTGGGGCCGCAGACCGGCGGTCGCAAACCCGTAGAACTCTGCCGGGTCTTCGATGGTGACGGCCCCGGTCTTGATGACGCGCTTCAACGCATCCCAGGAGAATGGTTGGCGAAGGACATCCAGCGCCTGGAGAATGAGATACCCGCCGCTGGCCTGCAGCATGGCGCCAGCTTTGATCTCCGTAAAGTCGGTATACATCACTCCCAAATGGGCCCTGCGCTCGATTTTACCGATGAGGTTGCCGTAAGTAGGATGCGACTCATCCACTACCGGCGCTCCGGCGGCGACCTCATGAGAGACGATGAGATTCACGGAGAACCGCACGATGTCAGGACGGCGCACTTGTTCCAATCCTGGGATAGGCAACATGGGACCACTACGGGGCAGAAAGTCTTTGTGCTGGTGAATGATGTCCTGCTGGACCTGTTCCAGGTAGGTGATAACAGGCGGCAACGCCTGATACGTTCCCTGCAGAGTCTCATATGGCCCCTGGAGGACATTGGCGACGATCTGATGGTCGAGATGCGGAGATCACTCTCAAGCGACTGGCGTCGTGCAGTGAATTCTTGTTGAACCGACTCAGGGAGTTCTTCCATCTCCTTCTCAGTCATCGGGCGATCGTCTTTGAGAGGGACCAGCCCGAACCCCACCGGCGTTTCCTCGAAGCCGAACCCGCGCTCATGGCAAAGATCGGTCAGTTCGTGAAACAAGGTCTTCTTTTTTTCTTCCGTCTCCTCGATGATTTTTGCCTTGGCATCGAGGTATTTCTTGCCTTCGAAGGCGGCGGGAATGTCTCGGCGAAGGCGTTCGATAAATGTGGCCATGTCTCGTTTGAAAGAGGCACCCTGCCCGGCGGGAAACGAGAGGCAGAGGGGCCGTGAGGCATCTTGAAAGTTATTGACGTAACACCAGTCTGAAGAAGGGGGGGCGCCTTGTGCCAGCCGCTTCACAGTCTGTCTTACAAGCGTGCCCTTCCCGGTTCCTACCGGCCCGCAGACGAAAATATTAAAACCGGCGCTGT
Organism: Nitrospira sp.; assembly: GCA_021323395.1. Classification (GTDB taxonomy): domain Bacteria; phylum Nitrospirota; class Nitrospiria; order Nitrospirales; family Nitrospiraceae; genus Nitrospira_A. Next base: position 6,073 of record JAJONL010000204.1, read on the forward strand.
GAATTTGAAGGCCGAACTCCAAGGCCTCGACAGCGCGTTCTTGCCCGATGGTTTCGTCCAACGGCTCGACCTCGCTCGTGTCTTTAAATCCCAAACGGTTGGGGTCCACAGCGTGGGCGAGCAGGCTGGCGGGGATCGTGTGTTTGTCCCACATCGCTGGGCCCTTATAGCTCCAGGGCGTGGGGCGGTTGAACGATGGTGGCGTGGAGGCCCTTTTCGCCTGGTTCGGTCTCAAACATGACCTCACGTCCGTCCGCCAATTCAGTAAAGGGAATGCCTTTGAGGGAATTTTTATGGAAATAGACCTCCCCGCCGCCGTCTTTGAGGATGAACCCGTATCCCTGTGTCGGGAATACCTTGCTGACCACACCGCGGAGCGACGGGAGCGGTTCGGTCCGTACGATTTTGTCGGCGCGTTTTTCCCGGTACTTCCGCAGTTCGATCGCCACGGCATCAAAGGCGGCTCGGATCGCTTCTTCGAAGGTCTTGTCCTCCTTGCGGGCAGTCATGGTATGACGGGATGGAACCGTGACCAGCACCAGCGCTTCGGCCACATTGTCGAGTTTCTTATGGTGCCGATTCTTGGTCAGCGTCACGCGACCATGAATGATATCGTCATGGCCGCGCTGCAGGAGGGTCATACGTTCTTCGATCTCGGTTTTCCAACGGGGAGTCATCGCGATGTTACGGCTCTCGATTTCCAGGTTCATTCTGCCTCCCTTCATACCAGGCTGTAGATTGATTGCATGAACTGTCTCAGCAAGGCACGTGCCTTCCTCCGAGGCGTCGGAGGACGAATCGCATTGAACGAAAGTGGCGCTGTTCGAGGAGCGACCATGAAAAATCCTTTCGCTGCGCTTCGGTAGTGGTGCATTATTCCTCAGTGGTCTAAAGCCGCCTGAAGCTCCATGCGCCAGCTGAGCTTGCCCGGACGACGGAGAGCGGCGATTTCAGTGGAACATGTCTTGCCTAGAAGGCTGTTATGCCGGTCTTGAAGAAGTCAGCGCTTGAAACGTATCTCAAAGTTCAATTCGGTCCTACGACGAGATTGGTCGCCTATGGACCGATCGGCAAGGAAACCAGCGGCGCCCGGTACAAACAATACGGGTATGGCGCTCCGATCCGTCTGACCTTTCAGGTGAGGGGCGCGACGCGCCAGGTGGTGCTGGGAACGATGAGCCCCGGTCCCTTCGGCCACGAGCATCCGGCTGATCGGGCACAGGCGATGCTATCGGATTATGACAGTTATGGACGCCTGCCGCGCCATATTGCCGCTCTGGACGTGGGCGCCTTTACGGACCGCGGCGAGTTGATGTCCGTGGCGGCGGCGAAAGAGTTTTTTCTGCTGACACAATGGTCGGAGGGCGCGACCTATCACAAGGATCTGGAACGACTGGCCGGGGCGGCCAAGCCCACTGCGCTCGATCGGAAGCGGGTTCAGGCCTTGGCCCGCTATCTGGCTACCATTCACCGGGTGAAACGAAAGGATCCGGCACTCTATCGTCGCCGCCTCCG
>JAJONL010000072.1 GCA_021323395.1 Nitrospira sp.
GCGCGTCGTGAACCTCCGAGGCTCCACGTACCGCCATGGGAAAAGAGCCTGTCTTGGCAGGCTCGGGGTGGGTGGGTAAGAAAAGATGTGGCCCTCGCCCCCTCGCATCGCTGCGGCCACACTGGACGGCCTTTTTGAACATCCTGTGACTTTTTTCTAGTTTCGTCTGAAAGTTCACGCAGGTTGATATTTCGAGAAAAAGCAATATTTCAACAAGCCTGCTCGAGAGGTTGAAAACGCGTTTGCCCGGGAGTGTAGACCCTGCCAACCACCTGAGTGATAGGGCTGCGGGGATCGTCCATTGACGAATCGCGGACCAGCAGGCGTTATTTCTTGTGGGTGATTCGAGTGCTTTTCATCACCCGGTTGACCACTCGTTCCACGTTCCCGATTGCCTTGCCCAGAACTGTGCCGACCGCCCGTCCCACTTCTTTTGCCTTCCGCTTGGTACTCGCGGGCACCGATGCCGGTCGTTTCGGGGCGCCGACGATCCGCTTGGCCGCCTTTTTGATCTCCTTCGCGGTGACGCCTGCTGCGGCCTTCGGTTTGCGCCGGACGGCCTTCGCCGGGCGGTCGACCTTCCGACGACTTGACGCTACCTTCGTGGAACGTGTGTTCGCGGTGCGAGTGGATTTTTTGGCAGCCGTTTTTTTCAAAATATCTCCTTTCGTGCAGGACGAAGACGGGCGTGAACTATCGCAAAGAATAGCAAGTTTGAAAAGGTTCACACAAGAAAAGATTCAGTCTTCCCGCGCGTACCGGCGCGATGGGGGTTGTATGAGAGAGAGCCGCCTTGTAAAGTTGACTGAGCCGTTTCGTGTTTCCTCATTCAGGTCGGGAAGGATCACTGGATTGGCTGTGCCTCCCGCGGTTCGATTCGCCGGCTTGCTTCGCCGCCCTTTTGGGCACTCCCGACCATGGCCGATGGCTCATCACGCCCAGCGGCGAGGTCAGGACGATCCGACGGCGCTATCGAGGAGACACTCTGGTGCTGGAAACCGAATATGTCACCGACGCGGGCACCGCCTTGGTCATCGACTTCATGCCTCCTCGCGATCGCGACATCAATGTGGTGCGCATCGTCATGGGAATCAAGGGCACGGTGGGAATGAAAATGGAGCTGACCATCCGATTCGACTACGGGTCGATCGTGCCCTGGGTGAGCCACCAGCGACGCCTGCTCAAGGCGGTGGCAGGGCCGGACACGGTATACCTCGATACGGGGGTCGAGTTACGGGGCGAGGGATTTGCGACCGTCGCGGAATTCACCGTCACGGAAGGCCAGGAGATTCCCTTCACCCTGACGTGGCGAGCCTCTCACGATGCCGCGCCGCGACCGGTCATCACCGAACGCGCGTTAGCCGAAACGGAACGGTGGTGGAAGAAGTGGTCGAACCGATGCACGTACCAGGGACCCTGGCGAAGTGCGGTGGTGCGTTCGCTGATTACCTTGAAGGCGCTGACCTACGCTCCGACCGGCGGCATTGTCGCCGCTCCGACCACCTCGCTGCCGGAACTGCTGGGGGGCGTGCGCAACTGGGATTACCGTTTTTGCTGGATTCGGGACGCGACCTTCACGCTGTTCTCCTTGCTCGCGGCCGGGTATCGCAGCGAAGCGAAGGCGTGGCGTGAATGGTTGCTGCGCGCCGTGGCCGGCAAGCCTTCCGACCTGCAGATCATGTACGGCATCGGCGGAGAGCGGCGGTTGACCGAACTGGAGCTGAATTGGCTGCCGGGTTACGAGCAATCCGTCCCGGTGCGGATCGGCAATGCGGCCTCGCAGCAATTTCAGCTGGATGTATACGGCGAGATCATGGATACGTTACACCAGGCCAGGGAATCCGGTTTGGCCCCGGATGAAGATTCTTGGCGCGTGCAACATGCCTTGATCGAATTTCTCGAGTCCGCATGGGATCGCCCGGACGAAGGCATCTGGGAAGTACGAGGGCCGCGGCGGCATTTTACCCACTCCAAGGTCATGGCCTGGGTCGCGATGGATCGGGCCGTCAAGGCCGTCGAGCGTTGCCACGTCGAGGGGCCGCTCGAGCGATGGCGCGCGGTCCGTGCCACGATTCATGAGCAGGTCTGTCGCGAGGGCTACGATGCCCATCGCGGAACGTTCGTGCAATATTACGGCTCCCCATCGTTGGACGGCAGTTTGCTGATGATTCCGCTGGTCGGATTTCTGCCTCCCTCGGATCCTCGCGTCCGCGGCACGTTGCACGCCATCGAGCGCGAACTGACGGTGGAAGGGCTGGTGATGCGATATCGTCCGTCGGGAGAGGTGGACGGGCTTCCCGGCGGTGAAGGGATGTTTTTGCCCTGTTCGTTTTGGCTGGTTGATAATTTGGTCCTGGCGGGGCGCCATGAAGAGGCCCGCGGTCTCTACGACCGGTTGGTGGGGCTGAGCAACGATGTGGGGCTGCTTTCGGAAGAGTATGATCTGAAGACCAAACGGCAGGTCGGCAATTTCCCCCAGGCTTTTTCACACGTCTCATTGATCGATTCGGCCTACGGGTTTTCCCGAGTTGAAAGCCCCTCTGAGCATCGGCAGCGGAGCTAGCCCAGACTATTCATGAATACCTGCTCCGTCGTCCGATCCTCTCGCCCGGCGAGGCTTTTCTCGTTCGGCCTCCTCGACGGACTGCATAAATCAAGGCATGAAGAAACGGCCGGCTCACCGTCTCGCCGGCGCGCACAAACATGGCGCTTTATTCATCGCGCCGTGCGCCTTGCGAGAAGCTCCGGCGGGCTTCGGCCTCGAACGCCTCGCGACGGCATTCATGAATATTCCGGGCTAGATTAGAAGTACTGTGCCCTGATCGATCATGAGGATGACGTATGAATCCTGCCGCACTTATCCGCGCGATCGTTTGCTCCTCGCTGCTCTGGCAGCCCGATACTTTCCTCGCCACACCGGTGGACATGTTGTTGTCCGCCGAAGCCGCAGTGGAATACCAGACTGACAAGTCTCCCGTCGCAGAGGGCGTGATCGAGCGCTATATTCTGGATCCGCGGGGAGAGGTGGAGGGATTATTATTGGGCGGCGGTGTGCATATGTATGTGACGTCGCGCGCAGCGGACCAGCTAATCAAGACGCTTGCACCAGGGGATCACGTGCAGGTCTATGGCCGGCGCACTGCGGGCGAGGGACTCGTGCAAGCTGATATGATCAAAAATCTCACGCGCAGAACCAGTTTCGTCGTTCCACTGCGCTTGGATCTTCCGATGCAGAAGCAGGAACATCACCTCTCGGTGACTGAAATGTCTGCCATGGGGACAATACGATCGCTGCTGTACCATCCTCTGAAGGGTGTCGTGCAAGGTATGGTCTTGTCTGATGATACCCAGATACGCCTGCCCCCGGATGCCCATGAGGAGCTTCGGCGGTCTCTCCATGTCGGAGACATGCTCGCGATCAAAGGAAATGGGACGAAAAACCAATTTGGTCGCGCAATCGAAGTGGTCTCCATTGGAAGAACTCCCACGTCTCTTGCTCCATTGGATGCCTCCTTGAGCAGATTGCCTTAGGCACGAGCGGTCATCACCCATCTTTTAACCGGGGCGAAACCTGTTCGATCCGCCTTACCGAACCCTTCGGGTAGAGACTTCCTTCCAAGCGGACGAGGCGGGCGCATCTTCTTGATCCACCAGAAATGGTAATCCCGAGGCTTCCTTCCAAAAAGAGAGACGCGAGGGCCGGAAGAACAATCCTAAACGAGGCTTCAATACATAAAGTGCGGCAGTGGCTTTGGTTTCTTTCCGGTCGATTGCGGGTTTCCTCATCCTCGATGAGCGTTGTATCGACCTGGTAAAGTGTGGGCTGCGGTCCAAAGACCACCTTGTAGACGGATTCTACCCACTTCCTTAAAAATATGTGGGCAGATTCTCCTCCCCACACGCATCCAATTCTTGATTGGATGCGTAATCGAAGGTGACAGGGCTCTGATGTTGTCCACTTACGCTTAGAGGAGGTCGGTTATGAAGCGAACGAGTCACAGGATAACCGGTTTGGCGGTATGGGGTGCCTCTGTGATCGTGTTGTTGGGTCTAGGGGCATGTAGCAGCATGGACTCCGGTTCCAATCAACCAAGTATGGCGAAGACACCCATGGACTCCTCCGCTTCCATGGGAAACCCCAAGGATGGCGAGTTGCCGTATCCAGTGGCCTACATGATATGGCCGAAGTTCATCACCGACGTGCACAAGGCGGATGCGAAGCAGGTTCGGGATCTCTACGTGAACAGTACAGGAGCGATGACAAAGGAAGGGGAGGCTTTTCCAAACGGCACGGTCATGGTCATGGAGCTCTATAAAGCTCAGATGGACGGGGGAGCTCTGATAACCAGATCGGACGGTAAGCTGGTCAAGGGCGATCTCGCCAAAATCTTTGTGATGGCCAAGGGAGATGGATGGGGGCAGGACGTTCCGGATAATCTCAAGAATGGGAACTGGGTTTATTCGGCCTTCGGCCCGGATAGAAAGCCGTTGATGGAAGATTTTAACAAGTGTCGGTCGTGCCACATGCCGCTGGGGCAGCAGAAGGATTTCGTACACCGGTACGATGAATACTTCGCCAAGCGAGTGAAAAGTTAAACGAATCGGAAGTCATAAAGTCGCTCGTACACAGGCCCTACCGGATCCCCGGAAGGGTCTGTGTGCTTATTGACGGGCGGTGTGTACATGTATGTCACCTCGCGCGGAAGCCCAGTTGACGCATGCGCTGAAGCCAGGAGATCTGGTGCGGGTGTTCGGCCGGCATACAGCCCACGACGGACTGGTCCAGCCGGATGTGATCAAGAATCTCACAAGGGAAACCACCTTCGTCGTTCCATTCGGACGAAACCCAGATCCGCCTGCCGCTTGACGCCGGCGCCGACCTTCGCCGGTCTCTTCACGTCGGTGATTCGGTGACCATCAAAGGCAATGGAACGAAGAACCGATTCGGACGAGCGATCGAGGAGAGACCCGCGCTCGCTCGTTCCTCTGGACGCGTCCCTTCGCAGCCTACCCTGAGCAACCTGCCCGTAGGATGGGTCCCTATTTCACTCTCGGCGACACCTGTTCGATTCTCCACACCGGGCCTTTGGGGTACAGGCTTCCTTCAAATCGCACAAAAGCCGGCGCATCCTTCTTGATCAACCAAAAATGGTAGTCCGGCGGGGTCTTTCCAAACAGTGACGCCAGGGTGCCGAGGAACCATCCCAACCGAGGTTTCAACACATAATGGGCGGCGGTGGCTTTCGTTTCTTTCCGGGTGGTATTGCGGGTTTCCTCATCATCAAGGAGGGTCAAATCGACCTGATAGAGTGTGGGCTCCGGTCCGAAGACCACCATGTGGACGGAGGCGCCGGTTCGTCCGCGAAGGTTCTTCAAGGCGGTGATGGTCATGCCGTTATAGACATCCGAGGGCAGGTCCAACCGGCCTGAGATCACCTGTTCATTCTTTTCGTATCGGCGCACCTGGTACTGTCCCGTCTCGCCGTTCAGCGAGACAGTGAGGGGCTCGGGGAACGCAGGCCCGCGCTGGGTCAATTGATAACTCAGCAGGGCGAGGTGTTTTTTCTGCGAATAGGTGACCGTCTCATCGTAGAGTGAGCCGTCCGCGAACCGAAAGGTGAGGCGGCTGGCCAATCGATCGGCGCCGGTTGTCATCTGACTGAGTTCGCCATCTGCCAGCTTCTTGCCGTCCAGTGTTTTCAGGGTGACGAACCCCTCGCTGACCCCTTCCGGATACAGCACCTCGATCGGCGCCGCTATAAGATCTGTGGACAGGGCAAGGCCGAAGGCGAGGAGGCAGGCCAAGAATCGCCAAGGTTTTGGCGCGGGGCTCGAAGTGGACATATCGGACGGGCGAACCTGTGGTTGCTGAAAGGGCGTCACTGTGATTAACCTACAAGCGAAGGAACGATTACGGTACTGGAGATCTTCCTAGGAGCCTGTCCGACATTGCCTTCGTGACGAGGCGAAGGAGGCGGCCCAGATGCGAGGCCGCAGGCCCGGAAAAACCGGAGGCGTTTTCGCTGAATACGTTGAGGATTTTTTCGAGCCGAGTACGACGCAAACGGTCGCGAATCGTTCGCCGCAGCAGAACGGTCAATATCGGACAGGCTCCTAGTCAGCGTTTTTGCGCCACGCGACGGGACAGATGACGCAGGATACCCAGCCCTTCTATGAGCCAACGTCATTCCATGGGATGCGCTAAATTCTCGGCATTTCGCGCCTTGGTCCCAGGGGTATCGCTAGGGGTCAAGGGCGTTATGGCTGCCCTATAAGAGACCACCAACCACTCAAGTATAGGGAGCGCAGAGAGCCAATATGGGTGTCACCCGTCGTCTGTCAGGCATGATGCTTATCGTCCCGCTCACATTCGGATTTGGAATAGGTCTTGTTCCGCAGGCGTGGTCAGGAGGCGTGGCAAGGGCTGAGGAACCGACTCCGATCGCCGGAGAAGAGTTTCGCACGACGTTATTCGGGGAGGAAATCTATGTGCCGCCCCGCGATCGCAGGAGTGTCACGGCTGCGAGTTTCGGGATCCAGGCCATTCCGAACGGGCCCAGCCAAATGGAAGTGCTGCCTTTCGGCGCCTTGTACGTCTGGCGTAATTGGGATGACGACAATCGGCGCCTTCGTGGCACCTTCTCCGGGGTGGTGAACGATGTGGACTACACCATCGGCTTGCGGGATTATCCGAATTGGTCGCTATTGTTTACGTGGGACAACTTCATCCTGCCGTTCGGTCGGTCGGAATATGTGCAAGGCCAGCGTCTCAGACAAACCGAGTTGGAATGGAGTTATGCCTTTGCCGGAGCGGGGCTGGGGTATCGACTGCCGGTGCATCCGTTCCGGCAGGACAGCGCTGTAAATATTTCTTTGACCTATGAAGCGGGTTATCGATGGTTCAAGGGAACCGGTCACACCTCCGCGCAATATGGCGTCCCCAAGGACACCTATGAAGGGCGGATCCACTTCCGAATACGCGCGGATGCCTTGAAACGAAATCTGATGGAGCTGCCCCACGAAGGTTTTACAATGGGCGGAGATCTGCTCCATGGCCATCGGGCGAAATGGGATCAGTGGGGAGGGGCTCCGTTCGACACCCCTGATTTTAAAAAGGAACGGACTTACCTGCAGGCCAGCGCCTATGCCCTATGGGCGACCGGCTTGCCGTTCGTTGAAAGCGAGAAACACCGCCTGATGACCAGCCTGCATGGAGGGATCGGGAGGGATCTGGACCGCTTCTCCGCCTTTCGCCTCCCTGGACGGCCGACCGGGTACGAATGGGAAGCCATTTCACTTCCCATGATCCACGGCGTGGCGTTCAACGAACTTTTTCCGACGAGGTATGCGGTGGCCAATCTGCAGTACCGTTATGAGGCGTTGTTTTTTCTCTATCCCTATCTCGAGGCGACCTGGGGGCTGGTCGAGCGCCCCGTGTTCACCAACAGCAATGCCACCACGATCAAAAGTGTCACGGACTCGTTGCCCACGCTGGGAGGCGGCCTTGTCACAGGGGCGCCCTGGAAGTCTCAGCTCGAACTGAATTACACGTATAATTTCGGCATCTATCGTGACCCCGGCGGAGCGCCGCCGACGAAAGGCGGGCATGGGTTGATTCTGTTCTGGTCGAAGGAGTTAGGCAGCAGCTAGCACGGAAGAAATTGTGGCGGGCCGCGCGGGTGAATGGATTGCAAGGGGCGAGGGGTGAGGGAAATCCTTGGCGCCCCCTCGCTATCAGGACGCAGGGATGGTAGGATCCCCCCATCGCAAACCCAGACCGGATAGTATAGAATGTCGGCACCTGTCCGATTCCGACCTCCAAGTCGAGTGATGTGATGTCATGACGTCATCGTTCACCACCCTTTTTCTAAACGTGGGAGCAGAAGCATGAAGCCGAGAGTTCTCGTCGCTGACGACCATACCCTTGTCGCTGAGGGTGTCGAAAAACTTCTGGAACACGAGTTTCAATTGTGCGGCAGGGTGGCCGATGGACGGGCGCTGGTGCGGGCCGTGGAAAAAGACAAGCCGGACATCGCGCTGGTGGATATTGCGCTCCCCTTATTGAACGGACTCGACGCCTGTCGTCAAATCCGGAAAACGTCCCCCGAGGTCAAGCTCCTCATTCTGACCATGCACAGTGAGCAATATTTCGTGACGGAGGCCTTCCGCGCCGGGGTGGCGGGCTACGTGCTGAAACAGTCCGTGGCGGAAGAACTGGTCTTTGCCATTAAAGAGGTGTTGAAGGGGCGGCTCTATGTCTCTCCCAGCGTGGCCGAGAATCTCGTCGAACAGGCGCTGAATCCGGGCGAGGCTCGCTCAACCGGAGGCGTCCAAGCGGGGTCCGACAAGCTCAGCGCCCGTCAACGGGAAGTCCTGCAATTGATTGCCGAGGGGCAGTCGACCAAGGAAATTGCCTCGACGTTGAACGTCTCGATCAAGACCATTGAATTTCACAAGACCCGCATCATGAAACAATTGGGCGTGCATAGTACCGCTGAATTGACGAAGCACGCCATCTCCATTGGTCTTATTGCCATGCCGCAGCAACCCACCATGCCGGGGCCCCAACAATAGGACCTCGTCGAATCTCTTCGGTCATGTTTCTGAATTCAGCCGAGCGGAGCAGGGGTGCATATCTCGCCCAGTCTCTCCCGGACACACAACCACGTCATAAGGATCTCGCGAGGGGGCCTGCAGCGGAGTGGCTGCACAGATCCCTACGGATGGTGTTCGTCGAGTTTGGTCAGACCTTGCGACAGTGCGAAGCGGGTCAACTCCGCCGTGGTACGAATACCCAGGCGCCGAGTGATGTTCCCCTTGTGGAACTCGACCGCCTTCGTGGACACCTGCATGCTGTCGGCGATTTCCTTGGTCGAAAGCCCTCTCGTCAAAAGCTGCAGGACTTCCTGCTGTCGCGGTGTGAGCTTCGACGAGAACCCCTCCGGTTTTACCCAAGGCGTTTCGATCGCGTCTTGGACCTCCAGCGACAATTGCGGCGAGACGTAACGCTGATTCTTCAATGCCGCGGTCAACGCGCTGAGCAGCTCCGTGGAGGCCGACTGTTTTAAGACGTAGGCGGAGGCCCCCATCGCAAAGGCCTGCGAGATATAAAAGGGCTCGCTCATCATCGTGACGAAGATCAGCTTCGCATGGGGTACCGCTGCTTTCAGTTGCCGAGCGACATCCAGGCCGTTGAGAGTCGGCATGGAAATGTCGAGCAGAATGACATCGGGGTTTAATGTGGGCGCGATCGCCAACAACTCCTGTCCATTGGATGCCGTACCCACGACCGCGTATTCCGGCTCGAGCAATTGCCGGTAGGCTTCCAACACAATGCTATGGTCGTCGGCTATGACCAGTCGAGCTTTGGACACGTGACTCCTTTTTAATCATTTTAATCATTGGTTGAATAACGATGAACCGTGATTAGATTATTAGATTGCCTATGCAGCAGGGTAGCAGGGTGCGCGTCGCTTGCATAGAGTGCGCGATTCAGAGTGCCGTTTTCCCTCTGCCCAATTCTGCTCAGTTGGGCCTGCTGTCCGTCAATTTCTACCAAGTCCTTCCTAGTCTCTACCACGATCGCCAGGCTGCGCTTCCTAGGAATTTCCCCAGATTTAACGCCGCCAGGGCTTCACCTAGTGGGGTTGCACCAGGTGGCCTGATAGGTTTGAAGTACGGGGTAGAATTACAAATATTGAGACTCATCCGGCGACACCACAGGGGGACACAGGACATGAAGGCATCAGAACCGTATCGAGTGAAATCGTATGACTTGTATGGATTGTCCGGAATCTCGGATCAGACGCTGCAGATACACTTCGGCCTCTACGAAGGTTATGTGAAGGCCACCAATAGTTTACGCGCCCAGCTGAACGACTTCATGCGGGACGGAAAGGTCGACCAGGAGGAAATGCCGGCCTATTCTGAACTGAACCGCCGACTAGGATTCGAATATAACGGAATGATCCTGCATGAATATTATTTCGGCAACTTGCGGCGGGGAGGGAGTGATCGACCCTCCGGCTCGGGAGGACTGGGAGAGGCCATCGAGCACAGTTTTGGCAGCTTCGAGAGATGGAAAGCCGACTTCTGTAGCGTCGGAATGATGAGAGGGGTCGGCTGGGCCATCTGCAACGTGGACCCTTCCAGCGGAGGGATTTCCAACCACTGGATTACCCTTCATGAACACGGCAATGTCGCGGGTTTCGTGCCCGTGCTGGCGATGGACGTGTGGGAGCACGCCTACCTGCTGGACTACAAGCCTACCGAACGAAAACAGTACATCGAGTCCTTTTTCTCCAACATCGACTGGCATATCGTGGAGGAGCGTCTGCAGGTCGCTCTCTCGTCAGGGGGCGCAGTGCCGCGAGGAGGGGTGGTGACATCATGATTAGCCGGCTTTGGTACAGCGCCGGCTCCGGATCACCCGGCCCCAATCCGAATCCCGATCCGGATCCCGCTCCACAGCCCGAGCCTGGTCCGTTTCCTCCGGAACCGTTTCCCCCGCCGATTCCACCTCAGCCCACGCGGCCTCCTATTCCGCAGCTCAAGGTGATGGCAGACGGCACGGGGCGGTGGTAGGGCTCTGGATCCTATCCATCGGACGACGAGAGCCGCATGTGCAGAACGGACATCCCGTTGAGTCACTTCATTGGCAGGATGGAGACCAACATGGAATCTTCAGAAAAAGCCGACATCATTCGTCGATGGATCAATCCTGACGAACGCGTCACAGTCGACTTCGAGAATGAAAGGGATTTAAACGCCGAGGTCATTGAGTGTGACGGGCTGACCGTCACGGTGTTGTTGGAAACGGCCTTTCCTCACTATAAACAACATCTCACCCTGCCGCTCAGTCTCCTCTCGGTCGGCGAAGATAAGAGCCATTACACGAGAGATCCGGATGAACCTGTGCGTTATGGCCGCCTGCGTTTGACCGTGCATGAAGATCGACCGCAACCGGTGTAAGGGACCATCTCATGCCGCAACACCATCCGCGAACGTTCGAACAGAAGGGGCAACCGTCGGCCCCCAAAGCTGTCAGCGATACAAGGTTGCAACCCAGCATTTACCTGGAGTCGACGGTGAGTGAGCAAATGGGGTTGCTTCCCGGCGAGGAGCGGCTGGTCAAGGATGTGATGAGTTCGGCCCTTACGGTGGCATCTCCTCAGACGAGTATGCGCGAGGCCACCGCTCTCATGAAGGACCTCGGAGTGCCGGTGATTATCGTCTATGACGGGGCTCGCCTGGTCGGTCTCCTGACTGATCGCGATGTCGCGTTGAGCCGTATGAGCGGCGGGTCGGCTGGAGACACATCGATAAAAAGCATCATGCAGACAGGTGTGCCCTCCTGTGGAGAGACGGATCGCCTGGGCTACGCATTTTCTCTCATGCGCATTGGCGGGGTGGACTGGCTGCCTGTGCTGGACCAGCATGACCAGGTGGTGGGGGTCCTCTCCCGATACGCGGAAGTGATGCGTGAGTTGGAGGAGATATTCAGAACGCCCGCAGGATGGTCAAAAAGATCGTCCAGCGCGGCCGCAGCGATGCGAGGGGCGAGGGCCACATCTTTCTTACACCCGCCCCCGCCTGCCGAGACAGGCTCTTTCCCATGGGGGTACGTGGAGCCTCGGAGGTTCACGACGCGCTGAATAAAGCGCGTTACGTGTGCGCACGCCGCCGAGAGAGCGAGGCGGCAGCGTCTTGCGAGAACAAAGCTGGCGAACTTTTTTAGCATCCTGCTAGGGCTGTTCCCAGTTAGGCTGATGAGATTCCTCTATTAGCCTGAGCTCACAACATGATGCGTCCAACTAATAGGAGGTCAGCCTATGTTGTTCCATGCCTCCACCGGAAGAATCGGCTTCTATCTTTCGATCGCCACCTGCGCCTTGGCGGTCTGCGCCCAGACGAAGAGTCTCTTGATCCGCCATTCAGAGACATCTTTGAATCCGGAGTTTTCATCCCATTTGCCGATAACCGAAGAGGAGCGACCATGAAAAATGAGAAGGCCCAGGCGTCGATTGTGAAGGATATTCAGGCTATCAGGGACCGTGCCAGGCAGCATATCGAACAGGGCGCCTTGACGGCGGATTACAAAGGCGATCCCGAGGTGGTCGTGAAACTGTTGAACGAGGCGTTGGCGACGGAGATCGTCTGCGTCCTGCGATACAAGCGACATTATTTTATGGCTCAAGGCATGAATGCGGAAAGTGTGAAGGCTGAGTTTTTGGCTCACGCCGGGGAAGAACAGGCGCATGCGGATGAGCTGGCGGAGCGGATTGTGCAGCTGGGTGGGGAACCGAACCTGTCCCCCGACGGCCTGTCCACGAGAAGTCATTCCGAATATGTGGAGGGAGACAGCCTGCAGGACATGATCAAGGAGGATCTGGTGGCGGAACGGATTGCCATCGAAAGTTACCGCGACATGATCGACTTCGTGGGAAATAATGATTCGACGACACGACGCCTACTTGAAAGCATATTGATGAAGGAAGAAGAACACGCTGAAGACCTCGTCAGTCTCTTGAAAACGTAAGGCGATCTCGAACTGAGTTGCATTGGCTGCCGGCCAGGTTGACCGGCAGCACCATCGCCTGTCTCGGAGACAGGAGCCATATATTCATATTCCCTCTCACCCTCCGTTCGTCGGACTTACCCAAAGGGGCCTTCGTATAGTCGGCTACCTGACGCGCTTCATCCGGCCATCGTTTACGTACACACCCGGAGCGCATCACGGCCGGTGCCCGGCTGGCTCTCAACTAGGGGAATATCCAGTCCCCGCGAAGAGGCGACGGCGTTATAAGTATACGTAGAAGCCGACAAGGAGGCGCGAGATGAAAGCTGAGAAATTCGGAGGAATAAAGAGACGCGTTATGGTGACCGCTGAATCCCCTGGAACCATCGGAGAAGTCCGGTTGTATCGAAGAGGAAAATTGGGCCTGGTCCTTTCGGAGCCGGCGCGTCGTCTTGGCATCCTTGGACGGCAAAACCGCGCGACGCCAGTGGCCATCGGGAATAGTCCAGGGCCGGCGCCGCGTCACAATCACAAGGAGGATGTATGAACGCCGATCAATTCAAAGGGAAATGGGTCCAATTCAAGGGGGAAGTGAAGCAGAAATGGGGCAAATTGACCGACGACGACCTGATGCAGGTAGAGGGAAATTACGACAAGTTCATCGGGAGAGTGCAGGAGCGTTATGGCGACAAAAAGGATGAAGTCGTGCGATGGGCGGATGACTGGCATTCCAGACAAGGCCAGACAGGTGGCAAGCAGTCGGAAACTCCCGGGCCCCGCTGATACCCATATGGTTTGTCACCTAGTGTGACGTCGTCGTTTCACCATTATTCAACAGGAGCACCGATGATGAAAAAAATATTCGCATTCGCATTGTTGTCGGCCATGATGACCAGCCCTGCTTGGGCCTTGTTCGAAACCAACAAACAACTCGTGTCGGGGGCCAAGATTACGCTCGAAGAGGCTATCCATCACGCGTTGAAGTCCGTTCCCGGCAAAGCCGTAGAAGCGGAAATCGGCAAGGAGGATGGGCGCACCGTCTATGAGGTGGAGATCATCGATTCGGCCAATAAGACCCAGAAGGTCTATGTGGATGCGCAGAGCGGCCAGACCAAGATTGATAAGTAATCTCGTGGGCGTGCGGACCGTGAGCGGTCCGCACGCGCCATTTCAAGAAAACAGATAGTTGATGACCGGCTCAGTACCCATGGCGCTCGAAACGATCACGCACAATCTTGAAGACGCGCCGCTTTATCAAAAGGAGTCGCTCACATGAAACAATGGTGTGCAGGGACCATGCTCACATTGATGGTCGGCGCCGCGACCAGCTTGACGCTGCTGTCCGCGCCGCCCGCTGCGAAGGCCGCCGAGGACAATGGCCTGTTTCAACAGATGGATATCGGTTTCCTCTCGATCGGCGGTCGCGCGACCTATGTCGATCCGAAGGACGGATCGAGCCGGTGGTTCGGAGGAGGACAGGTGCGGCTCCACCCTTGGCGCTACCTTGCTTTCGAAGGATCGGCCGATTATCGCCGCAATGATATCGGCGATACCCGCGTCCATACTTATCCGGTGATGGTATCCGCGCTGATCTATCCGCTTGGCACGACCAGACTGGCCCCTTTTCTGTTGGGAGGCGGCGGATGGTACTACACGACCGTCAAGGGGCCGGGTGGATTCGATGATACGCAGAACCGCTTCGGAGCCCATGCCGGGGGAGGGCTTCAATTCTTTTTCAATAAGCATGTTTCGATTGACGGCACCTATCGCTATATCTGGCTGGAAAAGATCGAATCCCGGGACCAAAATATCGTCGACAAGAAGTTTCAGGACAACGGCCACATGGTCACCGCCGGCATTAACTTTCATTTCTGAGGCGAGAAGCGCACGTGCTGGACGACGATGAGTTCTTAGTGCGGCAAGGCAAGCAGGCATTGGATGGGATGCAGGATTGATGGCCTATGCGGTACAGATTCTCATCCTGGTAGGTCTGCTTTTCCAGTGCGCGGGCGCGGCCGCCGAAGGGACGGATGAATACATCGCCGGATACGCGGCGGCGCTGGTGGAACATGAGTTCCATCTTCCGGGCACTCACATTCAGGTGGATCAGGGCTCGGTCACCGTCTATGTGAAACGGTTGGGGGCCGAGGACCCGTCGAAAATCGCCGCGGCGGTGGAGACCATTCCCGGTGTCGTGCGGGCCACGGTGCGCGAAGGTGAGCCGGAAAGAAGGCGGGGTGCGCCGTCCGCCCAAGCTGTTATCGCGGAGCCGGAATCGAAATTTTTGCCGCGGGGGCTTCTTTTTGATCCTCTCCACGCGGACCCTCGCTGGCCGCACTTTAGCGCTTCCTATCACTGGTTGTCCTCAGGCAGACAATTCGCAAGCTCATTCGGCGAGTCATTTGCCTTTTACAGAAACGCGGCGCCTTTTCATGGACAATGGGAACTGGGAATGCAGGCGGGCGTGTTCGGGGTCTTCGACACCCAGCGGAGTTCCATCGATCTCATCAATGCGGATTATAACGTCGGCTTATTGGCCAGTTACCGCGCCGACAAATTCTCCGGTTTTATCCGCATTCATCATCAGAGCTCACATTTGGGGGACGAATTTCTTCTGAATAATCCTCAAGTCACCCGCGTGAACCTGAGTTTCGAGGAAGTCGATCTGAAACTGTCCTACGACTTGACGACCTGGCTGCGAATTTATGGAGGACTCGGCACGTTGATCCGCGCGGATCCGCGCGGGCTTGGTCGACATACGAGCCAGGGTGGAGCCGAATTCAAGAGTCCCTGGACCCTGTTCGAAGGGAAACTCCGTCCTGTCGCCTATGCGGACTTTCAGGCCAACGCGCGGACCAATTGGAGGATGGGACAGTCGATCAGGGGAGGATTTCAGTTTGAGAACGCCGTGATAGGCGATCGAAAACTTCAGGTGCTGGCGGAATATTACTCCGGCCCTTCGCCCAATGGTCAACTGTATACCCAACAAGTCGAATGGATTGGTATGGGGATCCACCTGTGGTTTTGACCATGTCGGTGATGGTACTGGTGGGTTCAGAATCGAGCAGTTGACACGTGGCGATCGCGACTGGGGGGTTTCAAGCGATCGGCAATACGAGAAGGTTGTGAGTCTGATCCATAGCCATGAAAGGAAAGGACAACCATGCTTAGTGAAACGGTAGCAAAAAAACCCTGTGCGCATCCCAGCTGCTCATGCTCCGCCGAAGCGGGCAAGGAATTTTGTTCCGACGCCTGCCGAAATGCGAAGGCGCCGAGCGGGCAATGCGTGTGCGGGCACAGTGGATGTGCTGCGAAGAAACAGCTCTAGCAGGCTGTTGAAAAACCATTTCGCTGTTCCTGAAAAACGTGATGCGTGTGGATCGGGGGAGCTATTCAGAACGTCCGCAGGATGGTCAAAAAGGTCGTCCAGCGAGGCCGCAGCGATGCGAGGAGGCGAGGCGTCACGTTCTTACCGCCTCCGCCTGCCGAGACAGGCTCTTTCCCATGGGGTACGTAGGGCCCCGGAGGTTCACGACGCGCTGAATAAAGCGCGTCACGTGTGTGAACGCCGCCGAGATAGTGAGGCGGCAGTATCTTGCGAGAACAAAGCTGGCGGACTTTTTCAACATCCCAGCTAGATTCATTGTGCCGGCAGTGACCATGCATCCTGGGCCTTACCATCTGCAAAGGGGTGTCATCATGTTAAGTTGGGCAGTCACGTTTCTCGTCATCGGATTAATTGCGGGTGTGTTGGGCATTTCCGGAGTCGCGGGAACCGCTACCAACATCGCCTATATCTTGTTCGTCGTATTTCTAATCATGGCCGTCGTGGGTATGGTCATGGGCCGCCGACCGCCGGCGGTGTGAGACGGCCGCCCTAGGAGGCTGACTGTTGCAGATCCTTTGCCGCAGTAGAATGGCATTACTCGGCAGACTCCTTTGAGGCTCGCGGGCGGACGGAACTGATGATGGCTTCGTAAAGCTGCACGGCGGCGCGCTCTTTGGTGACAAAGACCGCCGCCCCCGCATTGACCATCATCTCTTCGATATGGTGTTCGTTCTGCACGGACAGCCCGATGATCACGACCTCGGGATGGCGGGCGACGATTTGGCGTGTCGCCTCGATGCCGTCCACTTTGGGCATGTTGATGTCCATCACCACCACGTCGGGCCGCAGACTGTCGGTCAAATTCATGGCCGATTCTCCATCCCCCGCTTCGCCGATCACCTCCAGATCGCGATAACTCTCCAGCACACTTCTCAGTCCTTGCCTCACCATGGCATGGTCATCCACGAGCAGAATACGCAGTCGTTGCGACGCAAGAACCGGCGGCGAATCGGCGCGTGCTGTCTCCTCGGTGTCCGGCGCGTCAGCGGGTGCCTCGGGAGGCTGCGAGGGAACGGTCAGGGCGACGGTTGTGCCGGCTTCCGGAGAAGAGTCCAGGTCGAAATGCCCGCCCACAGCCTCGATGCGCTCCTGGACGTTAAAGAGTCCAAATCGTCCCGGCTGATGATGCCGGTCCGGCTCATTCACGGCTGTAGGATTGAATCCGCTGCCCTCATCGGAGACCGTGACGGTAACCTCATCTCCATCACACAGCAAGGCAATGGCCGCTTCATCTGTTCCGGCATGCTTGACCACGTTGAAGAGCAATTCCCGGACGCTCTGATAGAGTATCACCGCCGTCTCTTCCGTCAGGGAGACCTGATCCACCTCGCAATGGACCGCCACCTTCAACCCATGGGTTTTCATTTGTCCGCCGAGCCATCTGAGCGCCGCGGGCAGGCCGAATTGGTACAGCACTTGCGGGCTGAGTTCCGCGACGAGGAACCGGGTGTAATTGAGGGATTGAGTGAGCACATCATCCGCTTCATCGAGGAGTTTTTGCGTCCTGGAATCCTTCACCAGCGGTTTCGCCTGTCCCAATTTCATGCGGCCGACCACCAGCAGCTGGGCCAAATAATCGTGCAACTCCGTCGCCAGACGTCGCCGTTCCTGTTGCTCCGTGGCGCTCAAGTCCGAGGCCAGCGCCCGTAATCGCTGTTGCGACCGCAGGAGCGCTTCCGTGCGCTCCTGCACCCGTAACTCAAGTTCCGCGGTCCACTGTTGCAGCTGCGCCTCGGATCGTTTCCGATCGGTAATGTCGATGGACGCGTGGAGATAACCGGTGAACGTCCCCTCCGAGGTCAAGAGCGGAACTCCCCGATGCAGAATCGATCCATACGTATTGTCCGCCCGTCGCAAGCGGTACTCCATTTCGAACGGTTCGTGGCGGTCAAAATGGGAGGCGTAGGTCCGGAGGCATTCCGTCAACTCGTCCGGATGGATGCCGGAAGTCCAGCCGTCTCCCAATTCATCCTCCAAGGCCCGTCCGGTATAGTCCAGCCAAGACCTGTTCAACCAGGTGTACGATTGGTCGACCCCGGCCATGCTGATCAGCACGGGAGCGGCGTCGGCCAACATGCGGAAATGCGCCTCGCTCTCGCGTAAGCCGGCCTCGGCGCGTTTGCGTTCCGTGATATCGCGCACGATCGCATGCCATCGCTTGTCGGGCTGAAGTTTGGCGCTCACCTCCACCGAGATCAGCGCGCCGTCCTTTCGACGCAGGGTCCACTCCCCGGAGTGCCGGTGGCCTTCGAGCACTTCGGCCTTGATTTCTTTCAGCCGCGGATAATCCAGGGGGGCCAGCAAGTCGGTGACGCGCATGTCGAGGAGTTCGGCGCGAGAATAGCCCACCATCTGACATCCGCGGTGGTTGATGTCGAGGTAGTGACCCATCATGTCGGCCATGACAATGCCGTCCGAAGCCTGCTCGAAGAGGTGCCGAAATCGCCCTTCGCTTTCCCGCAACGCTTGCTCGGTTCGTTTATGAGCGGTGAGATTGGTGACGAGGATATAGAACCCCGCCACCGGCCCTGCCGCGGGCCGATCCGGAACGTAGGTGGCCAAGAGCGTTTCGGCGCGCTCCGGCCCCGTCACCGTCACCGTCGTTTCGAACGACACCTGTTCACCAGCCAGCGCGCGGCGGATATAACTCTGCATGCCGGGATAGTCAGCCGGCATGAGTTGATCCACGGATTGTCCGATGATGCGTTCGCGGGGCAGGTTGAAATGCCGCTCATAGCCGGCATTGACGAATTGGAACCGTTCTTCACGATCCACATAGGCGATCAATCCCGGCACCGCGTCGGTAATCACGCGCAACTGGGATTCGCTCTGCTGCAGGGCGGTTTCCGCCCGCTTTCGTTCCGTGCTGTCGAACATCACGCCGGTGATCTGCCGTGGCCGTCCGGACGCGTCCGGCAGCACTTGTCCGGTGACGGCGATCCACCCGTCGCCCGGCGGCAAGGTCCGCAGGATGCGGCACTCCAGATCGTAGGCGCCGCGATGCTCGATGGCCTCCCGAATGGTCCGGGTCACCCCTGCCCGATCATCGGGATGAATCAGCTCCTGAAACGCGGCGAACGTTCCGCCGAACGTCGACGTGGCCAACCCGAAAATGGCGTCCAGTTCCGGCGACCAGGTGACGGTGTCGCTGTCGAGGTCGTGGTGAAAGGTGCCCATCCTGCCCGCCTTCAGCGCGAGCCGGAGACGAGCTTCCCGCTGCTGCAGGATCTGGAGGAGATGTTTTTTTTGTCCGTCGGTGCGATTCAAGGTGTCGGCCAGCGCCCACAGAAAGGCAAGCACGATCAGGATGACGGTAGCGACGGCCAGCGCCACCCCGAAGTTGAAACCGTACAGGCCGGAGCGCTGAGCCGTAATTCTGATCCAGCCGGCCAGGATGGGCAGGCCGATCGCAAAGGGTAGCACCCGCCGCAACATCAGGCTTCCGAGGTCGTCGGTGGCCAAGGGCGCCATGAAGCCCTGTTGGGGTCGCGCGCTGAGAATGCCCACTCCGATGAGCGTCAAGAGCGCGGCGGTCACAATCGAAATCGAAGAGAAGGCTCCGACCTGGTAGAGAGACGGCACGCCGTAGAGGTATCCCACAAATGCGACGCACCCGATGGTGGCTCCGATGAGGGCGGCATATTGGGAGAGGTCATGGCGACGGACCGAACGGCTGTCCAGACAAAAAAGAGAGATTCCGAGGCTCAGGAGGGCAACCGCCGTGGGCGGCGCCATGCGCCAGGGATGCAAAACGGCCTCCTCATCCGGCCTTGTGAACCCCCAGCGGTCAATGCCGAGATCAATGGAGAACAGGTATTCGAGTAATGTGGCGAGGGCCAGCAGGCAGGTGATCGTCGCCGCCATCTGCGCAGCGCGCCGGCGGCGTTCTGAAAGGGGCGCCTGTATTTGTAGGAGCAACGCAACGCCGCACAGCAATGCTCCGACAGCCATGTTGGGTGTGGCGCTGTGAAACGAGGCAGGGAGGCGGAACAGCAGGGCGGGATCAATCGTCCACCCGAGAAGCAGCCCCAAGGGCAGGAGGATCGCCAGCCCGGCGGCGGCATAGGCCAGCCGTTGAAAATGTGCGAGCACCGATGTGGTCATGCTGGAACTTCGACCATCCTGTCGGCACCGAGCGGTCGCATGAGGGAGCCTGAGCCTGTCACGATGCTGTGTTGATCTCCGAATCTGTGCGGATGTCGGCTCAGCCCAACGCTGGACGACCTTTTTGGCCATCCTGCGGACGTTCTGAATAGCTCCCCCGACTCACGCAACACGTTTTTTAGGGACAGTGAAATGGTTTTTCAGAGCCCTGTTAGCCCGGACTATTCATGAATACCTGCTCCGTCGTCCGATTCTCTCGCCCGGCGAGGCTTTTCTCGTTCGGCCTCCTCGACGGACTGCCAGTACGCCTCTGCCGGCCTTACGTGCGAGAAGCCCCGGCGGGCTTGGGTCTGGAACGACTCGCGACGGCATTCATGAATAATCCGGGCTGGGCCCTGTGACTGTCAGCGGCTGCTCCTCACACCTGCGAGGATGGTCACGACTTTACAGCCGGACAGTGGTTCAGGATGACCTCATATAACCGGCTGGCCGCCGATTCTTTGGGAAGGAAGTCCGCCGCCCCCGCGTCGGTCATCGCATGCCTGACTTGGGGGTCGTTCCTGACGGAGATGCCGATGACTGTGATGGCCTGGTGCTCTTGACAGAGTATACGGGTGGCTTCGATACCGTCCACCAGCGGCAAATTGACATCCATCACCACGACGTCGGGACGGAGCGAACGGGCCATGATCACCGCATCCTGCCCATCGGCCGCCTCGCCGACAACATCGAGATCCCCATAACTGTCCAAAATACTGCGAAGGCCCTGCCTTACCATGGCGTGGTCATCCACCAATAGGACTTTCACGCAGCGGTCGAGCGATTTCGACGCGGCTGGTTCTGACTCGAACCGGGGCATGACCGCCGGCGTGGTCGATCCGACGCAACTAGGGGCGAGGGGGAGTCGCAAAATCGCCAAGGTGCCGACGCCCAGAGAGGAGGACACCTCGCATTCGCCTCCCAGCAATTCCATGCGCTCCCGAATGCTGAGCAAGCC
The DNA here is from genome assembly GCA_021323395.1 of Nitrospira sp. Lineage (GTDB taxonomy): Bacteria > Nitrospirota > Nitrospiria > Nitrospirales > Nitrospiraceae > Nitrospira_A. The sequence continues at coordinate 21,007 of JAJONL010000072.1, forward strand.
GAACTTCGTTTGGGCATCCGCGGGGCGGGTGAGGGTCGTCACATCGAAGCCCGTCCCGCTGTCTTCCACACAAATCCACAGCTCCTTCTCGGCGTCGACAGAGACCGTGATACTGGCCTTGTCGGTCCTGGCATGCTTCACGATGTTGAAGAGGAGTTCCCGCACCGATTGAAATAACAAAACCGCATGATCGTCAGGCAGCGTGAAGGAAGCGGGGGCAGGATGCACCGTCACCGCCAGATCATGGTGCTTCATCTGATCACCGAGCCAGACCAGGGATTTCGACAATCCAAACTGGTAGAGCACGTGCGGGCTGAGTTCAGCCACCAGGGAACGGGTGTAGGTGAGCGCTTGGTCAAGCATCTCGTCTATCCTCAGGAGGGAAGCGGACAGGTCCTGATCACGCGACCGGGAGATGGTCTGCGAGAGCTTGATCCGGCTGGCCACCACGATTTGCGCGAGATAATCATGAAGATCGGTAGCCAGCCTGCGGCGTTCACGTTGTTCAGTCAGCGTCAATTCGGAGGCCAGCGCCCGGAGACGTTCCTGGGAGCAGCGAAGCTCCTGTGTCCGTTCCGCGACACGTTCTTCGGATTCCGCTGCCGATCTGCTGAGTTGCTCTTCGGCCTGCTTCCGAGCGGAGATGTCGACCAGCATATTCAAGCCGCCGATGACGGCGCCTGCCGCGTCTCGGAGGGGCGTAGGAAAGGGAAGGACCGGCACCCGCGAGCCATCGGGGCGTTCGATCACCATTTCCACCCCTCGCACCGGGTGATTCTGCCCGATCGCAAGCGCCATCGGCGATTGGTCGAGCGGCATCTCCGTGCCGTCAGACCGATACCGGCGCCACGAGCCGCACCATCGAGCCGTATCCAGTTCCGGACAGCATCCCCATAAATTTTGAGCCGCCTGGTTGTAGTGGGTCAAACGGCCTTCAACATCGGTCGTATAGACGGCGGCGGGGAGAGCTTCAACCAGCTCTCTGAACCGACGCACGGACTGCTTCTGTTGGGAGATATCCCGGGCGATCTTCGACGCCCCGATGATGCGGCCTGAGCGGTCTTTGAGCGGAATCACCGTCAGGGAAATATCGATCAAGGTGCCGTCTTTCCGTTTTCGGACCGTTTCATAGTGGTCGATATGGTCGCCCTTTCGAAGGCGAGTTAAAATTTGTCCCTCCTCGTGGCAACGTTCCGGCGGAATCAAGACCTGCACCGGTCGGCCGATCATCTCGGCCGCGCTGTAGCCGAACAAGGATTCCGCGGCCTTGTTCCAACTCAGCACGATGCCATCCAAATCTTTCGAAATGATGGCATCGTCGGAAAATTTTATGATCGCCGCCGCTTGAGCCAGGACAAAATCAGGGTCTTGAGCGGGTGTATGGCGAGCCTGGTACGTCATAGGGGTATTCGTCCAAAAATAGTCAATTGGAAGAGCACTGTACCTCATTGCACCATACTGATCCGGCACACATTCCCACAACTAGGCAAAACGCTAGCGCACTTTTTCGGATAGGCCAGGGAAGTTCCTAGTACATCGTCGTTTACAAATCAGTATCGTGGGCTCATGTAGCAGAAAAACTAGACTTTGGGAAAAGGAGTCGATGATGAAGTCTTATGGCACAGCGGCTAATGTGGATCAAGTGAGCCCGCCTCACGGGCCCTCGACGGGTTCAGAAGAGACAGAGCGTGAAGGCCTCATTCGAGAACAAAGACCGATCATCGACGTGTCCGAGAGCGATGGCTTCTTTCATGTCTATGCCGACTTCACCTCAGCGAAGGAGTCTGTGGGGCCGGCGGACATCACCGTGGAATTTGCGCGCCAAGGAGTGGTGTTACGACAGGGCGCGCTTGAACGATACATACCCATTCCCACCGATGGTGAGATCGATCGCGCCAAGGTGCAGAATACGGGCGGGATTGTCCGCATCTCTGTTCCCACAGCCGACTTGGGCCATCGCTGGCGATCGATCATCATGTGGTGACAGCCCTCGGCGATCTCATCGTCTGCTTTCCATTGAGCAATGCTGCAGCCTGTTTGCGAGAGACATTTTACATTCCACGCTGCCGGCT
>JAJONL010000205.1 GCA_021323395.1 Nitrospira sp.
TGGTGGCATCGAGTTGTTCCTGCAACCGGTCGGTTTCGGCGCGAAGCGCCAGGAGTTCTTGCTTGGCGCTCTCGTTTTCGCGAAGGGCCGCAATGGCCTGCGCGACTTCATGCGGATCGACCTCAGCAGTCAGGTCGGCGCGGATCACCACACTATCTTCTCCCTCCAGTCTTGTCGTGATCGTTTGATCCACGACCTTGACGATCCCTGCCGTGTAGGTCCGGATGTCATCTCGCGTGACATCCATGTCTATGACCTCGGTCACGCGTTCCAAATAGGTCGCGACCTGTTCGAGGGCATCCTTCTTGGCTGCTTCAACCGCCAGACGCACCGCATCGGTTCTGGTGTCATGATCTCCCATGCGGTATTCGCCGTCGGCCGTGACTGTTCGGAAGCCGGTGGAGCGAACCGGTGGTGCGACGGATAGTACAGCTGGAGAGAATGACTGGGCTGGTGCAGGACCGGCAGCGGCGACGGAAGGCTCGGAAAAGGCGCCGGCCTCGCTCTGCCTCATCTGATCCCGGTATTGCTCTGGGATGGACTCAAGTTGGTTGGTGAAATGCTGAACGCCGGTCTCATCCAGGTAGGTGTAGATGGGAGTGGACGCAAGGCTCAACGATGCAGGAATGGTTGATACAGCGAGCGAGAGGAAGACAGCCGATATTGGAACCGCCCTGGGAGAGAGATCCATGTTTCGTCCCCCGTCTCTTGGCTTGGTTCAGGATACCATACGGTCGGATAGAGATTCCTCCTGAGGAGCTTGGATAAGTTAACATTTGAGACAGCGAATTTTGTCGCCCGAGGGGCGGAAAAGAAGAAGACAGGTGGAAAAAGGGGACGGGCTACTTTTTTATTGCCCCCTCGTTCACGTTGGGCGTACCGTGCTCCTCCCATGCTCCTCATTTCTCGCGGGCAAGTAGCTGGACACGCCCACCATGTGCTCAATCGGGCAACGGGGGCGCGGCGGTCTTTCATAAGGAGAGCGACTACACCGCCATTCTTGATTTGCTTGCTACGGCGAGATCCAAATACCCCTTCAAGCTCTTTGTCTTCTGCCTCATGCCCAATCATTTCCACCTCGTCGTGCAACGTTTACCGACATGGCAGTCCATTCATGCAGTGGTGGATGACCGTTCATGTCCCCCGTTACCATCGTCACTACTCACAGCCACGGGCATGTGGCAAGGCCGTTCACGGGCGGGTTACCAAGCCTGGTTATGCAGGATGCGCAACAAACAGGCAGGCGAACGAGTTTTTGGGCAACCCACAATATCGAACCATCGCACCGTGAGAGAAGTTGTATCCGAAAAGATAACTCGCTGTATCAAAACAGATACTCGGTGTGCATTTGACCTTGGAGTAGATGTGGCGCAAGTCGAAACACTTAGGCGCTCATTCGGAAAGATTAGACTGATAGTCTGGGGACCCAGCTCTTTCAGACCATGGACTGGATGAGAAACAGTGCCGGGTTCAATTATTGCTGAATCAGAAAGAAGCTGATAAGCACATAGAGGTCTTGGGAACATAGCGAAGTTAGCTGTTAATAAACCACCAGCGGTATCGCGATTCCGACAAGGGGAATAGCTATGAGAAATCAACGAACCATTTATACCGCTCTGCGAATCCACATGAACACTGCCACGGTAGTGATTGTCATGTTATTGGCCGGTTGCGATTACGGCCATAAACAATTTCGTCCGTCATCGGAAGCGGCCTCCCTCCCTGGTCCATTGGTCGTCGAGGTGGATGACTACGGCCGCTTTTGGGACCGCGAAGCAGCTGACGCGGCGCTCAAGACGATCGCCGACGCTTCGGAAGACCAGAATACCATCGTGTCGGTCTTCATTCATGGCTGGCATCACAATGCCGATCAATCGGACGACAATTTTCGAAATTTCCAAACGTCTCTCGAACGGCTGCGCGTAAAGTTACAGGAGCCTCAGTATGTCACAGCTCGACGAGAGCTCGGGTTGGAGGAACGCGTCAACGTGATCGGATTGTATGTCGGATGGCGGGGACGGTCTCTTCCCGGATGGCTCAACTATGTCACGTTCTGGGGACGTAAATCCGCCGCCGAGCGAGTGGGTGACGGGGATCTGAGAGAATTCTTCGTCAAACTTCAGAAGGTGTACATGCGTCGAAACAACGACGCTTCCAAGCCAACCTTTATGGGCTTGCTCACCATCGGCCACAGTTTCGGTGGACAGGTCCTCTTCAAAGCCATTGCAGGGGCATTCGAACGGGATTTGCTGAACGCCGCCGCCAATGCTCAGGCAGGATCGACCGGCCCACCAAAACTCATGGAGATCGTGAGCGGCCTGGGCGACATGACCGTGCTGTTGAATCCGGCGCTGGAAGCGTTTCAATACGAGAGAATAGATCGACTGACGAGGGGTGTCTCCTTTATGGACATCCAGGCGCCCGTGCTGTTGACGGTGTCCGCTGAGGACGATAGCGCGAGAAAATACTGGTTTCCGATCGCGCGTAACCTGAACGTGCTGTTCCGGCCCAAGTTCAGGAGCGATGAACTCAAGGAACTGTGGACGACGGCCTTGGGAGAGTATGAACCGCAACTGACCCATGAACTCGAAGCCTCGAATGGCACTCTGCCACCGAAGGAGTCTGTCTCCACCGTCTGCAAGATTGTGAAACAGGACCTGACCGGCCGGCCGGTCGTATCGGGAGGCGCGGAGCTTTCCCCGAAGACCAGTGGAGAGTACTCCTACAGTCCCGTCGTGATCGCCCATACCAGCAACGACTTGGTTCAGGAGCACAACGGAATATTCGGCAAAAACTTCGGCGACTTCTTGATCGACTACGTGGGCTTCGTACAAGGCAAGCGCATGTGTTTAATCAGAGGCAGGTCCTAGCAGGCTGCGGAAAAACTCGATTTTTGCTCAATACGCTCCCATCAACTCATACGTCGCGTCGGTCTCAGCATATTCCCCGCAGGATGCGCAAAAAGGCCGTCCAGCAAGGCCGCAGCGAGCGAAGCGGCGAATCGTACTCTTGCCGTACGGTGAGCCACTGAACGATGCGAGAAAGCCGCGAGTCGGGAAGATATGGCTCATTTGGCTGCCCAGTTCTTCTGCCACTTTCGGCAGATCCGACTTGATCTCGTCTCCCACTTCTTTCGTCGTGGCCCCGAGAATCGGCAGCACATCACTGGCTAGATCCGTTACGGTCCCGGTCAGGGACTTGGCGAATCGTTCGACCCGCTGTCCGACCGTGGTCTTTTGCTTGGACTGTTGCACGCCTTTGTCGAGTGATGTGCAGGCTGAAGAAAACACGATCGCAACGAGGCCGACTAGTCCGACGCAGATCCGTACTTGCATGTGCTTGATGCCTCCTCCTTCTTCAGCATAACCGACGTGCGTCGTAATGCCAAGAGGTTGACTCCTCCCCGCCTGTCGGTTGGGCCAAACGCGTTTATCTTCGCCTCTCTCTTCATCCCCCCGTCCATTCCACCAAGCAGACCCTCTACAATTCCAGAAAGGATGAGGAGACCATTTGTCCCCATCATGGTCACGTCCGAAAACGGCCAGAATTTCGCCGTCGAATATGGCAGAGTAGCAGGTATGCAAGCTTGTGATCCGGATATCAGCTACCGCGCGCTTCAAACACGCGATCCGCGTTTCGATGGACGCCTCTTCGTGGGTGTCCTTTCAACCCGGATCTATTGCCGCCCGATCTGTCCGGCGCGGACACCCAAACGAGAGCACTGTAGCACCCGAACTGGCCTGCTGCCGCGGCACGTCGAATACCGTCTCCCGCGCTTTAGCCCTGATCGCCGACGGCTTTCTCGATCGTGAAGATGGAACGGTTGAAACACTCGCGACCCATGTCGGCATGGGAGCGCGTCAGTTACGCCGGCTCTTCGATCAACACCTCGGTGTGTCGCCGGTCGTGGTCGCACAGACCAGGCGTCTGCTCTTCGCGAAACAGTTGCTTCATGACACCAGGCTCTCGATGGCCGAAGTGGCCATGGCCGGAGGATTCGGCAGTGTGCGCCGCTTCAATGATGCCTTCCGCACCCTCTATCACAGACCGCCCAGGGAAGTGCGCCGCGACACCATTCCGTCCACCCAGACTGTCCCTAGTGACGCTCCCGTCATGCTGCAGCTCCCCTATCGGCCTCCCTATGACTGGGAAGCCATGCTGGACTATCTCCGCGCGCGGGCTTTCGACGGCCTGGAGGTCGTCGAAGAGGGCCTGTATCGGCGTACCGTCACGCACGAGGGACTGCATGGCACCGTGACGGTCGCACACGCCTCTGGCCACCACAGTCTGCTGGCCACCATTCAGTTTCCATCGGTCCGCGCACTTCAAGCGGTTGTCACCCGCGTCCGGCATCAGTTCGACGTAGGAGCCGACCTCGACACCATTACGACTCATTTGTCCAAGGACCAGACCCTCGCGCCCTTGATCGCCTCACGTCCGGGATTGCGCAGCCCCGGCTGTTGGGATGGCTTTGAACTCGCGGTCCGGGCCGTGTTGGGACAACAGGTCACGGTCGAGGCCGCACGCCGGTTGGGCAGTAAGCTGGTCGCTCTGTGGGGAGATCCGTTGCTCAACACAAGCGATGCACGCCTGATCCGAACCTTCCCCTCGGCCAGCTGTCTCGCCGTCGCCGACCTGAGCCGAAGCGGCATGCCGGCGGCACGCCGGGCCACGGTGAAGGCGCTGGCCCAAGCGGCGGTCGAGAATCCGCGGCTCTTCACGCCGCTTGGGTCGATCGAGGAGAGCCTCGCGCAGCTCCGTGCCATCCGCGGCATCGGAGAATGGACCGCTCAATACATCGCCCTTCGCGCCCTGCGGGAACCGGATGCCTTTCCCGCCACGGATCTCGGCATCTTGCGAGGCGCACAACTCGAAGGAATAGCACCCACCGCTCCCCAATTGCTGCAATGTGCGGAGGCCTGGCGGCCCTGGCGCGCCTACGCCGCACAGTATTTATGGACGGTTAGCGCCCGCAGCACTCACCACGGCACGGAGGTTCGTCATGTTTCATACACTCACCCTTCTTACTGAGACGCTTGCGACTCCGATCGGAAACCTGATGGTCATCTCCGACGAAATGGGACGATTGCGAGCGGTCGATTGGATCGACTACGACGACCGCCTGCGTCGATTGCTCGCACGCCACTATGGAAAGGACAACGTCACACTGATACGGGCATCACGATCATCCGGCCTTGTCTCAGCTATCGCCGCGTATTTCGACGGAGATCTCCACGCGATCGATTCCCTCCCCACCGCCACGGAGGGCACGTCGTTCCAGAAACGCGTCTGGCAGGCATTGTGCGAGATCTCCGCGGGGCGGACGGTGAGTTATAGCGAACTCGCGAGGCACATCGGCAAACCGGCGGCTGTGCGCGCAGAGCGCAAACGCTGGCTGTTAAATCACGAGAAGCAGGCAGTGCAGCGTTCCTCGGTTGCCTCTGCTTCACACAAGATAGGCGGGCAGGATAGTACGATGCGTCTCTCTTTTTGACTAGGAGGTCACGGTCATGAAGGTTCCATTCACCCTCGGCGCAGTGTGGCATTTTGGATTGGCCGTCCGCGATCCGCGCGCGAGCGCCAAATGGTTCATGCGGATATTGGGATTGCGCAAGGAATTCGAATATGAGGGCGGTGTCGGGGTCGGGAACGAGAACGTTCTGATCGTCTTCTCCAAGGGCAAACCGTCGCCGAAAACGATCGGCCATATCTCCTTTCATGTGTCAAACATGGCCGCGCTCAAAAAGGCCTTGGCCCATCTCCAGAAGAATAAGGTTGAGCTAGAAGATCCGGGTGACGAGATCGGACCGGTGGCTCCCGGCTCCAAAAGCATGGGGATCTGGTTCTCCGATCCCGACGGCTACCGATGGGAACTGGCGGTTCGAAGCAAGAAGTAGCGGGCAGGCCCTGTCGGACGACCTCCCAGGCGATCCTTTGTCATCGTCACAGACGAGCGACGGGCACGGCCTGCGGCTGTCATCGAGTCGCAGCAGGACGAAGATCAGGTCATGGGACTGGGAGCCAGGCGCAGTTCCTCAGTAGTTACTGTGGATTTGGGCTTGCTGCTTCGGCAACCCTGCGTTGTGCCCTTTGCGTCATGTCTCCCGCCCTGTGTATAAAGAAGAGGATGCAGGGATATTCATGTGGAGAAGTGTGCGGGCCCCGGACCGATCTGTGCGCCGGTCGGAGTCAGTCGGATCTGTCCGGCTACATGCCCCATGCCTCGACCATCGTCATCTGCTCGTTGTTGATCCTCCTGACCTTCAGTTGGCTGGCACCAGCCACACCGGCTCAACCATCGACTGATCGCTCAGCGACAACGTCTTCTCATTCCGTCACCCTCCGCTTCGTGTCCTGGAAGCCCGATCACCAACGTGCGTGGGACGAGGCCATCGCGCAATTCACCAAGGCGCACCCGCATATCTCGGTCGTGCGCGAACTCGCACCCCATTCCTCCACGGC
>JAJONL010000206.1 GCA_021323395.1 Nitrospira sp.
AGTGTGCTCGTCTCCAGTCGGATGTCAGCGGGCATTGCAGCAGGCGTTTGTATTCAATCAGTGTGAGTGATTTTTGCAATGCGCCCATTCCATTATGGCGCGCCGCCGGGAGGATCGGTATACCGGGTGGGTGTCGTGAAGCGGTCCCATGTCGTAACAGCCCCATCTTCAAAGTACACACGAAAATCGGCGGTAATGCAGGCGTCTCTTCCGATGGGAGGATAGAGCCACACCTGCATCGGTCTGCCTTGATCTTGTATTTCCGTTTTGCACACCGGCGAGCCGAGGGCGAGGTATACCTGATCTTTCGTCATCCCTCGCATGATCGTTCCGCGATCGATCGTCCGCCGTACGCCATCGGGATAAGACGGATATTCGTCTCTCATGAGCCGAGCACGTTCCAAGTCGCAGCCCGTAAGCACCGCAATAAGAACGACCAGGCTGGTGAGAAGTACACTTCGTGCCGGCACTACAAGTTCCCTTCGCGGGGTTGAGCATTCGCGCAGTGGCAGAGCGGAATCAATTCAAACTACCAATCACAAGCCTTTGATGAGTTCAGTTGCGAATGCGGAAGGATGGATCGAATAGAGCGTGGAAAAAAATATAAACAGCGGAAGGAAATCGGCGGGCTATCTTCGGTAGGTGTAAACTCGCACCTGTCTCTCGCCGTGGAATGATACCCGGCTGGTTCCATCGCGGCCGTCGAGCGAGGTCCTTCTGAGGGCGCGCGCTCCGGAAGCAGGGGACCAGCCGGGTGTTGTTCCACACTTTTCTATTCCTTCACCGTCACCTTCATGTGAATCGGCTCCAGCGGATTGTCGCGCTCATCGCAGGGCAGCTTCGCAATGAGATCGATGATTTCGATGCCTCGGACGATTTCTCCAAAGATCGAATAGCGACGATCGAGTCCGCCGTTGTCCTGAAGGGAGATGAAGAACTGGGACCCGTTATCGTTGAAATCACGGGTGCTGTTGCCGTCGCGCGGCATCTTCGCCATGGAAAGAGCGCCGCGTTTATGCGGACGGTCATTCGGCTCGGGGTTGAGGAAGAAACCGGGGCCGCCGGTCCCGTGCAACATCCGGTCGGGCGTTTTGCTCAGCGGATCTCCGCCCTGGATGATGAAGCCGGGCACGACGCGGTGAAACGTGGTGTCGTCGTAGAAGCCCATCTTGGCCAGATTGATGAAATTCTCCACATGGCGCGGCGCATCGTCTGGATAAAAACGAATCTTCATCTCGCCGAATTTCGTGATGATGGTGGCGCGCGGATCTTTTTTCTGAAATTGCATCGTCATGGGCTCAATCTAACAGGGCAGCGATTCCAACGGCAAGAGGGCGGAGCCGGCATGCACCGGACGGCGCGTCACGAACGACGACCTCCGTTCCGAGAGGCATGATTTCCCACGGTGAACGGCGTAGTCTGTGCCGGTGGGACACCACAATTGTTCGCAGGCTGTTCAGAAAGGCTGTCCGCCAAGGCCGCAGGAAGCACGGCGACTGAGGAGGTACACACCAACTTTGTCGACCCGTTCACCTCAGATACTCTTGGTGAACGGATAAAACCCTTCAGTGCGCCCTCTTCTACTTCTAGCGTCGCAGGGAGACGTGAGACCGAAAATGCCGGCGGCATTCTTTATCAACAGTCTGCGAGAGGGGGGTCTATGGCTGAACAAGCGGTTCTTCATGTCGATTTGGCGGATGTCTGGGAGGAACGGGGGCGGAAGAAGCTGATCCGCACGATGGCCTGGGGCGACGAACTCACCCTCCTCAAACAGCTCAGCACGCACCTGGAGGTCGGCATCACGGTCTTTCGCCAGAAGCTGGACGGCAGCATCCTGCCAGAATCCATCACCGGCTACATCGAACCGGGCAAGTCCTCCGGCCTCAAAGTGGCCAATCTCATCAAACCCCTCGCGGACAATCAGGTGTTGAAGGTCAATTTCGTCGATGTTCAACAGGGTGACGGCACCGTAATCGAATCACCGGACGGGAAAATCATTCTGGTCGATGGGGGAGACAATCAAATGTTCGCGCGCTACCTGGCCGGGCGTTTTCGAGGGACCACCGCCGAGAGCCCAAAGGACATCGACTGCATCGTCGTCACGCACGGGGATGCCGACCATTTCGCTGGCCTCCCCGAGATTCTCAAATCGGAAACGAACCAGGTGAAACGCAAACGCCTCTTCATGCAACCGAAGCGGGTCTACCACAACGGAATCGTCAAACGCCCCACCAAGATGAACAACAAAGCCGTTCCCGACACGAAACTGCTTGGACCGACCAAGACCGTCAACGGACAGCTCTATCTCACGGGCCTGGAGGACAATCTGCTCGACGTGGCCGATCCGGAGATGAACCAGCCGTTTCGAGAATGGAAAAAGACCTTGGCCACCTACAACAGCCGGAGTGGGGTGTCGTTCCGGCGTCTCCAGCTCGGCGACAACCAGGCCTTTGAGTTTTTCAACCAGGGCAATCTGCGAATGGACGTGCTGGGCCCAATAACCACGACCGTGGACGGACAGACGGCGCTGAAATTTCTCGGCGAGCCGCCCAAGGGACCGAGGATCGGGCACGAGTCGCTGATCGACAGTGAGGAGGGCTTCACAGGACATTCCGCCTCCCATACCATCAACGGTCACTCGATCGTCCTCCGTTTGAGCTATGGAGGGTTCAGCTTCTTGTTTTCCGGCGACCTCAACGATGAAGCCGGCCGGTTTCTGACGCGGGAGCACAACCGCGGTAATCTCAATTTGAGGTCGGAAGTGTTTAAGGTCCCCCACCATGGTTCAGCCGATTTCTCCGGCGCGTTCATTCAGGCTGTCTCGCCGATCGTGAGTGTGGTCTCATGCGGTGACGAAAATGCCCGGAAAGAGTACATCCATCCGCGCGCCACCCTCATGGGGGCCTTGGGCAAATGGTCGCGGGTTCCGGAGCCGCTCATCTTCGCCACCGAACTGGTGGCATTCTTTGAGGTGGAAGGCCTGTGCCGGTTGCATGACGACAAGGCCGCCAAGAAGCG
>JAJONL010000207.1 GCA_021323395.1 Nitrospira sp.
ATGGGATTACGGCGTCCTGGTCCAGAAGTTGCTGTCGTCACCTACGCTGGCCTCGAAGCGCCGCGAAGCATCGACTTCAACGAGAGGTTTCTAAGCCCCGACCGGAACCGTCTCTGACCCAGCGGTTGGCGACCATCCCCCTATTTGAGCATCGTATGCATACCTCAGTTACTGATCCCGCACAGAGCCGCCTGAGAGGATGGCAGTTCGCCCTTTTCAATGCCGTGATGGGCCTCGCCCATATGCTGGTCCTCTTCAACGCGGGCTCCTATGTCGCGCTCCTGCCGCATGCGGCGGGGGACCTGGGCGGGGTACTGCCCAGCTTCGGAACATGGGCGCAAACGGATTTCATGATTGCCCTGGCCTTGGCATTCCCTATCGGACGATGGCTCTCCGGTCGCTACGGCGAATCCCGGGTCTTCGCGGGCGCCTTCCTCGTGTATGCAGCGGCCTCGGCTCTTTGCGCCATCGACCATACTATTAGCGCCTTCGTTCCCGCTCGCATCGTCCTGGGCCTGGCTGGCGGTCTCACATTGCCGTTGGGTCAAACACTGCTGTTGGAAGAATATCCCGATCGACTCAAGTCGCTGGGGCTGGCTATCTGGGGACTCTTTACTCTGATGCCTTTCACAGCGGGATTAGCATTGGGTGGCTGGCTGGCTGACGAATGGAACTGGAGAATGTTGTTTTATGTCAACGTTCCACTGGCCTTGGCCATCGCCGGTTTCACCGGCTCTCTTCTCCACGGGCGTCCGATCCTGACGCGAGACGAGCGCTTCGATTTCATCGGATTTCTCTTATTGGCGGTCATCTTCATGGGACTCCAGACCATCTTGAACGAAGGTAATGACTTTGATTGGTTCGACGATCCCTGGTTACGGGCGCTCTTGTTGCTCGTCATCGCGACTGTGCCCATTTGGATCGTGTGGGAACTGGGAGAGCGCTGGCCGGCAGTGGACCTGCGCCTGTTTCGGCATCGAAATTTTGTGATTGGCCTCATCTGCCTTGCGCTCGGCTTCATGTCGGTCCAGGGACTGCTCGCGCTCTTTGTCGTCCAGCTTCAAGTTTTGATGGGATATTCTTCGTCGTTGGCCGGCATGGTCTTCGTGCCCATGGTCGTCTGTGGGGTGCCGCTGATTGCGGTCATGCACGAAGTCGCCAAACGGCTCGATGCCCGTTTGCTCGCCAGCCTCAATGCGGTCGGGTTTGCAGCCACCTTTTACTGGATCGGACTCTTCGATGACCCGCAGTCCTATGATCAGATTTTTTGGCCAATGGTCGTCGAAGGCATCTTCCTCGGGTCCTTCTTCACGCCCCTCACGGTCTTGACGCTGCACGGTCTATCCGGTGATCAGATGCTGCGTGCGGCTGAAGTGGCGAATGTTTTCAGGCTGGCGGCCGGCGCCCTCGGCATCACGTGGCAGGGGGTGGTGGTGTTTCGCCGGCTACCCTTCCATCACATGCAACTCAGCGACCACTTTGGCGGACGGATATCCGCCTCCTACGATGCGTTCCAACAGCTGACCTTGAAGTTGCAGGAGATCGGCTTCGATCCGTCCATGATCCAGCGTAAGTTGCACCTGCTGATCAAACAACAAGCAGGTATTTTAGCCCTGAATGACGCCTTTCTCTTGTCAAGTTATCTCTGTCTCGGACTCGCCCTTCTCGTCTGGTGTGCCCATTCCAGCCGTGTGCCGGTCATGAAACCGGCCGAAGAACTGCGAGAACGGCGAGCGGAAGAACTCATGGAGCAACCGTGACGGGCGTAGTTCGATTCACACGCCAGAGCGGAGGAGCACTGCTGGTCTCGACACTGGTACTGCTGTCCGGGTGTGCCTGGATTCCCAAGGGAGATCCCCCCGCGGCCTACCTGGAGCCGCCTGAGATGAAAGAGACGCTCGCCGAGGTCACCAGTCGGCTGGAACAATGGCCCGATGATCGCTGGTGGGAACAGTTCAACAATCCGGAGCTGAACCAATTGATGGAAGCGGCGCTCAAGGACAATCCCGGCCTCAAAATGGCATCGGCCCGGTTGCGCGAAGCTCAAGGGTTCGTGCGCGTCGAAGGCGCGCGGCTCCTGCCATTCTTGGAAGCCGATGCCTCGCTCACGTACGAACGGATTTCTCAGCACGGCGTGTTCGCGGCGCTCAATCCGGAAGTGGCAGGTGCGCGCATCCTCCTGGGCGTGATTAACCCCCTGAGCTTGCGCTACGAGTTCGATTTTTGGGGGAAGAATCGGGCCATGTTAGAAGCGGCGCTCGGGCAAGCGGCCGCCGAAGAAGCGGAGCTGGCACAGGTCCGCCTGCACCTGACAACCGGCATCGCGCGTGCGTATGTCCGCGGCCATGCGCTGTACCGGCAGCTGGAGCTGGTCCGCGCGATCGTCGATCTGCGTCGCAAGCTTCGGCAGCTCGCCGAGACACGCTTTCAGCTGGGCTTGGACAATGAACTGGCGGTCAAACAAGCCATCGCGGATTATGAAGCCGCGGTGAAACGGCAGGCCGGCGTGCGCGATCAACTGGATGTCCAGCGGCACTTGCTGGCCAGATTAACCGGCAAAGGCCCGGACGAAGGTCTCCGCCTCTTCAACCGGCCCGGCTCTGCTCTGCCTGACTCACTGCCACTACCTGAACACCTCCCCATGGGATTGCTCGTGCACCGTCCTGATCTGGCCGCGACTCTCTATAAAGCCGATTCGGCGGCGCGGCTCGTCAAAGTGGCTAAGACACAATTCTATCCTACGATTGATCTGACCGCTTTTGTCGGCTTCAATGCGCTGACCTTGACGAAAGGCGCCGATCAACTGGCGAATTTCCTTTTCAACGGTCAAAGTTTTTCCTATGGCATCGCGCCAGGCATCCGTCTGCCGTTGTTTGAAGGTGGACGCTTACGCGCGGAACTTTCTGTGCAACGGGCGGAATACGACGCCGCCGTTGAACTCTACAACGAGACCTTGTTGAGCGCGTTACGTGAGGTCGCGGATAGTCTCAGCGCCTGGCAAGCCACCAGGGAAATGCT
>JAJONL010000073.1 GCA_021323395.1 Nitrospira sp.
CCAGATGCTGCTCCGGGGAAAGTTGGACGAACTGTCCTGCATCATCCTCTATCTCAAGCAGCACCGCCTGATGGCTTACTTCGCGATCAACGCCAACAATAAGGATCTTCCGCCTCTGCAAAAGCTGATTAGAAACAAGACCGATCTCACTGGCCGAGAGACCGCCTTACAAGATCAAGCCGTGCCGCTCAAAAGTTTGCCGGCGTCTTAGCAGTCATCAGATAGGTAGATGCGGGAGATCGTTGTGCGGGGAAGCACGCGTGCAGATGTCGGAAAACTTTACCGCGGGGAACTCGCGGAGGCAGCGACCACATGAACATAAAAAAACGGCGGTCACCACCTCCATGCTCGGATCACTCCGGCTTCAAACGGGCTAACTGGGACCGGGCGGATCTTCACGATCTTCTCCCGTGAGCACCTCGGCTTCTTGTGTTTCGACCGCTTGCAGATCGGTCAATATGCTCTGCAGCACCTGACGACGCTGCTGCAGGCCCTTCTTCGGAATGTCTCTCGCTTCCGCTTCTTGGGCCGACTCCGGCAAATTCACCATCGCTTCAGCCTCTCCGACGGTGGCGTATTTGTAGGACTCCACGTACTTATGATTCGCGCCGTATATCTTAATCAAGATGTCCTCGGTCTCAGCGTCAAAACTGTCGAAGGTGGGATTCACGACCGTGTGATGTGCGAGGCTTTCGAGCTTATCGATCTGGGCCTTGAGATCATCGCTTCGCGATTGGGCATGGTACATAGAATTGACTTCAACCATAACGTATCTCCTTCCAGTGTTAATGTTTGTATACCTCCCTATGGCGAGTCGAGCAGCTAGGAATTCCCCTGGAAGGAGTGAGTGATCAGGGGCAAGGCTGTCCTTACGAAAGGGCCTGTTGCTCCCGACCAATCTGCCCGTCATACCGGTTGGAAGACTTGAACAGTTCAAACTGTCCTTCCTTGGCATAGGAGGCCACCCGATTCCGCAAACCCTCCATTTCCGCGACGGTCATGGGCGTGAACGTCCGCGCAATGGCCAGGTTCTGTCGAAGCACGTCACGCGAATCGATGCCGCTGACCACCGTGGCCACGGGCAAACTCAGCACATAACGCAGAGCTTCTTCCGGAGTAACTACACCTCGTTTGACGGCATCCCCGTTTCCACTGAGTGACTTCATCGCGAGGGGCGCAATGCCGCGCTCATTCAAGACCGGCAAGACCGACTGCTCAAAACTACGATAGGTCCCGTCGAATACGTTCAGCGGCAACTGGCAGGTGTCAAAGGGAAAGTCGTGCTGCAACATCCTCAAATGGATCGCCGGATCCTTGTGCCCCGTAAAACCGATAAACCGGACCTTGCCCTGCCGCTTCGCCTCCAGCATGGCCTCGCTCACGCCGTCGGGAGCAAAGTGCCGATCTGGGTCATTGGCATAAATGACTTCATGAATCTGCCAGAGGTCGAGATGGTCGGTGCGCAATCGGCGCAGCGACTCCTCCAGTTGTTGCATGGCCACTCGCTTGCCGCGTCCATGTGTACAGACCTTCGTCATCAGGAACACCTGCTGTCGACGGCCCTGCAGTCCTTTGCCCATCCGTTCCTCTGAGATACCATGGTTATATTCCCAGGCATTGTCGAGAAAGGTGATGCCGGCATCGATGGCTTCGTGTAATACCCGAATGGCCTCGTTCTCGCCGTCGATGCGCCCCAGATGAGCACCGCCAAAACAGAGGGCAGAGACTTCTACCCCGGTTTTGCCCAACATGCGCCGAGGCACCGTTCCCGATTGGCTGTCCGCAACCGTAGACGATACCTGCCGGTCGGCCAAGGCTCGCGTCACTCCGCGAGGGCCATCCAGGGCCAGTACCGACCCGACCGCCCCCAGCGTTTTCAGCAGTTGCCGCCGATCCAACAAGGCGGACCAGAAATGTCCCGATTTCCTTGTCCAATCCATAGCATCGACTCCTTCGTGCATGCAGGCGCACTCCTCGGACCACTCTGGCCCCTCACCGCAGGACCTACAACTAGGGATCAGCCTGGTGAGGAGGCTGCCACTGTCCCGATAGCGATCGAACGCCCAGTTGAACCACGAGGTAGGCCACGATGCCCACATTGATCAGTAAAACCGCCACATGCGCCACCGATGCACGCCGAAACACTTCGGCGAATTCAATGGGCAGAAAGAGACTGGTCGAGATCACGGTCAGATAGGCTGCCCAGGAGGCCTGCAGCCAGAGACCGAGGCCTTCAACGAGCAAGAGGGTGGCGTACAACAGGCTGGCGTAGGCCATCATGACCACGTGATGGGGGGACAAGAATGTGAGCTTCAGCAGCAATGAGTGGAGGAGACGAGAATGGGCGTGCAAGTGAAATACATTCATCGCGGGAGCGAGAAAGGTGGCGATGTCCGCATCCACCAGTCGGAGGAGGCCCGCGCCGACGAACAGCAGCACGAGAGCCTTGATCAGCTTGAACCACGCGATGACGGCGAGGCCAGTATGCGGCGAGGGCTTTCTCATCGAGCGGACGGAAACCTTTTCCGGGACTATACCACAGCCGAATCGTCGTCACCCTCCCTCGGCTCATGCATGCCCGGGCAACGAGACGAGATTATTCAGGGTCGGGCAGGCACGGCTGTCGACTTGGCCCCGGTTTACCGCGGCCAAGTCTCGCAGGCCGACATGCTCGGTTATTCCACCGTAAACTCCTTGGTCATTCCTTGCGCAAAGTGAGGTTTGCCGGTCGCGGGATCGGGGAAAAAACAAATCAATCCATAGCGGCCCGGCTCAAAGCGGCTGGTGAAATAGGCAGTTTCAATTCCGACGACCCCACCGACAGGCATACCGGGAGGAGGCCCGGACGCGCCCGGTTCGAACGCCGCCGCGAAATCAGTCACCGCTGCCCCCGGAGCCAGTTTCACGAGCACGACTTCATGCGGCTGCGTCCCGTGATTGATCACCCGGATGGTGTGGGTGCCGGCTGTCACCCCTGAAGACAGGGCAAAGTGGTAATCGGCCTGCGTAATGGTCACACCGGCCTTCGGCTCCGAGCCCACGGCGCCTTTTGCGGCTGTGACGGACAGCGATTTTTCCATGCCAAGGGCGACATGCGGTACTCCGGCCTTGTCCGGAATGAGACAGATCAGCAGATATTCCCCTTCGGTCAGCATCATCGTAGCCAGAGACTTACTGCCGGGCGTCACGGCATTGGGGCCGCCGACAAACTTGATCCAGGCCGGAAACCCGGCCGGATTCGCCTTGAGCGCGGCGCGAAAATCTGCGGCTGTCTTGCCTTGAAGGAGCTTCAGTAACTGAACATGGTGCAGATCCTGCCCCTTATTGACCACTTGCAGCGTGGTTACGCCGGCTGGAATGTGGGCGGGACCGTCGAATCCATAATCACGGGCTACGAACAGGACGGCAGAATTGTCGCCGCGGCCTCCCGCAAAGGCTTGATGGCTGACCATCCCCTGCAGGACCGAGGCGAACAGGCAACAGAATAAGAGGCTGAGGAACCGAGACGATGTGCGCGACATGGGATCTCCTTTCGGTTTGGTCCGGCCGATATGAGTGGCTCCACAAAAAGGATGCGTGCTGAATGACCCTCGTGGGCGGGCAGAATCTAGCATAATGGACCGAGCGGCGGTTCCTAAGAATATGCTATCGTTCGCCTAATTATTTCCTAACCTCGACGCGGGATCCGTCTCCCATGATTCCTCCGCAAGTCTTCGATCTTCTTCACACGGGGGTCTCCGTCATCGTCGGGACGAGGGACTCCTCGTTGATGCCGGAATCCTCCAGGGCCTGGGGTATCCGCGCGGCAAGGGATCGAGCGTCCGTCACGATCTTCCTCACCGAAGCTGTCTCGCAGCAGACTCTCCGGAACCTGAGGGAAAATGGGTTAGTGGCAATCAGCTGCACCAGGCCCACGGACCATGTGGCCTGTCAACTCAAGGGACGGCTGCGGACCATCCGGCCGGCAGAGCAAGCCGACCGTGAGTACAGCGCCGGCTGGCATCGTGATTTCATACAGGAACTCGTCGCGATCGGTGTTCCGGCTGATCTATGCGAGGCCTGGATCACCGGACCGGCTCTGGCCATTGAGATCGACGTGACCGAAGTGTTTCATCAGACGCCGGGCCCCGGCGCCGGAGAGAAGGTCTAAGTCGTGGAGAACGACAGACCGCGGTTAGAGGATCTCTGGCCCTGCTTCCAAGGCATCATCCCCGCCGCCTTGAGCACGTGTGCGCAAGACGGCACACCCAATATTACGTTCATCAGTCAGATTTATTACGTCGACGCGTCCCATGTGGCGATCTCGCATCAATTTTTCAACAAGACCCATCGGAACGTGCGAGAGAATCCGTCAGCCTGCGCCATGATGCTCGACCCCCGCACGTTACGGGCCTATCGACTCTATCTCCGTTATCAACACTCCGAATCCTCCGGCGTCCTCTTCGATTCGATGTCGCTTCAGCTGCAAGCCATCGCCTCCCACGCCGGGATGACCGATGTCTTCCGCTTGCGGGCGGCCGACGTGTATGAGGTGTTGCAAATCGACGGGGTGGAAGGCTTCACGAGGTTCCCGCCGGTTCCCGTATCGGAACGGCCATCGCGCCTGTTCGTCGATCAGGATCTCGAGTCGCTGCGGCTCATGACCGAACGCCTGAACCGCTCGGAGGCGCTCAGCGATCTTCTGGATCGCTCGCTCCAGCTTCTCGACGAGTTGTTCGGCTTCCATCATGCAATGATCCTCCTGGCGGATGAACCACAGGCGAAGCTCTTCACCATCGCCAGTCGCGGCTATCCTGAGCATGGAGTGGGATCAGAAATCGGAATCGGAGAGGGATTGATCGGCATGGCGGCCAGAGCCCGTCGCGCGCTCCGACTCTCCGCGATCGATCATAGCCTGCGTTACGCTCGTGCAGCTCGAGACCGCGCGCAGGCCACGGCGGGACTTGAAGCGGTGTGCCGGGAAATCCCTCTCCCAGGACTCGCCGGCGCGGCAGGGCAGATCGCCGTCCCGCTCGTGATTCGCGGTCGTCTGATCGGAATGCTCGCCGTCGAGAGCGCAGAGCCCCTGGCATTTATGTGTCGCGAAGACACGATCTTGACGATTGTCGCGACGCAGCTGGCCACCGGCATCGACCACCTCAGTCGGGATACGGAAGAGTCCTCTCCCAGCGCTGCGGTAAAATCCCCGGCTGCTCGCGCCGCGCGCCGGCCGGCTTGCCGCCGGACCTTCTGTTTCTTTCACCGGGATGACTGTGTATTTGTGGATGGCGAGTATCTGATTCGAAACGTGCCGGGAAGAATTCTCTGGCGGCTGCTCACGAGACAGCGAGATGAGGGCCGGTCGGAATTCACCAACCGCGAGCTTCGGATGGATTCTTGGCTGGGTCTTCCGGACATTAAAGACAACCTGGAAAGCCGCCTGATCCTTCTGCGAAAGCGCATGGAACAGAAATGCCCGGAAGTCAGACTCGTTACGCGAGGACGCGGCCGGTTTGCGCTGGAAGCGGACGTCACAATCGAACTGGCAGAAAAAAAAGAGACGTAATCCGTTTTTTTCACCGCGCGTCGAACCGACCCCTCTTCGCCTCACACCCCGAGGGCGGAACGAATCTGCCCGACAATCTCCTGCGGAGGAAGCGCAGCGTCGATCACGAGGGCATCGGCCGGCTCTTCGAGGATGGCGAATTGACTCTCCAGAAGTTCCTGTCGCAGGAAATGATCCACGCGATGGGCGACGCGCTCACGCAACAAATTCTTGCCTGCTTTGAGATAGACGAGCCGAAGGTGTGAGTCACAGCCCGCCTCCACGATCGCTCTATACCGCGCCTTCAAGATCGAACAAGCCAGGACCGCCGGTTGACCTCTGCTGATCCGATCGACAATGGCGGCATGTATCCGCTCAAGCCACGGTTGACGATCGGCATCCGTGAGGGCATGCCCCTGCCGCATCTTCTCGATATTCGCCGCCGGGTGAAAGTCATCCCCGTCGGAAAATTGCCAGCCCAATTCGTCCGCCAAGCGACGACCAATCGTCGTTTTCCCCGCTCCTGCTACGCCCATGACCAGAATGACCACGTTACTCCGCTTCTAACGCTCAGCCATGAAAATCAGACTCACGACCTGGTGTTCCCTTCCATTTACGAAAGGCAGGTGTCGCTCGAATCTGCAGCCAGATGTCCGACGATCAGCCGAGCGTCAGTGAGCGGATCGACCGTAAACGGCGCGGTGTGCCGCTTGGTCACAGCCGTGCTCAGTCGCTCCGCCGCCTCGCGAACTGCAACCGGAAAGGCCGCATGTTGCTGAATCCGGCGCAACTGTTCCATCACATCCCCCGGCCACGCCGCCTTGCCCACACGTGCCCACCACGATGCGACAGCCAGGGCGACGGCGCGCCTGGCGCAGACCCGTGCTTTTCCTTCATTACCGCCCGCCCAAGCCAGCTCAGCCGCATGGAGTTCTTGCTCGACGGGTGACGGAGACGTCATAAGAAGCCACGCTACTTGGCTTCAGTCGGCCCTGTCAATGTAAGGAGCATCTCCAGAACCTGTATGGAGAGGGGCAGCGGGCAGTCAGTCAGGCCCAGTGATTCCGGAAACGCGCGAACAAAGACAGGCGCCATAGCTCCGCACCGGTGATCAGATCCAAGTCATTGTCCCTCCATCAGCCTTCCGCTATCATCGCGCCGCCTGAGAAGTACGGCATACGCGAAACACCAGGAGAGGACGGAGCCACACTTCATGACTTGGATTGTCTATATCCTTGAATGCACCGACGGCAGCCTGTACACGGGGGTCACGAATGATTTGGAACGGCGCCTGAAGGCTCATGCCACGGGCAAAGGCGCGAAGTACACGAAGCGACGCGGCCCATTCACGGTGCGGTATCGCGAACATCACGACAGCAAAGGCGCCGCCTTGCAACGAGAAGCTGCGATCAAATCACTGGACCGGTCCACAAAGGTGGCGCTGATCTCAGCTGGTTTATTCGGGATTCTTGAGGATATGACCTGATGGTGGCTTTTCATTACCCAGCTGGGACATGAGGAGTTTGTGACGGCGATCGGGCGAGGTACTCTGAAGCCGTGATCTGAAGGCTCGAGGCGGTTGGTGTGGGCTCCACTGCGCGCATAGGACGAGCGCCGCCCGCATTAGATGATCACCATGGTTCTGGCGCGCGGTCTGCAAGCACAGAAACCATACCAACCATCTCACCTCCTCACTCAGGCCTTGCTCGCGGCCTTCTTTTTCGACGCAGGCTTTTTCTTCTCTGTCCCGCCCAGCACGATCACCGGTTTTTCAGGCGAGAAGGCCTCCTCGATGCGGCTTTTCCCATTGGTGGTGAGGATGACGAGGCCCTGGTGATTCTCGATGCATTGCAGGAGATAGGGCACTTCAGCATTCGCATAGTGATCATGGGCATCGTGAACCTGGGTGCGCTTCCCAAACAACGCGTCGGCTTCGTCAAAAAAGAGGATCGACCCGTGTCGGTTGGCCATGTCGAAGACTCGATTCAAATTCTTCTCGGTTTCGCCCATGTGTTTGCTGACGACCGCGGAGAGATCCACACTGGCCAGATTCAATTGAAGTTCCTCAGCCAGCACCTCCGCAGCCTTTTGCCGGCGAAGCGCCGTCGCTCCGGACAGCACGATCACCGCTCCGGAGGGCTCGCTGGAACGCCTTTGTTTTGTTCGGCGCGCAGGTACGACCTTTTTTTTCTGCTCCGTTGCCTTCGTTCCCCGTCGACCGACTCCTGTACCTGCCATCACTGCCTCCCCATCCGATTCGATTGCTGACGACCTGACTCCGCGCGCCATTGTTTCAAGGAGATTAATGCAAGCCGCTCCCTTAGCCAAGAGCGGAGTATACATGGTTCCGCTCCAGGCTTGGGCACTTCTTCCACTTATCGTCAATGAGAGTGAACAAGGATAGGAACGTTGAACGGAAAGGCTGCTCTCGTACCGTCTCGCGATGATCGACTGTTACTGCCCCATTGCGCTCGTCCGGCGACCGCCTTCTGAGGCCGCGCGTTGCGCATTTTTTCTCATTGGAAGGGCGACCTGGTGGGGCCCTAACTGCGCGCATCGAGCGACCACCGTTTTATCGTGGTGGTTCTACCAATGATCCCTCCAAACTTGTTTATTCCTTCTCCTCCAGGGGCTTGCCTGGTTGGTGTCCAACTGCGCGCGTCCAACGAGGGCCTTCTCAGGCCGCGCGTTGCGCAATTCCATCACAATGCTTCCTTCCAAGCTTGCTTGCTTCTCTCTCAAAAAGGGGTGGTCTGGCGTGGTCCCCCATTGCGCACGTGGGACGAGCACAGCTTCATCGTGCGCGTTCCGTGAGCACAGGGGACCAACCAGACCGTCCCTCACGTCTCCATCATCTCTGCGCGAATACCCATACCACCGCAATCGGGACATCGGGCGAGATGGACCTTCTGATTATCGACCGTTTCGTACTGCACACCGTGGAGGCAATAGACCGGCTGCCCATCGAGCTGCCAGGGTTTGCCGGCATTGTCGAGCACCGGCACAGCGATATAGTGGTGCTTCACATACTCTTCCAGCGCCTGAGGGGTCGCAAATCCGTCCCGTATCAGTTTGCCGCTGACCGCCTCGTGGAGTGCTTGTCCCTTGATGATCGCCTTGGTCGGACCCATGCCAAACCTCCTCTTGTATGGAATGCTGAAACAGTCTGCCAGCGTCGTTCTCGCATCGCTCGGACCCTCAACGTACCCAGCGCGTACGCCTCGGCCTCTCGTTCGCTGCAACCTTGCTGAACGGCCTGTTTGAGCATCCCATGGTGACATTCACAATATTCGGCTACACCACACCCGAGTAATACCGCAGGATATTCGACACCGAGATCACACCGATAATCGAACCATCTTGCGTCACGGCCAGGTGCCGAGTGGCTTCATCCTTCATCATGCGCACAGCCTCAATGATGGGTCGATCCCCGGCGATCGCCACCACCGGCCTGCGCATGCAGACTTCGACGGCCGTATCGGGATTCAGTCCATTGGCGACCACGGCACGCGCCAGGATGGCATCGGTGATGAAGCCGACATAGGCTTGCTTGTCGGTCAGCAGCAGGCACCCCAATTTATATTGCTCCATCAACTGTCCGGCTTCGCGGAGACTGGCATCCTGAGACAGGCTGCGGATGTCGGCAGACATATGTTCGGCCACTTGCGGACCGATGAGCGCCTGCCGGCTGGCCTGGGAGGGTTTGGGTTCACTGGCCCGACGCGCTTCCAACTCGGCGATACAACTCTCCAATACGCGGCTGCGTTGCAACAACCGTTGCCGCTGGCTTTCCACCCCGGCGCTTTCCGGCGCTTCATCCGTCAGGTTGACCAATCCGGCTGCCTCGCCGAATTGGGCATATTCATAGGCATCCAACAACTCGGAGGTCTCTCCAAGGACATCCGCAATCAGGCTTTCGGTGTCCTGATCGAACTCCTCCAGGCCACGGGTGGGAAGGCCCTTACCGAGATACGTCGCGAGATCGCTCAGCTGCTTGCGTAATCGTTCGATACTGCGATCCAGGGAAACCCGGGCTCGTTTGGGAGTCGCGCGTGTCAGAGACATGGCACCTCCTATATGTGGGGGCGGGACAGGATGCCGATCTTACCCCTCTCGATGAGGCGAGGCAAGCGCATGATTTGAGGATCGGCTCCCTTGACCCCGCCGGCTACCTGGGCTCATGCTTCCGATGATGCCGCCTCTCCTTTCACAGACTTTCCTTGACCGTCCCGGTCCGTCGCCCGGCGCCGGACCGGGAGACGACAGGTTTCATGCGCGCCCCTGGCTCCGGCATCGTTCGCTGATCATTCTGTGGCTGCTGGCTGCCACCGTCCCGAACGGTGTGCAACCAACCTGGGCGCTCGCGCCGTCCTCTGCTCGGGCATCCTCATCGACCGCCACGCTGTCCGGCCAGGAGTTGCTTCGGATCGGCGAAATTCACGACCATCAACAGCATTTCCTCGAAACCCTGACCTACTACCAATTGGCCCTCTCCAAGTTCAGGGAAAAGAAACAGCCCCGTGGGGCCGCCACGGCGCTGGTCAAAATCGCGAGAGTCTACGAGCGCCAAGGCAAAGGCCACGAGGCCTATAAGTCGTTGCAAGAGGCCCTGCCCACTCTTGCCCGATCACCGGACCGCGCCGCCCATGCCGCTGCGTTATTGTCCATGGGACGGGTGGCCGGTCGCATGGGACAACGCGAGGAGGCGAGGGAGTCACTCAGCGGAGCCGTCGCCCTCTTCAAGTTGGTGAAAGATCCGCGAGGGTCGAACGAGGCGCTCGTTTTATTGGGCCTCCTGCAGATAGACGATGGGTCGGCCGAAACAGGGATGGCGTCCCTGCAGCAGGCCTATCAAGATGCCAAAACCCGTCACGATGTGGAACAGCAACTCATGGCGCTCCTCTCGCTGGGCGATGGCCACAGCCTCTTGGATCGAACGACCGACGCGCGCGCGCCTTATGGCGAGGGGCTGCAATTGGCGGAAGCGGAACACCAGGTGCCGTTCGAGGCCAAGCTCCGGCTCCGGCTTGCGCAGCTCCACAACGCCGAAGGGCAGCTGACGGAAAGCCTCGCATTGGGAAAGCGAGCGCTGTTGCTTTCACAAACCCTGCGCGACCCTGTTACGGAAGCCGTCGCGTGGACGCTCCTCGCCGACCTCTATCGAAAGACCGAGCGGGAGAACGAAGCAGAGGAAGCGGATAAGCGCGCGTTGGCCATCTACCGCGCCAGGGAAGTCTTTGTACATGGCGGACAGTAGGCAACACGACACACATCCGCCGATGTAGGAGTCTGTCCGAGTTATGCCATTCTACTGCGGCACATGATCTGCCGCAGTCTGCATCGTTCTCGGCCCGAAAAAATCCTCAACGTATTCCAGCGGGTACGCTTCCGGTTTGTTCGAGCCTGCGGCCTCGCATCTGCTGGCAGCTCCTTCGCCTCGCAACGAAGGATTACTCGGACAGACTCCTAGCCGGCGGGCCTGGTCGCTCGCCCGGCAACGACCATCGCCATCAACAGCAATACCGTCGAGAGGAGATAGGGCGCGCCCGGAAGGTGCCAATCGGCCTGCGGCCCGATGAAAGCCGAGAAGGTTTGCGTGAACAAACTCGGACCGATCAACCCGGCGATCCCGGTCAAGCTCGCAATGGCGCCCTGCAGTTGGCCCTGCTCGGAGGGACTCACGCGGCGCGTCATGAAGCCCTGTGCGGAGGGACCGGCCAGTCCCCAAAAGGCCATGACCGGAATACCGAGACAATAGAGGGCGGGCGTGGGCGCCAGGCCGTAGATGGCGAAGCCCGCAGCCCCGCAGAAAAATCCCGTGAGCATGGTGCGGCGCTCGCCCAACCGCGCCGTGATCGGCTTCACCAATGTGCCCTGCACGATCATGGCGCAGACGCCCACCGCCGCGAGCGTAAAGCCCACGGCCGACGGACCCCAGCCATAGCGATAACCTAAGTACAACACGGCCACGCTGGGAAGCACCACATGCGCCAGGTTCATGAGAAAGCTGGCTGTCGCAAGCCCAAAGAGTTCATGGTGCGAGCGAAGTAGCACGAGCGACCCAAGCGGGTTGGCTCGCCGCCACCGGAAGGGAGCGCGCTTGTCGGGCGCGAGCGATTCCGGCAGCACAAAAAATCCATAACAGGCATTGAGCAGACTGGTCGCCGCCGCGCCCCAAAAGGGCCAGCGCGGATCGATGGCGCCCAAGAGGCCACCCACCGCGGGCCCCAGGACAAACCCTAATCCGAAGGCCGCCCCCATCAGGCCGAAGGCACCGGCTCGTTTGTCCGGCGGCGTCACATCCGCGATATAGGCACCGGCCGTGCTGAAGCTCGACGAGGCGATTCCAGAAATGACGCGACCCGCAAAGAGCCAGGCCAAGTTCGGAGCCAACGCCATAAGGATGAAATCAAGACCGAGCCCCAAGTTGGAGAGGAGCACTACCGGCCGTCTTCCGAAGTGATCGGAGAGCGCGCCTTGAATCGGCGAACAGACGAATTGCATGAACGCCCAAGCCGTCCCCATCAGGCCATAGATCTCCGCCGCCTGCGCCGTGTCGCCACCTAAAAATTCTTCGACGAGGCGCGGCAGGACAGGGATGATGATCCCAAACGACAACATGTCGAGCACGACCGTGACAAGGATGAAGAAGACCGCCGTTCGGCGCGGTTCCGCTGCAATCGGAGGTAGGCTCATGGGGGAGGTCATCCTAGCAGGCTCATGCCTCAACCGTATACCAATGACCAGGACGACAGGTCGCGGCCAGGACTCAATCCATGAATGGAATTCTGCTACCATTCGTCGATGTTCGCCCCGCTTCAGATGTTCATTGCCGTATTTTTCATCGGCCTGCTCTGCCGCGCATCCGGATGGCTCGGGAAACGCCATGCAGAACGTCTCGCAGCGCTGGTGTTTACAATCAACCTCCCCGTGACGATCCTCGTCTCATTGGATCGCATCACGTTCTCGACGTCCGCGTGGAAGCTGCCGTTGGCCGCCTGCATGGTGACAGGCTCGATGTTGCTCTGTTCCTGGCTAGTGGCCCGTCTCTTGAGGCTGTCTCGACCCACCCAAGGCGGATTTCTCCTCGGCACAGGCTGCATCAACTCGGTGTATTTCGCCTATCCGGTCATCCTCGCGACGCTGGGCGAACAGGGCTTGGCACGGGCCATCCTCTTCGACCTTGGTCAAACTACGCTGACGCTCACGGTGATCTATGGTCTGGCGCTGGGGCACGGGAAGAAGGCGTCCCCTCCGCAGTCGGCTATGGTCCGATTCTTTTCATCTCCGCCGCTCTGGGCGTTGTGCGGCAGTCTCACCCTCGGTTTGCTCGGACTGCACCTCCCCACATGGTTGCGCGAGGGACTGACCCCGGTACACCTCACCACGACGCCCCTGGCAAGCCTGGTGCTGGGTCTGTCGATCAGTTTCTCCGTGGTGCGCCGCACGTTGGCCTTGGCGCTGCTGGGCGTGCTCCTGCGCATGGGTGGCGGGCTCTTCCTGGGATTCGGAGCCGCGTTCCTATTGGGCCTCACCGGCATGGAGCGGGCGATCGTCGTGCTCGTCGCCGCCATGCCGTCCGCCGTCACAGCCGTCATCTTCGCGACGGACACAGGGTTGGACGAAGACCTGGTGACCTCCACCGTGGCGCTTTCGCTCTGTCTGGGTGTGGCGTTACTTCCGTGGTTGCCCCGGCTCACCCTGTTGCTTCTCAGGTAACAGACCGGCGTCCCTCCTCAAGGGTTCGCACATGTTCGGGTCGAAATCCGATCCCGATGAGACGGGCAGGAATTCGGCGCAGAAACGGAACGCGCGCCAGGAGCCGGAGTGGAAGCGGAGGCACGAGAGGGCCTGCCTCCCCCAGCACCGACCGGATGACGCGATCCTGGATGAACAACTGCATGCGCTGCGTCATCCTCGTCGGCCAATCACGCCGCTGCTGCACAAGGCGAAGAGCGGCCGGCGTCACTCGTCCCGCGCGCAACGGAGCGGTCAAGATATTGGCCGCCGCCACCGCATCCTGGATGGCAAGATTGATCCCCACGCCGCCCACCGGCGACATTGCATGCGCGGCATCGCCGATACAAAGCAGACCAGGGCGCGACCACTGACGCAAGCGGTCCACCTGCACCGTGAGCAACTTGATCGACTCCCAGTCTTGGAGCTCACCGACTCGAGCGGCCGCGAACGGCGCCAGCTGCGCCACACTCTCGCGGAAGGCCGGCAGCCCCTTCGCCTGCAGCTGATCCCGCGATCCCTTCGAGATCACGAACCCGCATTGCCAATAGTCTCCCCGGTTGAGCATGATAAAGATCCGTCCCCGATCGAACCGGCCGACGGGATCTTCGGAATCGCCGGCCCGACGCGAGAGATGAAACCACAACACATCCATCGGCGCCCCGAATTCCTCTCCCGATAAACCGGCTCTGCTGCGTACGACCGAATGCCGGCCATCCGCCCCGACAACCAACTCGGTACGGACTTCCAACCGGCCTTCCATGGTCGCAGCCTGCAGCCCCACGATCCGGCCGTCTTCCTCGATCAGGCTCGTCACCTCGGCCCGCATCCGTAAATGAAACGTCGGAAAGCGCGCGGCCTCGTCGGCAAGAAAGGTGAGGAAGTCCCATTGCGGCATGAACGCGATGAAGGGATAGTGGGCCGAGAGGGATGAAAACTCCGCGACGGTCAAGGCCAGATCACCGAACCTGGCGTTGATCCGCGAGGCCTTCTGATGCGGCAGGCGAAGCAACCGCTCCGACAATCCCAATTCGTACATGACTTCGAGCGTGGAAGGATGGATCGTATCGCCGCGGAAGTCACGGAGAAAGTCGGCATGTTTCTCCAACACCAAGACGTCGATTCCCGCCCTGGCCAGCAGCAAGCCCAACATCATTCCGGCGGGACCGCCGCCGGCAATGCAACAACGCGTCGAGACGGTCTCCATGACCATGCTCCCATCCCTCGTCATGAGAACGACCGTGGAAGGCTACTCTTCGCGCGCGCATTCGACAAGTCTGCGCCTCGATCCAACATCTGTGAGGTTTTTGCGACGGGAAAAATTTGCCTAGGGGCGATACGGCGACGGACGAGACTCTTCACGGCGGCCATCTACGCGATTGGCCGGACATTTTTCTGCGGCTGCCTCGTTCACCGGCAATAGAAACTTAGGTATGGCGCTTGCTCTCCCTTTGGAGACACGAACAAGAGGAGGCCTCGTCATGCACGATTCAGCGCTCTGGGCAATTTGGTATCTGCTGCTGCTCATGCCTCCGGCCCTTATTGTCGGCACGCTCATCTATGATCGATTCGAACGGCGACGACCCGCGCGCCTGCGACATCGCAAGTAGACCAGTGCCCGCCACCGAGACTGGAGCATCCGCTCGATCCAGCCACACATTGTCAGCTTCCTATCCGGCGTAATAGAACCCCTGCCCTTTCTCCCTCCTTGTCGTCACTTGGGAATCTTCATTTATCCTCACGTACCGGCAATTGGCCGAGCTGCCCCCCTTCGAGCATCCCATGTCTTAGGAAATAAGCCGTGTCCAAGGCCAGAGGGTCGAGCGTCGGAAAATTCCACCGAACAGTTCGTGGAGCAGACGAGAGCGGGAACCATCGCCTCAGATCCATCACCGTGGGAGGAAGCCTCATGGATAGACGAACCCATCTCAAGCCGCCTTACGCATCATTTCACCGAGAGCGCCAGACGGCGCTGCTGCTCTACCGCGCGGAGGTAGTGGCCGCCTTCGGCATGGGGCGGGGTGGGAATGATTCAGACCGATCTCCGGCTCGCCTCGCGGTAATCGTTCCGCCGCTCCAGCCGATGAGCCTGTTGATCTGAGATTTCAGTGATGAAAACAGCGAGAGGAGATCACGCAGGATAAGCGTTGCGACGAACGGGATGACGATACGAGCAGGAATAAGTCGACAGGAAAGTCGATCAGCGCGACGATCCCGGGATAGATTTCTCTCGCCGGCACTCCGGATCCTGGATATACTTGTGCAATGGAGAGGGAAAAAGCGACGGTGCCCCCCCTTGATTGGCGGACGTGACGCGGGCTCCATCGCGATGGGAACCCGGACGAAAGACGATAGAGGCAATCGGCTCGGCGCTATTGGCATGCTTGTCACGTTCATGTTTCTGGTTGTGCTGCTCCTGCAGGCCACCTCTTGCGTCCGCCCTGAGCTGATCGAGAACGCCGCACTCAACCAGGGACGTATGTACGAGGTGATCGAAAGAGCCAGCGCTGCTTCGAGATTGCCAGTCATCCATCCGTTGACCGTCCAACTCATCAGTCGAGCCGAGGTCAGCAAGCTCCTTCAGGAAGATGCAACCACGACCACCCAGTCCGACGCCTGGACCGCAAGCCAAGCCGGACGAAGCGCCATGGGATTGTCTTCTGAATCACCTGGCGCCCTCAGCACACAAGTCGCGCTCCTCTCAAGAACGACGGCCGGCCTCTACGTACCGGAGGACAAAACGCTGTACATCGTCGATGAGCCAGTCCGGTCTGCCGCGGGCGGCATCCATCTTGACTCGCTGGGCAGCCTGGGGAAGGAAGTCACGCTGGCACACGAAGTCATTCACGCGCTGCAACACCAGCACTATCCCAATCTATTTGAGCCGGACGAAACCCTTTGGCCGCAACAGACTGATGCCACGCTGGCGCTTCAAGCTGCTAAAGAGGGAGATGCGACGCTGTGGGCCGCCCAGTCGGTCGGGTTATTGGGCAAAGCCAGAGATCCGGAGGATGTCATCGAAGCATCGCGAGAGGCTGTCGGCCCCCTTGCCGATGCACCAGCGCTGGTTCGTGAA
The DNA here is from genome assembly GCA_021323395.1 of Nitrospira sp. GTDB lineage: Bacteria > Nitrospirota > Nitrospiria > Nitrospirales > Nitrospiraceae > Nitrospira_A. The sequence continues at coordinate 16,338 of JAJONL010000073.1, forward strand.
CTGACCGTGTTTCCCTATACTTACGGCTACCGGTTTGCCTACTACGAAGGCACCGCCGGATTAGCGTCACCCCCCGCATCGACCGAACAGATCCTCCACGTCGAAAACCAGGGAAGACGGGACTTTCAGGCCATCGATCTATCTCCATTCGCACGATCAGTCGAGCCGGAAGGGTGCCGCGTGCTTTATCAAGATACGATGGGAGAACTGACCCTGTCGTTGTGGCTTCGTAGTCTCGACCCAACCGTGACGCCAAACATATGGGACGGATGGGATGGGGATCGATGGATAGCCGCGGAATGCAACCACAGACGCGAGATAGCGTGGCTCACGAGTTGGGATACGGAGAAGGATGCGGTCGAATTCGAGAAGGCGATCGCTGGAATGGCCGCCACGCTCCAGAGTCGCGCCCATCTTCAGTCTCTAATGGTCAACCGCCAAGGACTGGAAGTGGTCATCGCGAGCGATGCATTCGGATCGAAGGCCGGTGATCTGAAGCGCCTCGCAAAACGAATGCGCGTCACGACTCACGCCGAACTCGCAACACATTTTGCGCCCGCACGATAAACCGAGCTGTCTTCCCCTCGCGGGTTGGTCGACCACTGACTTCCCGATTGCGCTCAGTCGTGACACTATTCATGACACGGCGAACGCGCGTCATATATCCGACTCTGCGTCGTCATGGAGAAACAGTTCTAATCGGTCCAGAAATCCACGCTGCCCTGCCTGCAGTTTCACGCGCGCCGACGACAGATCGAACCACGCTCCCCGATCGACCTCGGGGAACTCGCGACTCTTGCCGGATTTGGGCGGCCATTCGAGCGTGAAGGTATTGCTGGTCAGTGCGGCCGCATCAACATCGCCTTCCACCGCCCAACCTGAAATCACTTTGCCGCTCGGCTGCTTCAACGTGGTCAGGGGGTGAAAGGTTCCCTTAACCTCGAAACCGGTTTCCTCCTGAAACTCCCGTATGGCGACCGCGAGCGGATCTTCACCGGCTTCATATTCGCCCTTCGGAATCGACCAGGCGCCCTCATCCTTCCTGGACCAGAACGGCCCACCGGGATGGACAAGAAAGACCTCTACCTCACTGCCCTGTTGCTTGAAGAGCAGGATGCCCGCGCTGAGTTTTTTCGTGCCCATTGCTTCTGCCCTTCTTCGAGGCAATCGTAGGCAGCCCTCTGACCTTCTAATCACGGGCAACGAGGGACATCATGGCGCTTGCATCCAAGTGGCCTCGGCCCCGACCCACGTTGAGCATCGTCACTTCGGCCATCACCACTTGATCTACGACTACGACATGTTCACATAGACAGGCCGGCACGCGCGGGTGAAGCTCCGCACTGTTAAAGTACAAGACCAGAACCGGTATCGGGATATGGATGCAAAGCGCCGACTCGCGATCGGCCCTGAATGAGCGTGACTCGAATCGAGAGACCGCTACCTGGCGTCCGGAACCTGCAAGGTGATGACAAGCGCTCGCCGATCGTCCGTGATCTGCGCCACGATTTTGTCGCCGGTTTTCAAGCGGCCGCCCACCACGCCCTCGATTTTGGTCTCAGGGGTGACCAGCAGGCGCTCCTCGTGACCGGAGAATTCTTTTACGATGAGTTCCTCGCCTTCCCAGTACAACACATCGGCCTTGATGACCGTGGCCGCGGTCGTCTGGGAACCCTCTAACGCTGATGCTGGAATGACTGCGGACAAGATGAGGTAGAACGCGAGAAGAAGTGCCATCAGTAGCCCTCCCTTATACTTAATTTATGGGCTAGTGTGGGCTTCTGTCAATCTGGTGTTGCGTTGTCGCGGCTGCCCGAGCCAGTTATCCGGACTAGCTCAATCGATAGCTCATCGAACGACAGGTTGGTCGAATCTATGCAGTCTGCTGGTGGGCGTTACGGCGCCCAGAAACTCCCATTCGCCTAACGCTCGGAGGAGCTCCATAGCCGAGAGGCCTAATCCGATATGAATTCGCTTCATGGCTCACCTCTCCAAGCCCGCGCCGAATGAGGAGAACAGAGCACGCTACAGGCTCACCCACGTCACTTGCCCTTTTGGAGCCATCGGTACCGTTCGGTAGAGTTGAGGTATCAACGGACGCAGGTCTGGCAAGCGATTAGTAGGCGCCTGCAAAACGATGACGGCAATGCTGAATTGGGGAAGGTGTTGTTGAAAGGAGAGGTTGCGGTCAACCGTCACAAACACATCGAACTGTTCTTGCGCGCGCCTGAGCAGTTCTCCATTCTGGATACCGGCCCAACCGGCCTGCGGCACCGTGACCACCTCATGGTCCTCGATCTCCTTGGCCAGTCGACGGTCGATACACTCGTCGAGAAGAATTTTCACGAAGCGACGGGAAGCATTCGGGCCTTCGCTTCTTCGAGGAAGGCGATCACTTGCTCACGCGTGACAGTGGGAAATCCGTCGAGAAACTCGTCGATGGTCTGCCCACCTTCCAGATATTCGATAAGAGTCTGCACAGGCACGCGGGTCCCACGAAATACAGGGGTCCCGCCTAGAACGTCAGGAGTCGAGGTAATGAGGGGTTGCTTGGCAGTCGTCATCACATATCCTGTCGGTAAGCGAAATTTTAAGCCGGACAGCAGGAGAATGCAACGTAACGCGCCATCTGTAGGCGAGGTGGGGATCGGATCGAACCGGATGAATTCAGGTGGTAGATCATGAACGGCGAGGCTGACGAATCTGTTCTGCCTCCTGGTCGGCCCTAACGCGCGCGCAGCGAATCTCGCTCACGTCACGCTCGGCGGACAAGTTCCCACCTCGACACGCCCAAGGCGATTTGGAATCGCTTCGTGGCTCATCCATTCTCAAGAGTATGCCTTGAGAGGCTCTACAATGTTGGATTGCAAGACCCGACCCCATTGGGGGTTTAGAAAGAGACGCCTCTACATTCGAAGCGCTCAATACCAAATCAATCGCTTCATGGCTCATCTCAAGGAGGTGCGCTGATAGGCTCCCTAATGTTGGATTGCAAGACCTGACCCCCTATAGTTCCACCAGTGGTACTTCGGTATGAAGGCTCATATCGGGGTGGCTAGCCGGACCAAACTGATTCACTCGGTCGCCGCCACCGCCGCGCACGTGCATGATAGCCAGGTGTTACCGGATCTCCTACACGGCCAAGAGACGCGGGTCTGGGGGGATGCCGCCTACAGCGGACACCGCGCGGTAATTCAGCACCACGCGCCTGAGGCCAAGAGCTGTATCCAGACGAAAGCCCCTCGGCACCGGCCCCTGAGCGAGACGGAGCGGGCCCGGACTCGGACCAAGTCGAAAGTCCGTGCGAAAGTTGAACATGTGTTCCTGGTGATGAAGCGCATCTTTGGGTGGGCCAAAGTCCGCTATCGGGGGCGCGCGAAGAATACCGACTGGCTCTTCGTCACCTGCGGCTTGACGAAGCTGTACCTAGCGCGTCGGCGTCTGTTGTCCGCAGGACGGCCGAGGGCTGGCGGACGGTGGATGAGCCCCACAAAAAGCTCCCGGACTAGTGGATACCCACCGGATTCCCCCCTTGGGGATCGGTCCAGGAGTTGCCTAAATGTCTTCCATTGGGCACGCGTCGAACCAGTAATTCCCTACCGCCCCTGCCCATCTATCTTAAAGAGAGCAGCCGCATTTGCCTTCATTGCGCGCATAGAACGAGCACAGCTTTATCGCACGCGTTCTGCGAGCAAGAAAGACGGTGAGGCTGCCCCTCTTTCAACATTTCGACCAATCATTCCGAAAACCGCAACATCCCTCTTCGGCAACCGACCGTCAGAAGCTTCTCACGGCGTCTTCCCTTCACCTGTCAGCGACTGCTTCCGAAGCGCCATCTGAATCATCACTTCGCGAATCAACAATTCCAGCTCCCGATTCATCAAAACGATCGTCGCCCGCAACATGTCCAACGTCCCGCCGTCGGCAAACAAAAGCTGGATTCGTGTGCGCTCCTCGTCGGAGCCCGCCGCGCCCAGGCGGCCTTCCTGCCTCCAGCCGTTGATCAGCTCTTCGCGGAAGGTCAATTGTTCGTCTTGTTCATTGATCGGCCGGTTGAGAAATTCCCAGACGGAGGGCGGAATATATTGCGGCTTCGTGGGTTCCTCCCAGACCTCTCGCAAGACGTTATCCGGGTGCTCGAAGTGCTGCTCGCTTTCCTGATAGAGAGCGGAAATACCGAGCGAGCCGGCTATGGTGCCCCCGATGATACCCGCAATACCTTCGCCCGCCGATTCAACGAGACTGAACCCCCCGCTCGCGATCGCCGCGCCGGCGCCGATAATGACCGCCAGTAGCGTCTGTTGCTTGATGCGGGCCTGCTCGGAATTCTTCAGACGATCGGCGACCTGATAGGTCCGCTCGATCTCACAACCGACGTGGGCCGCCGTGCTGGATACTGCGATCATCGCCAGGAGCACACGCCCCAACACTTCCTGTCGAAGCGACAGTATCCTGATCTGACGCGAGGCATCGAGAAGGGGCAATTCCTCGGCCAATTCCAGTTGATTGATGAGAGGCAGCACATCGATGGCATGCGCCGTTTTGATGGCCCGCCAGGAAAATGAGGTCGGCACGCGCCCGTGAGAGGCATGAACGAGCGGATCTTCTTCGGCTTGATCTATGACATCGAGCGCCACACGCCTGAGCTGTTGGTCCCCTTCGGTGGGCGCGCAACGACGCTCATTGGTCTGCGTCGTCCGTTGTTCAGAATACCCGGTCGTGAGCGCGCAACCGGTGCCGACCATGAGCCATGCTATCAAGAACAAGCCGGAGGCCCGGATCAATCCACGTCTCGGCATTTCTTCGCTACAGGACCAGCATAAGAAGGAGAA
>JAJONL010000008.1 GCA_021323395.1 Nitrospira sp.
ACGTCGGACAGTACAATGCCCCGTCTGCAGCAATGCAGGCGGGGCATTTGTGCTGGGGCAGGACAGTGCAGGGGATAACGACTCCTCAGACTTCCTGTTCCTGCTTGCATTCGGTCGCCGCATCCAGCGGAATGCTCTGTGACCCTTGAAGGTTCCCGGCCACAATCAGGAGCAGGAAGCGGCTTGCGGTGGGTTCGGCCTGTCGGCGATCAGTGACGATCGCGGCAACATCCACGACCATCTCATCCCCATCCCACTGGGTCTCATTCACCACCCAAAAGTGACTGGCCGCATCTGGAAAATGCGTCGTGACAAAATTTTCAATGATTGCACCGACATCATCGGTGCTGGCGAGCGCTTGATTTGGGAAACAGGCTGCGGCAAGGCAGCCAAGCAAAATCAGGGAAGTAAAGCGCATCATAGCACCTCCAGATGAGAGGGTGGTGATAGACTGGAGCAAGGCCGCATAGACGAGAAGGTGACTGCGTCTCTGCGGTGCGCCCTGTATGCCAAAGTGTACCGCGGCCTACTCGACGAAAGCTAGGATCGTCATATACGGCGTCCCAGTGGAGACGGTAATTGAGCTCTGAACGGCAGAAACAGCGAAGGCTCCCGGAGGAGCCTTCGTGATACATCGGGCAATACAGGGAAGTGTATTAGTTACGGACACCGCTCCAGACTTTGGCTGCGTCAATTTCTTTATCCGGATTGAGTGTCTTGGCTTTTTCCAGTAACACGTCGGTCGTTTCCGGATAGGCTGGATCCGCGATACAGCAGTTGTCCACCGGGCACACCGCCGCGCATTGCGGCTCGTCGAAGTGGCCGACGCATTCGGTGCAACGGTCGTGAGTTATGACATAAATATTGTCGCCCTCTCCCTGCCCGTCGCCGACATGGTTGCCTTTGCCCTCGGCGTCGCTTCGTGTTTCGAAGATCGCCTCATTGGGACATTCCGGCAGGCATGCCCCACAAGAAATACATTCATCGGTGATCAGAAGCGCCATGGCCTGTGCCTCCTCAATTCCTAAATGACTGATAAAATGTTGACAATTTCATACCGTCACGACCATAGTTCGTGACGAAAACAGGATCGCATTCTAAGCCGCGATTCTTCGGCAAGTCAACAGAGTCAGCCCTGGGAAGAAGGCCTAGCGCCCTGTCAGTCATGGGGCTTTGGGCCCAATGTACATGCGGCTCTGCGCGTCTAGAGTCAATCGAAGGATTCCTCAATGGCCGATCGCAAGTGGTTATGGTGACGAAAGCGAGCACGGCTGTCTCGGAACAGCGCCGCAAGAAAATCGTCACGTTCGTGCTCTTGGTGATTTTGCTGATCAGTGTAAGCCTGTTTCTCGGAGGTCCCAAGGAATCGGAACTCATTATTGTGGAGTTTCCCAACGGCAAAACTATGGAAACGGAAGTGGCCAGCACGCCTGAAAAGCTGCTGTTTGGTCTCGCATTCCGGGAAGGATTGCCAGCCGATACGGGGATGCTTTATATCTTTGAGTCGACCGGGTTACATCGGGTGCAGACCAGGCAGTTTCGTTTCCCGGTCGATATGATGTGGATTGATGAGAGTCACCACATTGTGCATATTCTGGAGCAGGTGCTGCCTTGTACCCAGGATCCATGTCCCCTGTATGGACCTCCACCCGAACCGGTTCGGTATTTGATCGAGGCTGAGGCGGGTTATGCGCGCCGCGAAGGGATTACGGTGGGGATGGAACTCAAGTTTACACTTCGTATGTAAGAAAATCGGAGTTGTCTTATGGAAGGGTTTCAGTGTGTGGCCAAGGTCGAAGATATTCCCCCCGGCCAAGTCAAGGTCGTGAAAGTGAATGAGCGCGCCATCGCAGTGTTTAATATTGAGGGACACTTCCATGCCATCTACAACGCCTGTCCTCACGAAGGCGGCCCCTTGAATAAAGGGCGTGTGAAGGGGCATGTGGTTTCCTGTCCCTGGCATGACCTGGCGTTTGATGTTCGAAATGGACAAGGAACGGACGGAGGCGGCTACTGCGTCGGCAGTTATGATGTGCGTGTCGATGAGGGGCAGGTCTTCGTCGGTGGCAGGCGTAAAGTATAGTTCCGCGGAAAATTGAGGCGAAGTCGCAAGAGACTGGTATGAGCCCATCAAGCAAGGCCGCGCCGACGGGCACAGAGCGAGAGCCGGGAGCCAAAACACTCACGGCCCCAATAGGAGCTGCTGTCCGGATTCACCTCTGGGAAGATCGCACGCGAGGGGAGCAATGGGTGCCGATGTACGACGCTTCCGTGATACCTCTGGTTGAAGACGATTTTCTCCGTATCGCCAGCAACAACGCTGTCGACAATGGGCAACGAACGTTCGAGTTCAAGCCTGTGACGATCGGGACTCACCGGCTGGTGTTTGAAAAGCGGATGGGTTGGAAATTCACGGCTGAAGACCGGCAGATTTATTATGTAACCGTGTCTTGAAAAAAGAGGGCGTTCACACTGCTCATGCCTGACATTGCTTGTGTAAATGGTCGTTTCGGTCCGCTGGCTGATGCAGTGGTGAGTGCGGAAGATCGCGGGTTCCAATTCGGTGATGGCGTATACGAAGTCATCCGCACCTATCATGGGCAGCCCTTCGCCATCGAAGCCCATCTGCAGCGGCTGGAACGGAGTGCACAAGCGTTACGTCTTTCAACCGGACATGCCCCAGCCCAATGGATTTCATTGATTCATGAAGGCCTTCGGCTCAGCCAATACCCTGACACCAAGATCTATTTGCAAGTCACCCGCGGTCAAGCTCCCCGCGATCATCCCTTCCCCCATGACCTTGCGCCGACCACGGTTCTGACCTTTCGCGAGCTTCGTCCGTTCGAGGCTTCGACGCGGCAGGTCGGGGTGAACGCCATCACTGTCGACGATATTCGCTGGGGACGGTGCGATATCAAGAGCGTAAATCTCCTGGCGAATGTGTTGGCCCGTCAGCGCGCCAAGGAAGCGGGGGCATTCGAAGCGATTCTAGTTCGAGAAGATCTGGTCACCGAAGGATCTGTGAGCAATGTTGCGGTGGTGCGAAACGGTGGCATCCAGACCGCTCCCGAAGGAAACAGGATTCTGTCCGGCGTGACGAGGGCGATTGTGTTGGAAATGGCTAGGAAAGAAGGCCTTCCCGTTTCCGAGGATTTTGTGAGTCGCGCAGACCTGTTCGACGCGTCGGAAGTCTTTCTGACCGGCACGACGGTCGAAATATTGTCGGTCGTGCGCGTCGACGGACGCATGATTGGTGACGGCAGGCCTGGCGCCGTGTCACGCCTTTTGTCTGCCCGGTGGAACACATCGGTTGGGTAAGGGCCCCTTGCTTTCACTATTATGGCATGGTATTGTTCCCGCGCTGTAAGTGGGCCCAGGCCCACTTTTTTGTTTGAGCAACTTTTCTCTATGAGTGAAGCGGGAGCAGTTTCGGCTGGCAAGCCCTCAGTGAAACGCGCTGAGTCGCTGAGCCTGCAGGTGCAGGAAATTGCGGCTCCGATTCTCAAATCGCATGGTCTGGAGTTGGTCGAAGCGGTTTGTGTCGGCCAAGGCCCGAGAGCCGTCATCCGGGTTTTTATCGACAAGCCGGGAGGAATCACACTGACGGACTGTGAACAGGCGCATCGGTCGTTGAGTCCGGCGCTTGATGTGATTGATCCTTTCCCTCATGCCTACACGCTGGAAGTCTCATCGCCTGGTCTGGACCGTCCCCTGAAGGGGCCGCAAGATTATCGACGCTTGATGGGGCAGCCGGTGACGCTCAAATTGCGCGAGCCGATTCAGGCGCAATGGCGGGTAGCCGGAACGGTGATGGAAGTGACGGACGAAGCCGTGACGCTCGCGCTTCGACAAAAAAAAGCGACCGAAACTATTCGGATTGAATTTGACCAGATCGCCTTGGCGAGGCGGAAGGTGGAATTTTCTAAGTAGCAGAGAATGCCAGGGTGGGGCGTTAACGATGAGGTGTGAGTTATGAACCGAGAGTTGATCGCAGTCATTGATGAAATCGGTCGTCAAAAGGGGATCGATAAGGCAAGGGTCATTGGCGCGATCGAGTCGGCGCTTCAAACGGCGGCAAAAAAGCGATTCGGCCAAGCCGAAAACATCCAAGTGGAAATCGACGGCAAAACCGGCGAAATCTCCGTCGTCTCGAAAAAGATCATTGTCGATACGGTGGCGAATCCGAAGGCCGAGATTTCTCTCAAAGAAGCGCGTCTCTACGACGAAGGCGCGGAAGTCGGCGATGAGATCGGCTCGCTGATCGAAATGGACGAATTAGGCCGCATCGCTGCTCAAACGGCGAAACAGGTCATTTTTCAGAAGGTGCGAGAGGCTGAATGGGAAGCAGTACAGAAGGAATATTCAACCCGTCAAGGCGACCTGGTCAACGGCATCATCCTCGGCATGGAACGGCGAAACTTCCTGGTCGACCTCGGGAAGACCGAGGCCATTTTACCCATTCAGGAGCAGATCCCGCGAGAAACCTATCGTCGAGGTGATCGCGTGAAGGCCTTGCTCTTGGAAGTGCGTCGCACGCCAAAAGATGTGCAGGTTATTCTCTCGCGCAGTCATCCGCAGTTCGTGGCCAAGATGTTCGAGTTGGAGGTTCCGGAGGTCGGAGAGAAGATCGTCGAGATCAAATCAATCGTGCGTGAGCCTGGTGATCGAACGAAGATTGCCGTCTCATCGAGGGACAAGGCTGTGGACCCCGTGGGGGCCTGTGTCGGCATCAAGGGGTCGCGGGTACAGGCCGTGGTTCGCGAGTTGCGCGGTGAAAAGATCGACATCATCACCTGGACGCAAGATCCGCGCGTGTTTATTGCGGAGGCGTTGAATCCGGCTACCATTGAGAAGGTCGGAATTGACGAGGAAAAGAAATCAGCATTGGTCGTCGTGGCGGATTCGCAACTCTCGCTCGCGATCGGGAAGAACGGCCAAAACGTGCGTCTGGCGGCGCGTTTAACCGGATGGAAGATCGACATCATCAGCGCGACCGAATACGAGAAGGAAAAGGCCGAACGGGATCGGGATATTAAGGCGGCCCTGGCGGAAGAGACTGAGGCGCAGCGCCAGCAGGATGAGGCACGGGCGGCGGCGCAGCAGGCGGACTGACTCGGCTCAATTTACACGGGCTGAATGGCAATTATCTAAGCAGGTGGAGCTAAGCGGTACTGTATGCGGGTGTACGAATTGGCAAAGCAGCTGGGAATGGAAAATCGGGAGTTGATTCCCGAACTGAAACGACTCGGAATCCCTGTGGCGTCACACAGCAGCGCCTTGGATGAAGATTCCGTCCGAATCGTGCTGGAGAAGGTCGGTTCGAAGGCGCGATCCGGCCAAGCTGCCTCTGCCGGCCACGATGTAAAGAAGGGGGGCCGCGCATCAAAGGATTCCGGTTCTTCGCTTGAGCGGGCGCATGCCGTGATGCAGGAGGAGCCTCAGAAACCGGACAAGAAGCGGATTCTGATCAAGAAGAAACGAGAAGAAGGCGCCGAAGACGCGGTCGCTCCCCTCGCCGCGGCAGAGGCGGCCTTTACTGCGGCGCCACCCGCTGGGGCTTCCGCAGTTGAGGCGCCCCCCGGTAGCACCGCTGTCGGGCATGGAGACATAGTTATTGTTGCGCCGGCGGCTGCATCCGAGGAGGCGCTGACGCAGCCCGTCCTGGCCGCTCCCGCTGAGCCATCCGTCAAGTCCGTTCAGGCGCTCCCCACCGTTCCTTCGCTTGATACGCTCGCGAAAAAGAAGAGTGCGGCGACTGAAGCGCTGGAGAGTGAAGCGGCTGCGCGAGAGAAGTTGAAGAAGGCCAAGAAGGCGCCAAGAACCCGAGAGGAAGACGAAGCGAAGTTCAAGAACGACGCCACTCGATGGGGAGACCTGCGGGCGATTCCGGTGCAGCGCCGGGAAGATCGGTCCAAGCACATTCACCATGCCTCGCCAACGGAGGTCACTAAGCCAAGAAAGAAAAGCGTGAAACTAAGCGCAGGAGTGAGCGTCAAAGAATTCGCGGAACTCATCGGTCAGCGCCCCGCAGATATTGTCAGGAAGCTGATGGAAATGGGGCAGATGGTGACGTTCAATCAGTCGATCAATCTCGAAGCTGCCTCCCTCATTGCTGAAGAATACGGCACCAGAGTGGAGGTATCGACGGAAAAGGCCGGCGAAGAATTGCTGGAAGAGGCGGCGCAATCAATGGGCGAGGAGCATGCCGTGTTGCGGCCTCCGGTGGTCACGATCATGGGACACGTCGATCATGGGAAAACCTCCTTGCTTGATGCCATTCGGGAAACGAAGGTCGCGGAGGGTGAGGCTGGAGGCATCACTCAGCATATCGGCGCCTACATCGTTGGCGTTCGTGGCAAGCAAGTGACCTTTCTCGATACGCCGGGCCACGAAGCCTTCACGGCGATGCGCGCCCGAGGGGCGAAGGCGACGGACATCGTCATCCTGGTCGTCGCCGCCGATGACGGCGTCATGCCTCAGACGGTGGAGGCCATACATCATGCGAAGGCCGCCGGTGTCCCACTCATTGTGGCCATCAATAAAGTCGACAAGCCTGGATCCAATGTCGATCGTGTGAAGAATGCCTTGACCGAGCATGGATTGATCCCGGAGCCTTGGGGTGGCGACACCATCATGGTTGAAGTGTCGGCCAAGCAGCGGACGGGTCTCGACCAACTTCTTGAAATGGTACTGCTGCAGGCTGAGGTGCTGGAGTTGAAGGCCGACCCCTCACGTATGGCCAAGGGGCTGGTGATTGAAGCGAAGTTGGATCGTGGCCGAGGGCCGGTGGCGACGGTGTTGGTGCAGAGCGGCACCCTGCACGTCGGAGACGCGTTTGTGGTGGGAACCTTCAGTGGACGTGTCAGGGCGTTGGTCACGGATACGGGGAGGAAAACCTCCGAGGCGGGGCCGTCGGTTCCGGTCGAAGTCATTGGGCTGCCGGGTGTGCCTGGTGCCGGCGATCCATTCACCATTGTGAAGGACGAACGCGTCGCGCGCGAGATTGCGCAGGAGCGCGCCACGAAGCAGCGCGCCGCGGATCTGGCGGGGCCGGCAAAAATCAGCCTGGACGATTTGTTTGCCAAGATTCAAGAAGGCAACGTCAAAGAGTTGCCCATCGTCATCAAGGCGGATGTGCAGGGTTCGGCCGAGGCCTTGGCTTCCGCGGTGGACAAGATGCCGGTCGGAGCCGTGAAGTTGCGCGTGATGCATAGCGGAGTGGGGGGCATTACCGAAACCGATATTCTCTTGGCGGCGGCTTCGAAGGCGATCGTCATCGGTTTTAATATCCGTCCGGAGCCGAAGGCGACTGCGCTGGCTGAACGCGAAGGCGTCGATGTGCGCCTGTATAGCATTATCTACGATGCGTTGAACGATATCCGCGCCGCTATGGAAGGGTTGCTTGAGCCGATGCTCAAGGAGCGCGTGCTTGGCCGAGCGGAGGTCCGGCAGATGTTCACGATCCCAAAAGCCGGCCTGGTGGCTGGTTGTTACGTGGTGGACGGGACCATGTCGCGGAGCAGTGTCGGGGTGCGGGTCATTCGAGATAACGTGGTGGTGTACGAAGGCAAGCTCGGATCGCTCCGACGGTTCAAGGATGATGTGCGGGAAGTGCAGCAGGGTTATGAGTGCGGCATTACGGTCGAGAATTTCAATGACCTCAAATCCGGAGACATTATCGAAGCCTATGTCTTCGATAAAGTTGCCGCCAAACTTGAACCGGTCAACCGAGGCGCGTCTCCCCAAAGTCATCGCGCATGACCGTTGGGCTCTGCACGGTGGAACTGTTCATCCCCGACGGCCAGTCATTGAAGGATAAGCGCCGGGTGCTGCAGAGTATCAAAAGTCGAGTGCGGGAGAAGTTCAATGTTTCGGTTGCCGAGGTGGGAGAGCAGGATTTGTGGCAAAAGTCGATTCTCGGTCTGGCCTGCGTGGCGAACGAAGCGGCGCATGTGAACCAAGTGCTGGATCAAGCGGTCAATCTCATTCGGGCAGTGCCCACGATTCAATTGGTGCGTTCGCATATTGAGTTGCTGTAACAGGCTGTTCCAAAAGGCCGTCCAGCGGGGCCGCAGCGGGTTGAAGCGGCGATGCGTACTCTGCGCCCTATGAGCTTCTGAGTGATCCGAGAACAAAGCTGGCGGACTTTTTCAGCAGCCGGTGAAGGCGATGTCATGACCAAATCGACGTACAGCCGAGCCGATCGCGTGGCGGATCAGATTCGTATGGAAGTCGCGGACATCCTGATGCGAAAAATCAAGGATCCGCGGGTGCGCACGGTGACGGTGACCGACGTGGAGTTGACTAAGGATCTGCGTATCGCACGCGTCTATGTCACGACCATGGAGCAGAATGATGGTGAGCGGCATGTGTTCGACGGATTAGCCAAGGCGAGCGGTTTTGTGCGGGCTGAGTTGGGCCGCCGGCTGGCATTGCGGTATTTGCCGGAATTGATGTTTGTAAAGGATGTAAGCGGCCCAAGAGCTGATCGTGTCTTGGAACTGTTGGACGGCCTGCATCGTGACCAAGCTCAAGCAGGGACAGCGGATGAATCCACCCGTAGCGACGCCTGATCGATGTCCTTGATCGCCACGAAAGAGCCTGAAGCGGCCGCTGTCCTTCGAGACGGGGTGCTGAATGTCCGCAAGGAAGGGGGGTGGACTTCGCATGATGTGGTGGCTCGGCTTCGGGGGAAGTTGCGCGGCATGAAGCTGGGCCATGCCGGCACGCTGGACCCCTCGGCGACCGGCGTCTTGCCGTTACTCGTGGGGCGCGGGACTCGCATTGCCGAGTATTTGCTGGCATGGGATAAGACCTATCTCGCGGGTTTGCGGCTGGGGGAAACCACTGACACGCAAGATGCGACAGGAGCTACTCTCCAGCGGTCGTCGATTGATTTACTGACGGAAGCGCATGTCCGGGAAGTCGCGAGAAGGTTTGAGGGACGCATTCATCAAGTCCCCCCTATGTACTCGGCACTCAAGGTCGATGGTGTTCCGTTGTACAAATCCGCACGGGCCGGCCGCGACGTCGAGCGCCAAGCGCGCGAAGTGACCGTGTTCCATCTCGACATAGTCGGCATGCGGCTTCCCGATGTGACATTGCGGGTGACCTGCTCGAAGGGAACTTATATTCGGACCCTCTGCGCGGATATCGGCGACAAATTGGGAGTCGGTGGCCATCTGTCGACATTGGTTCGCGAGCGTGTGGGACCGCTGATGATCGAGCAGTCATTGACCGTCGAGGAGGTGGAGTCGCGTTTGAAGGAGGGCACGCTTGCCGCATCGATGCTCACATTGGACGAAGCGTTGGTTGAACTCCCTGCCTGTAGAGTGAGCGTTGGGACGGCTCAGCGCGTGTTGCATGGCATGCCGGTTTTCCCTTCCGATGTTCTGGCATGGGATGGATGGCCGACCGCCGTCGGAAGTGGATCGAATCGAGCCATTCGTATCAAGGAGGAATCGGGACGCCTGCTGGCCATCGGGACATTGCCCGTGGGAATGGATCTCCGCATGCATGGTCTGGGCGAACAGCCGATTGCGGTTTCGAAAGTCTTGGTTGCGGAAGTATCACAGGGCGGTAATATCGCGAATTCAATAGAGGAGTAGAGATGTATGGCACTCGTGAAAGAAGTGAAAACAGAACTGGTGAAGAGCTTTCAGCAGCATGAGAAGGACACCGGCTCTCCAGAAGTACAAATCGCCATTCTGACGAACCGGATTACCTATTTGACGGAGCATTTCAAGCTGCACAAGAAGGATCATCATTCGCGCCGCGGCTTGTTGACGTTGGTCGGCCGACGGCGGCGTCTGTTGGATTACCTTCGTCATATCGATGAAGCGCGGTATCGTGCGATCTTGGAGCGCCTGGGCATTCGTAAATAGCCGTGTGAACGAGTCGGCCGCCGCTGGTTCGGCGGCGGTCGGCTATTATCCTCGCAGGTGAACACTGACATGGGCTCATTTCGTTCATGTGAATGGACGAGAAGGGTGTGGATCCGACCAAGTCGGCATTTTGGTTGAGCCTATCTCTGTGGGCATCTGTGGGACTTAACTGAAGGAGACCATAGATGAAGCATACTGTAGACATTGAGCTTGCGGGCCGCCGGTTGACACTGGAAACCGGTCGTATCGCGAAACAAGCAGACGGCGCGATCTGGGCGACGTATGGCGACACCGTGGTATTGGCCACCGCGGTGGCCTCTCAAACCGCCAAACCCGGCGTGGATTTTCTCCCGTTGACGGTGGATTATCAGGAAAAGACCTATGCGGCGGGCAAGATACCCGGCGGCTATTTCAAGCGTGAGGGGCGTCCGTCTGAACGGGAAGTGCTCACGAGCCGACTGATCGATCGGCCGCTCCGGCCCCTGTTTCCAGAAGGGTATTATTTCGAAACCCAGGTCATCACATCGGTATTGTCTGCCGACAAGACCGGTGTGTCCGACGTCATCGCCATCATCGCGGCCTCTGCGGCACTCGCGATCTCGTCGATTCCGTTCAACGGTCCGATTGCAGGCGTCAAGATCGGCCGTGTTAACGGGCAGTTCGTGGTGAATCCGGATCTGGAGATCTTGGAGACGAGCGATCTCCATCTCGTGGTAGCGGGAACCGCGGATGCGGTGATGATGGTGGAAGCCGGGGCCAATGAATTGCCTGAAGCCACCATGTTGGAAGCCATCGAATTGGCGCACAGCGAAATCAAAAAAATCGTGGCGAAGATCGAGGAGCTGCGCGGCCTAGTCGGCAAGCCGAAGCGAGTCGTGACGGAGGAGGCGATCGATGCGGCATTGACGACACAGGTGCGCGGCTTGGTGGCCGGTCCCATTCGCGACGCGATCCTCATTCCTAACAAGAGCGCGCGGCAGGAGCGATTGGACCAGGTCTTGGCGGAGACGATTGAGAAGCTCAAGAGCGACGATGCGAATCGAACCCGCCATGTAAAAATCATCTTCCACGGTCTGGAATATACGGAAGTTCGGAACATGATTCTGGAGAAGCGGGTGCGCGCCGATGGCCGTGGCCCGGCGGACATTCGTCCCATCACCTGTGAAGTGGGCGTGCTGCCAAGGGCGCACGGATCCGCTGTCTTCACGCGTGGTGAGACGCAGAGCTTGGCAGTGGTGACGCTTGGCACGACGGATGATGAGCAACGCATCGATGCCTTGGAGGGTGAGTACATGCGCACCTTCATGCTGCATTATAATTTCCCGCCCTTCAGTGTCGGCGAAGCGCGGCCACTTCGGTCGCCGGGCAGGCGCGAAGTCGGGCATGGGGCTCTTGCGGAGCGGGCGTTGAAATCTGTTATCCCCACCAAAGATAAATTTCCATACACGCTGAGGCTTGTGTCTGAAATTCTGGAATCGAACGGCTCGTCCTCCATGGCCACGGTCTGTGGCGGGACATTGGCGTTGCTGGATGCAGGAGTACCGATCAAAGAACCGGTGGCGGGCATTGCCATGGGATTGATCAAGGAAGGGGACCAGGTCTTGGTTCTCTCCGATATTCTCGGACTGGAAGACCATCTTGGCGACATGGATTTCAAGGTGACGGGGACGAAGAATGGTGTCACCGCGCTTCAAATGGACATCAAGATCGGCGGGATTACATCGGCATTGATGCGGGAAGCTTTGGCGCAGGCCAAGGCTGGTCGACTGCATATTCTGGAGCGCATGGCCCAGGCGTTGAATACGCCCAGGACCAAGCTGTCCGCCTTCGCGCCGAGGATATTTCCATTGAAAATCAAACAGGACAAGATTCGCGACGTGATCGGACCGGGCGGGAAAATGATTCGTAGCATCATCGCGGAGACCGGCGTGAAGATCAACGTGGAAGATACCGGAGATGTCACGATCGCCTCTTCGGACGAAGCCTCGGCCCAGAAGGCCATCGAGATGATCAAGCGCCTGACCGAGGAAGTGGAAGTCGGCAAGATTTATCGGGGCACTGTTCGGAAGATCATGGATTTCGGCGCCTTCGTCGAAGTCCTCCCAGGCACTGACGGGCTCGTGCATATCTCTCAGTTGGCTCATCATCGGGTCAAAGCAGTGACAGACGAAGTGTCCGAAGGCGACGTGGTCATGGTGAAGGTGTTGGAAATCGACAAACAAGGGAAGATTCGTCTGAGCCGGAAGGAAGCGATGCCGGCACCAGCCGGTTCTCCTGCCACCGAGCCTACTCCGGCAGGATAATCGATCGTGTATCGGAAAATCGTTCTCGATAATAGGCTGCGGGTGGTGGCCGAATTGATTCCCACGTTGAAGTCCGTCACGATCGGGATCTGGGTAAACGTCGGGTCTCGCGACGAACGGCGTGGGGAGGAAGGGCTTTCTCACTTCCTCGAACACATGTTCTTCAAGGGGACGCGAAGCCGGTCAGCGCCACAGATTTCTCGTGAGATCGACGCCTTGGGCGGGGAAATGAACGCGTTCACCACTCGTGAAACGACGACGTTTTATGTGAAGGTGCTCGATCAGCAGTTGGATGCCGCCTTGGAGCTGCTTTCAGACCTCTTCTATCGTTCTCGATTCGAATCGAAGGAGGTCGAGAAAGAAAAGCAGGTGGTGCTCGAAGAGATCCGCATGGTTCAAGACGATCCAGAGGATCTGGTTCAGGAACTTCACATGAAGCACACCCTCGGGAGCCATCCGTTAGGGAGGCCGATTCTGGGTCAAGCCCCAAGGATTCAGGCGCTCGGGAGGAACGATTTACTTGCGTATGTCGGGTCACATTATGATCCGGAGCGCACGGTAGTCGCGGTGGCGGGCAACTTCACATGGAAACGTTTGGAACAATTGCTGGCTCGGTATTTCTCCAGCTCGCACAAAGGAACTCCCATCGTCTCGGCTCGCCGGCCGCCTGAAGTCAGCGGCGGTGTCCTGGTGAAGCGCAAAACGCTCGAACAGGTGCATCTCTGTTTGGGGCTTCAAGGATTAGCCGCCGGTCACAAGGATCGTTATGCTGCCCATGCGCTGAACGGCGTATTGGGGGGAAGCGTCAGTTCGCGGCTTTTTCAAGAAGTACGAGAGAAACGAGGCCTTGTGTACTCGATCTATTCCTTTCTCTCCACCTATTCGGACGGCGGCATGATCACCGTCTACGCGGGGACGAGGCCAAAAGAAATTCAGCGTGTTGTCGAAGTAGTATGTCGGGAGCTTAAGAAGCTTCGCACGCAGGGGATCGATGCGAAGGATCTCGCGCGAGTCAAAAACCAAATGAAAGGCAGCTTGATGCTCAGCTTGGAGAGTTCGCATAGCCGCATGAGCAAGCTCGCGAAAGATGAATTGACGCAAGGTTGTCACGTTTCGCTCGAACAGATGACAACGGAAATCGATCGTGTTACCACCGAGCAGGTCTATCGGGTGGGGCGAACTTTACTGGATCAGCGCTGCCTTTCAATTACGGCACTGGGGCCGATCCCCACCACCAGTTTGCGGTCATTCGCGAGCTAGCGACAGGGGGCCTTGGCGTCTTCATGCACTATGTGGGTGTGACCCTAGACTGAAAACGGATAACTATTTGATAACCTAATCGTTTCGTCGCGGCGATGGCAGTAAAAAATCGGCAAAACAATTTCTTGACACGTTTCAAGGATTTCAGTACCATGGCCGCGTTTTCACTACCAAAGCTTGTATTTATTTCGGCTGCATTACAGGGGAAGGTAAGCAGAGAGAAAGGGGGTGTCGGTCGCACTTCCTCCTCCTAGCGCATTCTCTGAATTTTGTTTTTTCTGAACTCTTTTTTTGGATACGGGGATTTAGAGTTTCTCTAGTCATCATTTTTCCAAGGAGGGTAGGGTTATGAATAGGGTCGGAATTCTAGCCGCACTTGCAGTGTCCTCCGTCGTCGGCTTACTGGCTGCCCAAGTTTCGGTGGCGGCTGATGCTCCAGCAGGGGGCGGGGTCAGTGAAGTAACCACAGGCAGTGGAAAGCTCTTCAAGGGTGAAACCACCAACACCTTGAAAGGTCGTGTGTGGTCGCAGTGGGCGGACAATCCTGATAATGAAATTCTCTTCGGCATTCAGTACTGGAACACGGGCGAACCGGCTTCCGGTGAGGGCGGTGGACGCTCTTCGACACAGATGGATGTCAAGCCTCCAGATCCCTTGTTCACTTGCTGCGCCTGGGGTTATACCGGCGGCACGGACAAAAATAATCCCTACTCCGGTTGGTATCATGCGGCGACCACGGTTCGCCTGTCCGTCAAGGACAAGAATTTAATGGACCAGATCATCAAGGCGTCGCAGGAACTGGTTGCGATGGAAGTGACGCTTGATGGCCGCACCATTACCGGATTCAAGCTCTTGAAGTAGAATTTATACGCGAGGCGACATTCTTTAGAGTCTTTTGTCTTCTTTAAGGAGGATGTGATTATGAAGCTTCAAAAGCAGGGGTGGTCCTTCATGGCTGCCGTGGCTCTTGTAGTGGGGTTTTCCTCCACTGCACTGGCCATTGAGGCATTCCAAGAGCGATTTGAGTGGGGAGATCTGAGCAAGCCCACAACGCTCCAAGGTCGTGTCATCATTTTGGACCCATATGACGAAGCAGTGTGGCTTAACATTGCTGTGTTCGGCGGCAACGCGGAGAGCGGTTTGTTTTGGCAGAAAATTCACCCAGGCAAGAATCTCAAGTTCTACCCTGCGGATAAGAACGTGTGGGAGCAGTTGAAGTCCATGGCGCGCCCTCATGCGGGACCGGCTGCAGCCAAAGAAGTTCCCCCAGGCTCTCCGACCACTCTGGTGGAATTCGTCGCGCAGGAAACGGAGCAGAATCACCGGGTGATCACCTCCGTGAAGAAACTCAATGACAATGCCGGTGAAATGGGTAAGCCAAAGAGCATTTCCGCCCTTCGTCTGAAAGACTGTGAAGGCAAGACGGAAGTAGATGCCCCTTGTGCCACGGCCAAGACGGGTCTGAATACGTCTCCGAAGGGTGGCGACTCAGTGTTGATGCAATACGATGTGCTGTTGCCTGACGGCAAGCCCCTTGCCAACTTGATTCCTTGGACGGCGCAGTACAATCGAGGTGGTGGGAAGCACTAATTTCTGGCAACCCATAGGCTTGAAGAGAGAAGGCGGCGCTCCGACAGGGGTGCCGCCTTTTTCTTTGTCGAACTACTGTGATGTGACCACTCGATGCGGTGCCTATTCGCTCAATAGCCGTTGCTGAAGGGCGGCCAATCGATTGAGGGCATCCAGGGGAGTCATTGAGAAGAGATCCATCTGTCGAACCTCCTCGAGCATGGGATGTGGTGCCGGCAGTGTGGTGTCGAATTCGAGTGATTGCTGGGAATGGGCAACGGAGCGTGAAGAGGACGAGGAGGATTCCAGTTGAACCAGGACAGCCTTGGCGCGATCTATGACCACGTCGGGAAGACCTGCCAGCTGCGCCACATGGATGCCGTAACTGCGATCGGCGCCGCCTGGAATGATCTTGCGTAAAAACAGGACCTCACCGTTCTTCTCCTGCACCGCAACGCAGTAGTTTGTAATGCCCTCCCGCAGTTCTTCGAGTTGAGTCATCTCGTGATAGTGCGTGGCGAAGAGTGTGCGCGCACCGAGCCGGCGAGGATCCTGGATATATTCTGCGATCGCCCAGGCAATGCTCAATCCGTCATAAGTGCTCGTCCCGCGCCCGATTTCGTCCAAGAGAATCAAACTGTGGGCTGTCGCGCAGTTAAGGATGTGTGCCGTCTCGGTCATCTCCACCATGAAGGTGCTCTGGCCACCGGCAAGGTTGTCAGATGCTCCCACACGCGTGAAGATGCGATCGACTACCCCGATCTTCGCTTCCTTGGCAGGGACAAAACTGCCCATCTGGGCCATCAACGTAATGAGTGCGACCTGCCGCAGATAAGTACTTTTTCCGGCCATGTTGGGACCGGTTAAAATGTGAAGACGACTGGTGGCAAGGTCCAAATCGGTATCGTTCGGGACAAACCCGCCTGCCAGATCGAGGCGCTCCACCACGGGATGTCGACCTTGCACAAGGCGAAGGTTTCCGCTTTCCTCGACGGTCGGTCGGACGTATCGATTGAGAGCGGCGGTTTCCGCGAGGGCGGCGAGCGCATCCAGAATGGCCACCCGCCGGCTGACCTCCTGGAGCCGAGCCGTCTCTCCGGCCAATCGAATGCGGAGTCCTTCGAAAAGAGTTTGCTCTAGGGCCATCAATTTAGCATCTGCGCCTGTCACCCGTTCTTCGAGGTCTTTTAATTCGGCGGTCATGAAACGTTCGGCATTGGCCAGCGTTTGTTTGCGGATATAGTCGGGCGGAACCTTTCCGAGATTCGTTTTTGTGAGTTCGATGTAATATCCAAAGACTTGATTGTAGCGGATCTTGAGTGATTCGACGCCGGTGCGGGCCCGTTCCTTCGCTTCCAGCCCGGCAATCCAGCCTTTGCCTTCGCGGCTCGCTTTACGAAGCTCGTCAACCTCCGCATGATACCCATCTTTCAGGATGCCGCCGTCGCGAACCGACACGGGCGCCTCTGGCACCAGAGCCCGTTCGATGAGTTCGTAGAGATCCTGGGCATTGTCCCAGGCTGTCGACAGACCAGTCAGAAGGGGGGCAGAAAGCGCAGCCAAGCCTGTGTGGATCGCCGGGAGAGAGGAGAGGGAGAGTTTCAGCGCCAGCAGGTCCCGCGGATGGGCCACGCCGAGCGAAATGCGGCTGCAGAGGCGCGAAATATCTTGCACGGTTCGCAGGGCTGACCGGAGGTGCACCCGGGCGTCCAATTGAGCGTTGAGCTCGTCGACCGCCGTGAGCCTGGCATCGATCGCTTCGCAAGTCACTAACGGACGCAACAGCCATTCGCGGAGCAGCCGGCTGCCCATGGCGGTGACGGTTCGGTCGAGGACGCCCAGCAGAGTATGGGGCGAGGGGCCAGCCGACTCCTCGATCCGACCGGCAGGTTTGACGAGTTCCAAGTTGCGAATGGTGGCCGCATCCAGGTGCATGGCGTCATGAGGACGTCTGACGCGTATCTGCCGAATATGATCGAGTGAGGCAGAGGGTTGTGTTTCCCTTGTATACCGCAGCACCGCTGCTCCGGCCTGGATTGCCAAGTGGAGCGTGTGACACCCGAAGGCTTCCAGCGAATGGACATGAAACTGCTCTTGCAGCCTGGTCCGCCCTTGCTCCAGATCGAACCAGACGGCGGGTTGGGCGCAGCATCGCAGGCCGTTCAACTCGGCCATCCAATGCTGCTCTTCCGGGACGAGGCCCTCTGCATACAATAATTCTTTCGGTTCGAGCCTTGTGAGCTCGTCCAGGAGAGCGCTCTGTGCCTGCAGACCATGAAATTCACCGACCCAATACTCTCCTGTGGAGAGGTCAAGCGTGGCCAAACCGAATGACAATTCCTTACGTCCCGTTCCCCCGGCGCGGAGGCGGGTCGCCACTGCCGCCAGTACGTTCGACTCGCTGGAGGGAAGGAATTCGCTGTCGATGAGCGTGCCTGGCGTATAGAGCCTGACCACCTCGCGACGCACGAGGCCTTTAGCGAGTTTGGGGTCCTCGACCTGTTCGCAGAGAGCCACGGTTCTGCCCGCACGGAGGAGTTTCGCGATGTAATTGGTGGCGGCATGGTATGGAACGCCGCATAAGGGAACCGGAGTGTGGCTGGATTTATCTCTGGAGGTCAGGGCAATCGACAGGAGTTTCGACGCCTCAACGGCATCCTCCTGAAACATTTCATAGAAGTCGCCTACACGAAAAAAAATGATGGCATCGCGATAGGCTTGCTTGACCTCGCGATATTGGCGCATCAACGGCGTACCGTCGTCACCCATCGGAAGGTTCTCCCTCAGCACTCGTGACTCCGGCCGGTCCCCCACGTCGCGCGGCCTTATCCAGAGCTTGTCGGAGCCGTTCCAAATCCACCTCGGCTTCTTGGAGAGCCTTGGTTTTTCGACGCAATTCGATTCGTCCCCGCACCCAGGCAGGGAACAGCAGAATGCCTGAGACAAGCAGGCCGACTCCAAACGAGGCGAGGATCGGCTTGTAGATCAGGATCGATGCGGATCGAAGGCCGAAGAAATATCGCAGCGTGACTTCTTGCTCTTGATTCTGCAGGAAAAACGACAACGCCAGCAGGAGCAGCGTCCCCACCAATATCAACCGAATCACAGCGAAATCCTCCTTGACCGGGGCAATTGTACACCGGTTGGCTGAGGCTCTCCAGTGTGACGGCGCGTTGACAAAAGATGGCGAAGGCGCTGCACCAAACGGCAGGCAGAGGGTCCGCTGGCCGTCAATACGACTCGACGTGCGCTGGGAAGACGGTGAGATAAATGGATGTCCAGGCGGTCCGATGGCAGCCCAGATCCCCAGCGATCAGCCCACTCAATCGCGGTGACAGTGCGGCCGTTTAAGTAGTCGTCGAGTCCGGTGTCTTCGAGCTGCGATGCGCTCAGGCGATACAAATCGGTG
Organism: Nitrospira sp.; assembly: GCA_021323395.1. GTDB lineage: Bacteria > Nitrospirota > Nitrospiria > Nitrospirales > Nitrospiraceae > Nitrospira_A. The sequence goes on from JAJONL010000008.1 coordinate 18,426, forward strand.
TGAATGAGACGGAGCCGTCCGTGGTACTCGTGGATCAACGTAAATGTCGGGCTGCTCACCGCCGTCGGTTCAGCGCCTAGGCCGTCGGCGATGCCCCTGACCAGCGAGGTTTTTCCCGTTCCCAGTTCTCCATACAAGGCCAGGACCTCGCCTCCCTGTAAAAGTTGGCCGACGCACCGTCCTAGGCGGTGCGTCTGGCGCGGGGATCGCAAGATGAGGCGCCACGGCTTGGCGCCAGGATGTGTTTTCACAGTCCTCTTCCCGGAAGACGGGGATGATGCCGCAGGCGACTTACGCGTGGAGGGTCGGTGTGAGCGCATGGGGAATCTGTCGAATCAGATCACGTGCCAGCATGCTCGCCTGTCCCTGGCGGGCCGCCGCCAGATCGCCTGCCACGCCGTGAATGTAGGTGGCGGTACAGGCGGCGTCCCAAGGAGAAAGCCCTTGCGCGAGCAGTCCGCCGACCATGCCTGTTAAGACGTCACCGGTGCCGGCCGTGGCCATTCCCGGATTGCCGGTCGGACAAATGGCTGCCAACCCATCCGGCCTGGCAATGACCGTGCGCGCCCCTTTGAGGATCACAAAGACACCTCGCTCGCGCGCAAAACGCGTAGCCGTGCCGAGACGATCCTGGTTGACGGACTGCGTGGTCGCTTCGGTTTCGAGTCGGGCCATTTCTCCCGGATGTGGGGTGATGATCGGCGGCTTCTTACACTCGGTCAGTAGTGAGGCTTTTCCTGCCAAGGCATTCAACGCGTCGGCATCCAACACACAGGGCTTGTCGATGCGTTTGACGAACTCCTGTACGAGATCGACGGTCTCCGGATGGGTGGTCAGGCCGGGGCCGACCACCACGGCATCACGAGCAGAGGCGAAGGCAAGGAGGCGCTCCAGCCCGGAGCGGGCAAAGGTGCGGGACTTGGTCTCCGGCATCGGAAGCGTCATAACCTCAAGTAGCTTGGCCTCCAATACATCGTTGACACTCGACGGTACGGCGACTGTGACCAGGCCGGCTCCGATGCGGAGGGCTGCCAGCGCGGCCATGGCTGCTGCGCCTGTCTTGCCGACCGAGCCGGCGATAATGCCGACATGGCCATAGGTTCCCTTGTGAGAGGAAGGTCGTCGCACAGGCAGTGTGGCGGAAGCCGCTGCGGCCGTCAGAAGCCACAGGCGGCTGCCGAGGGCTTCAACATATTCGTCGGGAATTCCAATATCGACCAACCGAACCTCGCCGGAGCAATCGATGCCGGCGCCGAGGTACAGCCCGACTTTCGGCAGTCCGACCGTCACGGTGAGATCGGCTCGCACCGCGGCCCCTAATGCATGACCCGTATCTGCATGGAGGCCGGATGGGAGGTCTATCGCGACGGTCGGGCGGGCAGCGGCATTGATCGACAGAATCGCCTCGAGGTAGAGCCCGGTGATGGAGGTCGACAGCCCAGTTCCCACAATGGCATCGACAATGATGTCGCTGGTTGCGAGTCGTTGCCGTATTTCGTCGGGGCACCCGGGGCGTCTGACCGCCGATTGCCCGGCCACCCGTTGAAAACGCTGGTGCATCGTCCGGGCGTCGCGACTGAGTTCGGCAGGAGACGCGAGAAGAAGGATCTGCACGCGAGCTTTTTTACGGCGTAATAATCGTCCGATGACGAATCCATCCCCACCATTGTTTCCTTTGCCGCAGACGATGGCGATCGATTTTCCGGCAAGGGGTCCGTACCGTGTTTCCAGATGGGGGATAACGCCGGCGCCGGCGCGTTCCATGAGGGTGAGGGAGGGGACATGCGCATCCGTGATCGTGCGGTGGTCGAGAGTTCGCATCTGGTCGGCGGTCACAATAGGGATCATGGTGTGTCAGCGACCCACGGGGCGTTTAGGACCTACTGCGACGATGCCTCATGTCAGGCTACGAGTTCCCTCATTTCGCGAACGGCTTGAACCAGTCCAACCATGACGGAACGAGCAATGATGCTGTGTCCGATATTGAATTCCACGATCTCCGGCAGGCGGGCGAGACGTTTCACATTCTTGTAATTCAACCCATGGCCGGCATTGACACCGAGGCCGAGCTTATAGGCTAGCTTGGCCGCCTGGGTGATCGCCTCGAATTCCTCGTCTTCTTCCTTGGAACGTTTGGCATTTGAGTATCGGCCGGTATGTAACTCGACATAGGCCGCCCCGATTTTATGAGCGGCCCTGATTTGGTCCAGACTCGGTTCCACGAACAGACTGCTCGGAATTCCGCCATCACGCAGCAAATCCACGATCTTTTGAATTCGGTCGCGGTGGTTCGCGACGTCGAGGCCGCCTTCGGTGGTCAGCTCTTGCCGCCGTTCCGGGACCAGGGTGACGAGGTCCGGTTTGACGCTCAAGGCGATCTTGGCCATGGCGTCGTCCGCGGCCATTTCTAGATCTAATTTGGTTCGAACGATTTCGCGCAGCATGACGAGATCCCGGTCTTGAATATGGCGGCGATCTTCCCGCAGATGCACGACCAATCCATCGGCGCCGGCCAGTTCGACGAGAATCGCGGCCGTGAGTGGATCGGGATCAGTGCCGCCGCGCGATTGACGGAGTGTCGCCACATGATCAATATTGACGCCCAGACGAGCCATCACGCCTCCCGAGTGTGCATCGGTGATGCAGAAAGGTTTCGGAACTGGTCGAAATTCATAGACAATTCTGATGTTCGTGAGGCATTATTATCAGAATGAGACAGGAAGGAGCAAGGACGACCTCGCTCCGGCTCATCCAGTGACGAGTTGCCCAGTCAGAGGCGCCGTTCGATTCCAACCCAATAGACTCCTTGTGAAATTGACTCACATTGAGGCCTCCATTAAAATACGCCCCTTTCGGAGGCAGGGCGAACCAACCTGTTCAGCAGAGGGCGCCTGTAGGAGTCTGACAGATTCATGGCGATCAGCGACGGATTTTACCGCATCAAACGACTCCCCCCATACGTATTTGCGCAGGTTCAAAGCCTGAAGCTCGAGGCGCGTCAGCGGGGCGAGGATATTATCGATTTCGGCATGGGAAATCCGGACCAGCCGACGCCCGCTCATATTGTCGACAAATTGATCGAAGCCTCCAAGAAGGCGAAAAACCATCGCTATTCTGCTTCGCGCGGCATCACCAAACTCCGCCACGCCATTACCGGTTGGTACAAACGAAACTATGACGTGCAGCTGGATCCTGAGACCGAAGCGATCGTGACGATCGGCTCCAAGGAAGGCATCGCACATCTGGCGCTGGCCACGATCGGTCCCGGCGATGTCGTGCTTACGCCGACGCCGACCTATCCCATCCACATGTACAGTTTTATTATCGCCGGCGGGGAGGTCCGAGGGATTGAATTGCGGCAAGATAGCGATTTTTTCGACGATCTTCTGCGTGTCTACCGCCAGACCTTACCGCGGCCGCGTATTTTGGTGATCAATTTCCCTCACAATCCCACCACGGCCGTAGTCGATTTGGAGTTTTTTAAGAAGATCGTTGCGTTTGCCAAAGAACACGATGTCATCGTGGTCCACGATCTGGCCTATGCCGACATTGCGTTCGACGGCTATAAAGCGCCGAGTTTTCTGCAGGTGCCGGAGGCGAAGGATGTGGGAGTGGAGTTTTATACTTTGTCCAAGGCCTATAACATGCCCGGCTGGCGGGTGGGGTTTTGTGTCGGCAACCGCGAGGTCATCGGTGCGCTCGCCAAGATCAAGAGTTATCTCGACTATGGGATTTTTCAGCCGATCCAGATTGCCAGTACGGTGGCGTTGAACGGACCGCAAGACTGCGTCAAGGAGGTCGTGCAGCGGTATCAAAATCGGCGCAATGTGCTCGTGAACGGGCTCAACCGCATCGGCTGGTCGGTGGGATTACCGCGGGCGACCATGTTCGTCTGGGCGCGTATTCCGGACCCCTTTCGCCACATGGGTTCACTGGAGTTTTCCAAACTGTTGCTGAAGGAAGCCAAAGTGGCCGTGTCGCCGGGAATCGGATTCGGCGAAGGTGGGGATGAGTTCGTGCGGTTTGCGTTGGTGGAAAATGAGCATCGCACGCGGCAGGCTCTGCGTGGCATTCGAAAAGTCTTGAAGATGGACGATCAGGAGTTATGAGAACGGAGATCGGAGTCGGGCTGATCGGGTTCGGAACGGTGGGAACTGGTGTGGCCCGGGTCCTGATTGACAACGCCGAGTTGATCCGAAGGCGGGTGGGTGTTCCAATCACCTTGGTCGGTATTGCGGATTTGGATATCACTCGCGACCGCGGCATTGCGATTCCACCTGGAGTGTTGACCACGGACATCCAGCAGGTATTGGGAGATCCGCGCGTCGATATTGTGATTGAATTGATGGGGGGTTATGACCTTGCCAAGCGCGTTATCTTGGATGCGGTGCAGCGAGGCAAGCATGTGGTGACGGCCAATAAGGCCTTATTGGCGGTGCATGGCGAAGAGATTTTCGCCGCCGCATCTCGTCAGGGGATCGATCTCGGGTTCGAAGCCAGTGTGGGTGGCGGAATCCCAGTGATCCGTGCCTTGACGGAGGGGCTGGCCGCGAACAATATCCAATCCATCTATGGCATTATCAACGGCACCTCGAATTATATCCTCAGCCGAATGACCAGCGAAGGGCAGCGTTTCGATTTGGTGCTCGAGGAAGCGAAGCGGGCGGGCTATGCCGAAGCCGATCCCACCTTTGATGTCGCGGGAATCGATTCGGCGCATAAGCTGTCGATCATGGTCAGTTTGGCCTATGGCACACCCGTCAACTTTAAAGAGATCTACACCGAAGGCATTGCCGGGCTGACGCCGGTTGATATCGCCTATGCGAAGGAATTTGGATTCACGATTAAGTTGCTGGCCATCGCCAAATACTCTGGCGGTGAGATCGAGGCGCGTGTACACCCCACCATGGTCCCCTCGGCGTCTCAAATCGCCAAGGTAGAGGGCGTCTACAATGCAATTCAACTGGTAGGCGATGCGGTGGAAGACGTGGTCCTGTATGGACGCGGCGCTGGATCGATGCCGACTGGAAGTGCCGTCGCCAGCGATGTTATGTCGATTGCGCGCAATTTGCTCAAGAATGCCGCTGGCCGTGTCCCGCCGGCGTCCTATCAGCAAGACCAGCGACGACCCTTGCGAATGCGGCCGATGGAGGAAATCACCTCCCTCTACTATATTCGCTTCATGGTACTGGACCGGCCCGGCGTGTTATCGCAGATTGCCGGAGTTTTGGGCCGTTACGGGATCAGCATTTCTTCGGTATTGCAGCAGGGCCGCAAAGAAGGGCAGACGGTGCCTGTGGTTATCATGACGCATATGGCGAAAGAGCGAGACATGCAGAATGCCCTCCGGGACATCAATACCATGCCCTATATTTCCGAGCCCACGACCCTGATCAGGGTTGAAGGGCAGGATGAATGAAGCCGATGCGTCCCACCTGGTCTATCGATTGGCCGAAAAGGATGTCATGACTCGCTGGCGCGGCATCATTGAAGAGTACCGGAAGTTTCTCCCCGTGACGGCGCAGACGCCCGTTATCACGTTGGGCGAGGGCAATACCCCGTTGATCCGCGCGGCACGGCTGGCAAAAAAAATTGCGCCGGGGGTGGATCTCTATCTCAAGTATGAGGGTATGAATCCCACGGGGTCCTTCAAAGACCGCGGCATGACCCTGGCCATCTCGAAGGCGCTCGAGGGTGGGGCGCGAGCGGTGATCTGTGCCTCTACGGGGAACACGTCGGCTTCGGCCGCTGCCTATGGGGCGCGAGCGGGGATTGCCGTGTATGTGCTCATTCCTGCAGGAAAGATTGCTTTGGGCAAGTTGTCGCAGGCCATGATGCATCAAGCCACGGTCATTCAAGTGGAGGGAAATTTCGACCAGGCCTTGACCATCGTGAAGGAGCTGTCGGCAACGTATCCCGTTGAATTGGTGAACTCCATCAACCCCTACCGGATTGAGGGTCAAAAGACGGCGGCCATGGAGATTTGCGACGAGCTGGGCGATGCGCCCTCTATGCATGTACTTCCCGTAGGCAATGCGGGTAATATCACCGCCTATTGGAACGGGTATAGGGAGTATCGTGCGGCCAATCAAACGACGCGCCTGCCGCGTATGATGGGGTTTCAAGCCTCCGGTGCCGCGCCTATTGTCTTGGGTCATGTGATAGAAGAGCCACAGACCGTGGCTACAGCGATCAGGATCGGCAATCCGGCCAGCTGGCAGTCGGCGCTGACGGCCGTGCAAGAATCGTCCGGCGCGATCGACATGGTCACGGATGAAGAGATCCTGCATGCCTATGCAATGGTTGCCAGGGAGGAAGGCGTGTTCTGTGAACCGGCATCGGCGACATCCGTCGCCGGGGTCATTAAATTAAGTCACGCCGGCATGTTGAAAGAAGGTGCCACGGTGGTATGCACATTGACCGGCCATGGGTTGAAGGACGCCGATACGGCCATTGGCATATCACGTCAGCCGAAGACAGTGAAAGCCACTCGCGACGATGTGGCCCGCCTCCTTCATGTCTGATTATCTCAGGAACATCGCATGAAATATTTGATCCTGCATGCCGACGGGATGGCCGACATCCCATGTCCGGAACTCGGTGGAAAGACTCCTCTCGAGTCGGCCGCCACCCCTCACCTGGATCGCATTGCCCAAAGCAGCGAGGTTGGGTTACTGAGTCTTCCGTCCGATAGCGGACCGGCCGGAAGCGACGTCACCGGCGTGGCCGTGTTGGGCTATGACCCCAAAAAATACTACCCCGGCTCCGGTCCGCTGGAAGCGGCGGGTCTGGGCATAACGGTGGGCGATCAGGATGTGGTGTTTCGCTGCACGATGGTGACCGTGCGAGGGGAGGGGCCTTCCGGCGGCAAGGATATTGTGACGGAGATCAAGAAGCTGGGGCCGCATGTGGTGATGGAGGATGCGACCGCCGGGCTTATCGAGACGGATCAAGCACGGGAGCTTCTTGAGGCCGTCAATGAGCAACTGGGGTCCGAGTCCATCCAATTCTACCCCGGCGCGGGACACCGGCATTTGATGGTGTGGGTCGGCGGAAAATCCCGCGCGACATGTTTTGACCCACAGCAGCTGGTGGGTCGTTCGATTGGGGACGCGTTGCCGGCCGGTGATGGCGCCGAGGTCTTGCGAAAAATCATGGACGCAGCCTTCTTCATTTTACGTGACCATCCGGTGAACGAGGAACGCCAGCAAGAGGGCCTAAAGCCTGCCAATTGCCTGTGGTTATGGGGGCAGGGACGCGCGGCTCTCTGGCCTCCCTTGCCGGAGCGTTACGGCATCACGGGTGCCGTCGTGTCATCGAGCGACGTACATCGTGGGGTTGGATTGTGCGCGGGACTGGAAGCGGTTGAGTCGTCCATTGATCCTGGGGACGAATCGACGCAGGTTATCGGGCCTGTCGAGGCCGCAGTGCGGGAGTTGTCGAAAAAGGACTTGGTCTATCTTCATGCCGGTTTTTCGGATGATGTGCTCCATGCGACTGACGTTCAAGAGAAGGTTCGAGCCATCGAGCAGTTTGATGCTCAGGTCGTCGGTCCGATTCTGACGGCATTGGCCGCCCACTCGTCTTACCGGTTGCTCGTGGTTTGTGATCCCGGCTTGGCGAGCAGTCAGGCTCGCACGGTTCCGCCGATCCTGTATGCGCTCTGTGACAGTGCCGGTCAGTCGCAATCCGGCGCTGCGAAACGGTTCCATGAGCAGGAAGAGCACATAGCAGGGACTGCCCCACGTGATGCGACCAAACTCATGACGCGATTATTTCCACGCGGGGCGTAGGGTTGTGGCGCTCATCGTTCAAAAATATGGGGGAACCTCCGTCGGCAACGTCGAGCGGATTCATCGGGTCGCCGAGCGAGTCGAACGGGCGCATAAGGACGGATATCAGATCGTCGTCGTGCTGTCGGCAATGAGCGGGGAAACGGATCGGCTTCTGAAGCTGGCCCACGAGGTGACCGACATTCCAGATGAACGTGAACTGGATATGTTGCTCTCGACGGGCGAGCGGGTCACCATTGCCTTGCTCGCCATGGAACTCCGAGGTCGCGGCGTGCATGCCCGTTCCTTCACGGGTCGACAAGTCGGCATTCATACCGACAGTGCCCATACGAAAGCCAGAATTTCCCGCGTGACGGCCGACCGCATCAAGGATGCGCTGTCGGAGGGCATCGTTCCAGTGGTGGCCGGATTCCAGGGCATTAATGCTCGTTCGGATGTCACGACGTTGGGGCGAGGCGGGTCCGACTTGACCGCGGTTGCGTTGGCGGCGGCGTTGAAGGCCGATCGGTGCGTCATTTATACGGATGTCGATGGCGTGTATACGGCCGATCCGAACATTGTGCCGGCGGCCCGTCGGTTGGACAAGATCTCCTATGAGGAAATGCTGGAGATGGCGAGCCTCGGCGCCAAGGTGTTGCAGAGTCGCTCGGTCGAATTCGCGGCAAAATATGCCGTGCCGGTGGAGGTCAATTCCAGTTTCAACGAAGGAAAGGGAACGCTCGTGACACGGGAAGATGCCGATATGGAAGGAGTCATGGTGTCGGGAGTGACGGGGGACCGCAATCAGGCCAAGATTACGATCGTCGGGGTGCCGGATCGCCCCGGGATTGCCGCGCGGGTGTTCGGGGCGGTGGCCCATGCGAATATCGTGGTCGACATGATCATTCAAAACGTCAGCCAGGCCTCCATGACCGACATTTCGTTCACGGTTCCAAAACCGGACTTGCGGAGCGCCGTCGACCTCGTCCAGCGCCTGTCCCAAGAGATCGGGGCTCGGTCGGTCGCGGTGACGGAATCCATCGCCAAGGTCTCGCTTATCGGTGTCGGTATGCGATCGCATTCCGGGGTGGCGGCCAACATGTTCGAGGTGCTGTCACGCGAGGGTGTGAACATCATGATGATCAGCACCTCGGAAATAAAAATTTCCTGTGTGATTGAAGAAAAGTATCTGGAACTGGCCATGCGGGCGCTTCACACGGAGTTCGGCCTGGACCGAGTCTCGGCTCCTGCTCTTGGCTAGCGGTGATCACTGGTCCGCCGGATCCTCGACAGTCCGCTCATGTCCCTGTTACTCTCATGGCTATGAAACATCGAAAGTCAGCTCTTCGTCGAGCGCCCGTTCGGGAATCCCTTTCTGTGCCGGCCCTCACGAATGCCCAGGCCGCTGCACTCGAAATCTACGATACAACTTTGCGCGACGGGGCTCAGGCGGAAGATGTCAGTTTTTCCGTGGAGGACAAGATCCGTGTTGCGCACCACCTCGACGAACTGGGCGTGCAGTTCATCGAGGGCGGCTGGCCTGGCGCCAATCCCAAAGACATCGAATTTTTCCGGATGGTCAAGACCATCCCGTTTCAGCATGCGACCATTGTGGCCTTCGGTTCGACCCGGAAGGCCAGCAACTCGGTGCGAAAGGACAAGAATCTTCACGCATTGCTGGAGTCCGGCACGCGTACGATTACGTTGTTCGGCAAGAGTTGGTCGTTTCAAGTCACGGACGCGCTCGGTATTTCCCTCGCCAAGAACCTGGAGCTGATCGAAGATTCGATCCACTATCTTCGCTCCAAGGATCGACGGGTGTTCTACGATGCCGAACATTTTTTCGACGGCTATAAGGCGAATCCCGACTATGCTCTGCAGACGATCCGACGGGCGATCGCAGGGGGTGCGGAACGAGTGATTCTTTGCGATACGAACGGCGGGACGATGCCCTGGGAAATCCGCGAGATTTGCCGGGTCGTCAAACAGGAATGTCCGGTGCCGTTGGGGATTCATGCGCATAACGACAGTGAAATGGCCGTGGCCAATTCGCTGGTCGCGGTGGAGTCCGGAATTCTGCAGGTGCAGGGCACGATCAACGGCATCGGCGAGCGCTGTGGCAATGCGAACCTCTGTTCCATTATTCCGAATTTGCAATTGAAGATGCGGCGTTCCGCCCTCGGGAAGAATCTCACTCGCTTGAAGGATGTGTCGGGGTTCGTCACCGAGATCGCCAACCTCATGCCCAATAAGCGCCAGCCCTACGTCGGGGACGCGGCGTTTGCGCATAAAGGAGGGGTGCACATTCATGCGGTGCTCAAGAACGCGGCCACCTATGAACATATTGTTCCGGCGGAAGTCGGAAATCGTCGTCGGATCTTGGTGTCGGACTATGCGGGTCGTAGCGGGCTCATGGAGAAGGTCGAGGCCTATGGCATTTCCCTCGCCAAGAACCACGAGAAACTACAGGAGTTGGTTGAGACGCTGAAAGAACGCGAAAGCCAAGGGTATCAATTCGAGGGGGCCGAAGGATCGTTTGAGCTGCTCATGCGCAAGGCGATGGGGAGTCATCGTCCTTCCTTTCAGCTGCTGGGTTTCCGGGTCATCGTCGAGAAGAAACAAGAGCATGGCATGTTGCTCTCCGAAGCGACCGTGATGGTGAAGGTCGGCGAGGTGATCGAGCACACGGCGGCGGTGGGCGCCGGTCCGGTGAATGCCCTCGACCATGCGCTACGAAAGGCATTGGAAAAATTCTATCCGCAACTTCGCGAGGTCAAACTGCTGGACTACAAGGTACGTGTCTTGTCCGCCAACAAAGGCACGGAGTCCAAGGTGCGGGTCCTGATCGAGTCGGGGGATCACAAGGACAAGTGGGGCACGGTCGGCGTGTCGGAAAACATCATGGAAGCCAGCTGGCAAGCGCTGGCGGACAGCATTGAGTACAAATTGCTGCTGGCAGATCGCTAGGGCCCTTCCAGCCTCCTAATGCTCACATAATCCTTGACAGGGCAGATAACCTCACGTAACTTATGGGAAAATTCTTTGTCTTGGACGCTCGACACCAAGCAGCACTTCCTAAGGAACGACTCTAGTGGATGGCGGGGGGAAAGGCATGAGAAAGGCGGATATCGCGAACGAAATTTTCAAGCAGGTTGGAGTGTCCAAGAATGATGCAGCCGATATCGTCGAGCTGGTGCTCAATCTGCTGAAGGGAGTGCTACAAAAAGGGGACGCAGTCAAGATTGCAGGCTTCGGAAATTTTGTCGTGCGGAGCAAGGGGGCCCGCAAAGGACGCAATCCACGCACCGGCGAAGAAATTGGGATCACCCCCCGTCGAGTCGTGACCTTTCGGCCTAGTCAGGTCTTTAAAAAATACGTCAATTCTTAATCGCTATCTTGCCACAAGCACATGCAGTATGAGGCTCGGTCAATGGGGAATGAGCCCAGACTGGGAAGTAAGGTTTTCTATAAGATCGGTGAAGTCAGTAAGATCGCAAAATTGCCGGCGTATGTCTTGCGGTTTTGGGAGTCGGAGTTCAGCTTCCTCAAACCAAAGAAAAGCCGTGGCAACCAGCGGCTCTATGTCCAGAAGGATGTGGATACGGTGCTGGAGATTAAGCGAATGCTCTATGACGAAGGGCACACGCTGGCTGGGGTGAAGCGCTACTGGGCTCGTCGTGGGCGAGCCACGGTGAAAACGCGTGGATCGCGAAAAGAACTGGCGCAGCGTGTTCGAGGGGATCTGCAGGCGATCATCAGGATGATCGATTCCCATTCGTCCTGAGCCTGGAAGATGGCGCGGGGACATCATTCCCCACCGCAAGTATGTCGAGACCGAATAAGTCGGGGCGTAGCGCAGCCCGGTAGCGCACTCGCTTGGGGTGCGAGGGGTCGTGGGTTCAAATCCCGCCGCCCCGACCATCGGTACGATGTCTTGACGGAGGTAGGACTCCGCAGAACGGTGATAGCATCGAACGGCTGTTTTCTTCTGTCATAGTGCCGTCCCGTCCCGCCTCTCGATGATCCTGCCCAGCCTGGCACCCATCCTCACACATCCTATTGTCGAAGATTAAGGAGAGGCTGTGACGCGCGCGCGAATCCTTGTGACCAATGATGACGGGATTGCATCCCCGGGCATTCATGCCATCGCGGCCGCATTGCGTGAACTCGGCGAGGTGTGGGTGGTGGCGCCGGATCGTGAGAGGACGGCGGTGGGGCATGCGGTGACTTTGCACAAGCCTCTGCGCATTACTTCTATGGAGCGACGCGTATTTATGGTGAACGGCACTCCAGTTGACTGTGTCAACTTGGCGCTGGCAAAGATATTGCCAGGGCGGCCGGCGCTGATCGTGTCCGGGATCAATCGTGGTGTGAATCTCGGCGATGACGTGATGTATTCCGGCACCGTCTCGGCGGCCCTGGAGGGTACGATTCTAGGTATCCCGTCCATGGCCGTCTCCCAAGAGGGCGAGGACACATTTCGATTCGAGGTGGGCGCGCGCTATGCGGCGCGGGTGGCGGCCCAGGTGCTGTTGCACGGTTTGCCTGCCGAAACCATTTTGAATGTGAACATCCCCAATGTGCCCTTTCGCTCCGTCAAAGGAGTCAAGGTCACCTGCCTCAGCCGGCGCCGCTTTGAAAATCCCATCGTTGAAAAGGTCGACCCGAGGGGGCGCAAGTATTACTGGATCGCCGGGACGCGCCAGTCATGGAGCCGTCGCAAGGATGCCGACCACGAAGCGTTGGAGCAGCACCTGGTGTCCGTGACTCCGATCCATCTCGACACGACCCATTATGACGTGCTCGAACATTTCAAGCAGTGGGAAGGGCCGCTCTCCAAACTGTTGGGGCGCAAGGCGCCGGTTAAAGCCCGATCCCACCGGAGGCCGCAGGCATGACGTCAATGATAGAGTGGTTGATAGAGCAGCTCGGCCGGTTTGTCATCGCCGCGATTTCGACCTTCGGCTATACGGGTATCGTGATCACCATGGCGATCGAAAGCGCCTGTATTCCATTGCCGAGCGAAATCATCATGCCCTTCTCCGGCTATCTCGTTTCCACGGGACAGTTCTCGATGCTGGGTGTGACACTCGCCGGCGCAGTCGGCAACGTGCTCGGCTCGCTGGTGGCCTACTACGTAGGAGTCTGGGGCGGTCGGCCATTCGTCGAACGCTACGGCCGATACTTTCTGGTTTCCCGGCATGACTTGGAACTGGCCGACCGATGGTTCACGAAACACGGTGATGCGGCGGTGCTGATCAGCCGTCTCTTACCGGTGGTTCGGACGTTCATTTCTCTGCCGGCCGGTATCTCGCGCATGGACGTGAAGAAGTTCGTACTCTTTTCGTTTGTGGGGGCGGTGCCCTGGTGTTACGCGCTTGCCTACGTGGGACTCAAGATGGGCGAGCATTGGAATCAATTGCGGGAGTACTTCCACCATGCTGACGTGGTCATCGGGCTCTTGCTCGCCATTGGACTGGGGTATTTTCTCTGGTCGCATTGGCCGAAACGGCGACCTACGATGGAGTCATGACGCACGATGTTGCACCTGCACAATACCTTGACCGGCAATAAAGACCGGTTCGAACCGTTGGTGCCGGGAAGAGTCCGCATGTACGTCTGCGGGGTAACCGTCTACGACTATTGCCATATTGGGCATGCTCGCAGTGCGCTTGTCTTCGATGTGCTGCGCCGCTATCTGGAATATTCCGGTTTCGTTGTGGAGTTCGCCAAAAACTTCACCGATGTCGACGATAAAATCATCAAACGAGCGCATGAGCAGGGCGTTGGTTGCGACCACATTACCGATAAATACATTCAAGCGTACTATGAGGATATGGAGAAGCTCGGCGTAGGTCGAGCGACGGTCGAACCGAGGGCGACGGAGCACATCGTCGACATCGTGGGACTGGTTGAGAAGCTGCTCAAAAAAGGCATGGCATATCGCGTCGACGGCGATGTCTATTTCCAGGTCGACCGGTACCCCGGGTATGGAAGGCTTTCAAAGCGGAACCTCGACGATCTGCAGGCCGGCGCGCGTGTGGATGTGGATCAGCGAAAACGACAGCCGATGGATTTTGCCCTGTGGAAAAGCAGCAAGCCCGGTGAGCCTTCTTGGGATAGTCCTTGGGGCCCCGGCCGCCCTGGCTGGCATATCGAATGTTCGGCCATGGCCATGCGACATCTCGGCGAAACCTTCGACATTCATGGCGGGGGGATGGATCTGATTTTTCCGCATCATGAGAATGAAATCGCTCAATCGTGCGGCGCGACCGGTAAGGAATTCGCGCGATATTGGGTTCACAACGGGTTCGTCCAGATCAACCAAGAGAAAATGTCCAAGTCGTTAGATAATTTTTTTACGATTCGAGAGATTTTCTCGGCATCCGAGTGGCCCGAATCCATCACCGGGGAAATGCTGCGCTATTTTCTCCTCACCACCCACTATCGAAGTCCATTGGACTTTTCTGACCAGAGTGTGCGGGAGTCGAAGGGGGCGCTGAATGGGTTCTACGATCTTTTTGAGCGTCTAAATGAACCGGCTCCCAACCGAGGCACAGCCGATGGATCGATGCGAGTGGTGATGACGCGGACGCGAGAGGCGTTTGCGGAGGCCATGGACGATGACTTGAATACCCCCAACGCAGTCGCGGTTTTGCAGAAGCTGCGTGGCGAATCTAACAAGGCCATCGAGTCCGGATTATCGAGTAAAATGCGACACGCCGTCCGTCAGGAGTTTCGTGCGCTGGGCGCGGTACTGGGCCTCTTGCAGCCCGACAGCTGGCAATTCAAGCCACAATTTCAATCGGTGTCGCCAGATGAGCGGGGTGAAAAGACGACGCCACTCTCCGAGGCGGACATTGCCGGCAAGATTGCTGCGCGTCTTGAGGCAAAAAAGGCGAAGAATTACAGCCTGGCTGATCAGCTCAGGGCTGAGCTGGCTTCCCATGGCATTACGATCGAGGACCGTCCAGATGGCACCAGCCGATGGAAACGATAACCCTCCGGAAGTGATCTACGGTCTCCATGCCGTGCGCGAAGCGCTTCGTGCCGGTGTTCGCCCTCTCCAACGTCTGCTCGTGCTGGCAACCGATCGACAGTTTGGTGAGATCGTCCGGCTGGCCAAGGAGCGGCACATACCGATACATGTTGAGCCACGCGCAGCGTTTGATCGATTTGTTCCGGCCGGTCACCATCAGGGAATCATCGGCTTGGTTGCCGCCAAAGCCTATGCCGAGCCTGATGACATCATTTCATCCGCGCAGGCGCAGGGACAGATTCCCCTTTTGGTCCTGCTTGACGGCGTCGAGGACCCACATAACCTGGGTGCGATACTCAGAACGGCAGAAGCGTCCGGCGTGCAAGGTGTGTTTATCCCTGAACGTCGGGCGGTAGGATTGACCAGCGTGGTCGCCAAGGCTTCCGCGGGTGCAGTCGATTACATGCCGGTAGGACGAGTAGCGAACCTTACTCGGTTGATCGAACGGCTTCAGGGCGCCGGGCTCTGGGTTTACGCGCTTGATGCCGATGCTCCCAAAGTCTACACGGCGCTGGATTTGAGAGGGCCCGTGGCGCTGGTATTCGGCGGCGAAGGCAAGGGAGTGCGACCAGGCGTTCGTGAAGCTTGCGACGAGGCGGCGCGCATTCCTATGGTAGGGCGGGTCGGCTCGCTGAATGTCTCGGCATCGGCGGCTGTGATGCTGTATGAGGTGCTGCGTCAGCGAGGTGTAGGCATGGCGGGGAAGCGCTGAGTGAATTTGTCGGGACGTTTTAGCGGAGTTTCAGCATCTTCCCCTGAATGGCGGCCTTGAGAAGTTGCGCGGTATTGGAAACCCTGATTTTCTTCATCATATTCGCCCGGTGGGCCTCGACGGTCTTGACACTGATTTTTAACCGCTGGGCGATTTCCTTGTTTTTAAATCCGGTCCAGATCAGCTCGAGGATTTCCTGTTCGCGGGTTGTGAGCGCTTCGGGGCGTTTCTTGCGAGGAGGAAGAACCGGCTCCGGTGAAGGTGCTTTGGCTCGACTCTTAATAGTCTTGGCGGCTGTCGACATGTGCGTTTCGCTCCACTTCGGTAAATGCTACTCGCTGAATGAGTCCATGAACTCCTACGCTAAAAGGGATCTTCTATTATACGCAGTTATCCTAGCATTTGTAAATGGATCATGCTGAGTCTGGACAGATTCATTCGTGCTTTGATTGCATCAATTCATAGTACGTATAAACGACTTGCACTGTTCCTCTCGGCGAGGATGTTGGAAAGACAAGGATGACTCTGTACTTCACGGTCTTCTTATTCGGCGCCGTGATCGGCAGTTTCTTGAATGTCTGCATTTATCGATTGCCGCGCGCAGAGTCGGTCGCCTGGCCGGCCTCACGTTGCCCATTCTGCGGGCAGGCCATCGCTGTCTACGACAATATTCCGCTTCTGAGTTATCTCATGCTTCGGGGACGCTGTCGATCCTGTCGCGCATCCATTTCCATACAATACCCCCTGGTGGAAGCAGCCAATGCCATCGGATATGTAGGCGTGTTTTGGATGTTCGGTTTTACTGCTGTGGCTTGTGTTTATGCTGCGCTGGTGTCCGCGCTCATCGTCGTGACAGGGACCGATCTCTCACATACCATGATTCCGGATGCAGTGACATTGCCAGGGATCGTTGTGGGTGTTCTTTGCGCCGCTTTGATTCTGCCCATCGGCATTGTTGATTCTATGCTGGGCGTCCTGGTGGCGGGGGGGATCCTATGGTTTTTGGCTTGGATCAGTCCCTATGTCTTCGGCAAAGAGGGCATGGGCGGAGGAGACATCAAACTGATGGCGATGGTGGGCTCATTCATTGGATGGCAACCCGCATTGCTGGCGATCATGATCGGATCCTTAGTGGGCTCCCTCGTCGGTGGGGGCCTCATCGCTGCCGGGGTCATGCGGCGTGAGCACTATATCCCTTTTGGGCCGTTCCTTGCGGTCGGGTCACTCCTCGCATTGTTTTTCCATCAGCCGCTGTTTGAGTGGTACTGGTCGTTGATCGATCTTCCTCGCTGATCCTCTGAGCTGCCCCACCCACAAATCCGCTTTCAGAGCCACTTTATAGGCTGCTATGCCATTCAGAAGTGTATCCGAATGGATGGCGACCTGTATCTGATTGGGAACAGTTCATAACTGTGCATGCCTGACTAGTCGGTCGCCCGTCACAGGGGTCTTGCGAATTTCTCTGCGTGTTGTCCCACAAATTCGCATATTCGCATGCGTTTCAGGCACAGCCTGGGCGCGAATCGCGCGTGCAGCCGATGTCGGCAGCAGGGCATGAAACTTGGAAATGGTCTACGCGCTCGACGAAAGGAGCCGGTATGAACGAACGTGGAGGAAGTCTGGTGGAACTCTGCACCGTGGCGGCAATTGTCGCCATCGTCACGGGGGTAAGCCTGCCTGGGTGGGCGGCACTCGTGGGAAGACAGCAACAACGGGCTGTCGTGACGGAGATCGCCTCGGAGTTACGAATGGCCCGACAATTGGCAATGGCCAGGCACGAACGTATTCGTGTGGTGGTGAATGCCGAACGGTCGGAACTGTATACGGAATGTGTGGACTGCGGAATGAGCCCGCTTCGTCGTTATGACTTTGCACGAAGAGGCACCATTATAACGTCCATGACGACGAAACCAGAAATCGTATTTCAGCCCAGCGGCCGTTCAGCCACCGCGACGACGATTCTCTTAATGGACCGCCGAAATGCGGCGCATCAGGTGACGGTGGGCATCACCGGACGGGTGGCCATGTCATGACCCCCACAGGTGAGGATCGCAGAGGCAGGCATTCGCTATTGAGGAGCAGGGCGGGATTCACCCTGGTCGAAAGTATGGTGGCGTTGGTGGTGCTGTCTATCGGCGTCATCGGGACCATCGGGATGTTTGAATGGGCTGAGCATGGGCTTCACCACGGATCATTGACCACCACAGCGCTGGCGCTGGCTGAGTCACGGCTGGAAGCCAAGCGAAGCCTGCCATGGGAACAATTGTTGATGGACGACCTGGATCAGGACGGCACACTGGAATCGCCGATGCGCGACGATGGGTTGCAGGATGATGTCACCAATGGCGATGGCATTTTCACGGGTAGCGTGGTGCGTGCCAATATCCGGCTGGTCTGGACCGTAGAATTGAATAGAGGCGGGCTGCCTGCGAGCGCGAGTTTAGCAAGCATCGAGGCGCGCGCGATATTCCGAGCGCAGGGAGGGCAGGAAAAAGAGATTCATTTACGCACGATCAGAGCGAATCCCCGTTACGTGGGCGTACAGGCCTTGTCATGACACTCGCTACTCTCTTCGCCTCGTTATTGCCCCGACGAATGAGGTCGGAGAAGAGCTTGCACTGCGCCGGGGTCAGCCTCATTGAGCTTCTTATCGCACTGACCATCAGCAGCGTGGCGATCTCGGCCGCAATTCGTATGTTTTCAGAGTACGGACTGCGATTTACCTCACAACATTCCACGATGGTGTCGAATCAGGAATTGCGAATTGCATTGGATGTGTTCTCGAGCGAAGTGCGTTTGGCGGGAGCGGGACTGTTAGCCGGAGAGGCGCCATTTCTTGCGGGGGAGCGAGAGGAAATCGAATTCTTCGCTAACTTGAGCGGCGCTGCGACGACGTTAACTCAGGTTGCGACAATGGGACAGCAGGAACTGCCGGTAGAGGCAGGTGCCGGTTGGTCCAAGGGAAAGCACGTGCTGCTCTGTACGGTGGTCCATTGCGTTTGGAATCGCCTGGCTGCCGACGGTCGAAAACAGGCGCTGCCGCTTGCGACACCGATTGGCGAGCAGCTGCCGATGCGTAGCGCGGTCTTCCTGTTGAATCGGGTGCGCTACTACGTAAAGCGGCAGGATGATGGCGCGCTGCGGTTGATGCGCGAAGTGGACGGCGGGGTGAGCACACTCTTGGCCGACGTGGAAAGCTTTCAGTTGGAATATGTAAATAAGCAAGGGCGCATGACGACCGACCTGCGCGAGGTCGGACGCATACGTGTGACCGTAGGGATGGGTCAGAAGAGGTCGAGGGTCGTGCGGGAAATTGCCGTACGAACTTAACTGAGAGGGGGAACACGATGATGAACCGGCACGAAGGACATTCATGGCGCAGGGTGCAACAAGATGAACGGGGAATGGCCTTGCTGGCTGTGCTGATGGTGGTGTTTTTATTGACCCTGTTGGGCATGACTTCCATGCAGCTAGCCGGTCAGGAAATCGTGGGCGCAAGCGCGTTACAAGAGGAGCGGCTGGCTCATCACGCGACGGAGGCGGCTGTCGACATGGTGATGGGATGGTTTCACGACCCCGCGCTCATGCCGCAAGGGCTGGATTCGGCGTGGCTGGCGAAACGTGTGACGACTGCGCAAGGGGATCGCTCCTATTTCGACGTGCAGGGTCGTTCGCAATTTACGGGAACTGCGAGTCAGCCGGACGTGATGTTTGATGCCGCCAATCCCCAACACGACCGCCTCTTGAATGATCCTCAGACGGGGTGGTTCAAGTCCCTCAAAGGCCTCGCCAGAATTCTTACACTACGCGTTTATGGAGCGACCAGGCCTGGACTGCTCTGTACGGTGGAGGTGACGGCGGGAGCCGGTCGTGACGCTCGCGTAACCAAAACGTCGTCCGTTGAATTTGGAGCCTATGCCATTCCGGCCCTCCATGCGCCGCTTCAGACCGGGACAGTCGGAAGCGAATCCGCTCAAACTCGGCCTGGTTCCGTCCTCGTCCATTGGGGAGACATGCTGGTGCGCGGCGCAGCCTATTTCTCTCGTCCCGAGGAAGTTCCAATCAAGAGCGGGTTGGCGGCAGTAACAGGCCAGGCCTACGGGGACATGACACATCGGGAGGATCGATGGCTGGATATCCAACTTGGTGGCGAAGCATTCTTCGCCCAGCTTCCCTCGCAGGCTTGGTCCGGAATTCCCTCGAACGTACATGCTTACCAAGAGCCGGTGCCGGGCCTCAAGATCGACCAGTGGGACTATGACGCGCTGAAGCGGATGGCAAAGCAATTCGGGCATTACTACGGCACCGACCGGGACGGCTTGCTCTATCCAGGAGGCCTGATTCAACCAGGGTTTGGGCGCTCGGCCGCAGAAATCTTTGAGTCGACAGGCCCCGGGGATCATCGCGGCTTGGTTTTCGTTGATACCCTCGATGGGCTGCCACCCAGGCCAGATAATCTGGGCACGGTCGTCCTTGACCAGGCATACGCAGAAGGCATCTTCATTGTGAACGCGCATGTCCGTTGGCAGGCAGGACAGCCTGGTCAGGCGGTGCCGGCCTTGAGTCCGCCGCCCGAGGGGCAGCAGTCTCTGGGGAGCCGGATTCCCGTTCAGTTGTCCGGCATTCATCTCCAGGGAGTGTTATACGTCGCGGGTGACATGCGATACACAGGCCACCCGAAGGTCTATGGGGGAGTACTGACTCACGGGAGCATCGTCGGTGAAACGCATGGGTCAGGAGAGCTGGAGGTTTGGTACAACCATGATCTTCGCGAAGGATTCATGCAGGGCCTCCCTCTGGTGTTCGTGGCTCCGGGAAGCTGGCAAACCCAACTGTGACGAAGTCCACCTCACTTTCAACGATTGCCTTTCCATTCGGTTGAACAGATAGGTTCATTCATACACACGCTCTTCCCTGGACAGACAGAAAGGACCACCGCATGATTCCCGTCACCGAAGCCGTGTTACCTGAAAGACAAGCCATTCCAGCAGCAGCCGCGGCGCATACGCCTGCAGGCGGTCCTTATCATTTATTGGTCGAACAGGCGTTTCTGGGGCATGAAGAGCTGGCGCTCGCGACGGCGGAAGCTCGGCGAAAGCGGGTTGACATTGGCTCTGTGCTCCTGGATCGCTATCGGATCCCCAAGGCGGCCATTGGCGCAGCCCTGGCGGGTTTTTATCGCTGTCCGTTTCTCGGCTCCGATGAACGAACGGTCATGGAGCGGGAACTCTTGAAAGACCTGAGCCTGGACTATCTTCGCATGAACCATTGGATGCCCCTCAGGCGCCAGGGCGATGAGATCGTAGTCCTGATGGAGGACCCGCACAATCCCGACAAGCTGCTCGATGTGCGGCGTGCGTTTCCGGGCCAGAGACTTTCCTATCGAGTCGGACTGCGGCGGGATATCGAGCAGTGTTTAAGCGCTGTTCTCGGACAAGAATCGGGTGAAGCGATCACGGATATTCTCGGCGAGTTGGTAAGCGAAGCGCAGTTGGAAGAGCAGCAAAATGCGACGATCGCCACGATCACTGAAAATGATTCGGCCATCGTTCGTCTCGCCAATCAAATCATTGCGGAAGCCTATCGACGGGGAGCGTCGGACATCCATATCGAACCTTATGCGGATCGAAAAGAAACCTCGGTACGCTTCCGCGTGGACGGGACCTGCTTCACCTACATGAAGATCCCGGCAACCTATCGACGGGCGATCGTCTCACGAGTGAAGATTATGGCCAATCTGGACATTGCCGAGCGGCGCAAGCCGCAGGATGGGAAGATTCGATTCAAGTTGAACACCGGCCAAGAGGTGGAATTGCGCGTAGCGACGTTGCCGACAGCGGGGTTCAATGAGGATGTCGTGATCCGATTATTAGCCACGAATGGCCCGCGTCGCCTTGATCAATTGGAGTTCAGCGCTGAGACTCGTCGTCTCGTCGAGCAGCTGGCTCAAAAGCCGCACGGAATTGTCTTGTGCGCGGGCCCCACAGGATCCGGGAAGACCACGACGTTGCACGCCATCCTGGCATCGATCAACACCGACGAACGGAAGATATGGACGGCGGAGGATCCCATCGAAATCACGCAGGACGGACTACGACAAGTCCAAGTCCATTCCAAAATCGGCCTGACATTTGCCGCCACCATGCGAGCCTTCTTGCGAGCCGATCCAGATGTGATCATGATCGGGGAGATGCGCGACAAGGAGACGGCGGATATCGCGATCGAGGCATCTCTGACGGGCCATTTGGTCTTCAGCACGATCCACACCAATAGTGCGGTGGAAACCGTGGTCCGATTGCTTGACCTCGGCTGCGACCCCTTCAACTTCTCGGATGCCATGTTGGGCGTCCTGGCGATGCGTTTATGTAAGCGTATCTGTCAGAATTGCCGCGAGCCCTATCACCCTGGACAGGAAGAATTTGACGAATTGGTTCAGGCGTACGGGGCGTCGGGGTGGACACGCATGGGGCTGGAGAGGCCTGCATGTACGCTGTTTCGTGGGCGAGGTTGCGAAGTCTGCAATCAAACAGGTTATCGTGGCCGAGTGCCCATCCATGAGCTGCTGGTGGCGTCGAACAATATGAAAGAGCTCGTCCAAATGAGAGCCAGAACCGGTGAGCTCCTGGCACGAGCCAGGGAAGAGGGCATGAGAACGTTGCTCCAAGACGGCATTGAGAAGGTGATCCAAGGACTCACGACCTTCCAGCAGGTACGAGCCGTCGCGATCAAATAGTCCGTACAGGGTGCGCCCAGCCCTTCTCTCGACACCAGTGTTCCTCATTGAGGACAGTTATGTGTGCATCCGGACAAAGAGGATGTATGTAGGATCGCATCACTGTCCGAGTCCATCCCAAGCCGGTCCCTGCAGACCCTGGAACATCACGACAAGCGCTGGCGGCGATTCCTGAACTACGACTTGGCTGAACCAGACAAAATTTGTCATCCGCACGATCAATGAACGCTCGGATTTGTACGACCGTGGCGATGAATGGATTCGTTGTTTCAACATCTTAGGTAAGTTCTTGAACTCCACTATCCGCGATCAGAGGGGTTTTACGCTGATCGAAGTGATGATCGCTGTCGCGATCGTGAGCATTCTCGCCATGGCCGCCATCCCAAACTACATACAGTGGAACGCGCGTTATCAGTTGAAGCAAGCCACAACAGAATTGGCCGGCAGCCTCAATTTGGCTCGTATGGCGGCCATG
>JAJONL010000208.1 GCA_021323395.1 Nitrospira sp.
TTCTCCTTCCGGTTCCATCTCCACTTCCGTCGCGATGCTTCCAAAACTTGCCGACTATCACAGTCGCATGAACATGCCTTGTAGAGTCCTGTCGAAAATCTCGTTTTCCACGACGGCTCATCGCAAGTGCGATATAAAAGGCCTTCATATGATTCTTGATCCACGGCCAAGCGAATCGGCTCTGACTCAATCCTAGACGGTCCCTTCTTCATTAGGAAACCATGGCACCCTTCACTCCAGGGTGGCCACATCACTGCACGGAGGCTTCGATTGCATCATGGGGTACCGTACTATCCTGTTCTTGATCATGATCTCGGTCGGTCTCTTTTCGCAGGCCTCTGCAGAAACCTACATTGCCGGCGCGATCGGTGTCACCCTGCCGCTTCCCGCCTCGGTCCAGGCTGATGAAAATATCAATTATCCGAATTCGCCTGGTCCGGGACAACTGTTCCGTGGCTCCAGTACCACCATCGGAATGAAGGACTCAGTGGCATATGGCATGAAACTGGGACACTATTTTGGTTCCCTTCCGTGGCTGGGCGTGGAAACAGATGTGTTCACCACCACCCCCCATGTGATGGCGGGGACGATTGCGATTGATACCAAATCCTCAACCGTGGGCACCTTTCGGGAGGCCCAAAGCGGAGTCCATCTTCGATTCACGACATGGGCGTTCAGTCTCATGGCTCGTTATCCTGCGCTCCATTGGCAACCTTATGTAGGTATCGGCCCCGCCATCTTCTGGGGCCAAGCCAGCGGCACCGGACTATCCTGCAATAACACCTGCCCAGGTCCTGCGGTTGACACGAGCAGTCTCACACCCGGTTGGGCCAGTCAGGCCGGGCTGCGTTATGTAACGGATGCCTCGGTCGTCTTATTTGGCGAGTGGAAGTACATGTCGACCACTGCCCATTTCGATCAGGTTCGAAGCTTCAGCAACATCGATGTGCATTACCATGCCCATCTTTTCCTTGCGGGCGTTGGATATCAATTCGACTAATACGCTGGCGGTCTCGTTCAATTTCCTTCTCTCTCCTGCCGTATCCGAGGGCTTGATGTGTTCGTACCGCCGGCCCGCAGGCTAGACGGGACAAAGGGCATTACTGGGGGGCGGCCCTGTGGAATGGTCTCGATGTTGAACAAAAAAAGACAGGGCGTGAGTTGCTGGATGGATAGGGCGATCAAGGCAGGGGAACGATGTTGAGCCGCTCTCTTGTGCGGCAAGAAGGGATGGGCGGGACCTTTAAAAAAGGAGGTTGCCGGGCTGCTTCAAGAAAAGAGTTCCGGGGTGGTGGGGAACGGGCTCGGTTGTTTTTCCGCCCTCCATCGGAGTGCTCGTTTTAATAGGGGGATCGTACCTTGGTAGGCCAGGATCGCGGAGGGCATTGCCAAGAGTAAGCCGATCAACACGAGGGTGATGGTTTTGTCCCAAAATGGCCTCGCCATGAACCGGTCGGTTCCGGCACAGGCCCAGAAAATCCATGCGAAGATAAGGCCGCTCATGACCAGAAGCCCGCGATTCACTGCCGGCGAGATGAATGTCGAAGGGTCGAATCGTTTAAACTTGAGGCCTGGTCCTTTGGCCGTGACGAGAATGCGTCCGCTGTCATTTCCCGCCATGAGGAGACGAACCTGCAGTTTGTCCCCAGGGTTGAGAAGGGGAATACGGACTTCGTACGAGTCCATTGTGAGCATATCGATCTTAGGTCCAACCGCCAGAGTCGGTGATGAGCAGTGGGCATGTAGTGCCGTGACTCCGGCGGGAAACGTCAGATGAACCGATTGCTCTTCAATATCCTTCATGCCCAGATTTTGAATGGCCAGCGCGATCACCCGGCATCCGTCCAGACTTTTTCCATCAAGTGCCACTGAGATGCGTCCATCCAGTTCGGGATGTCGAAGGTTGAGCAGCGGCTCATTCTTTGTGACGGCATAACCCAAGACTTTCTTCTGCGAGCCGATCAAATACATGATCAATGGTGGCACCAGGCCGGTCAAAACTGCGCCGCCATAGGCGAGCCAATTGGTCATCGTTTGTTCCTCCAGAAAGTTATAAGAAGTATAGCCGCCACGACGAAAAGCGCAACGCAGGAGATGTCTCAGTCGTCGATGACGTGAGCATCCCCTGCCTGTTGACTCTCTTTTCCGTCACGATTTGGAATCTGGAGGACAGCAGCTTTCGGCGAGGAACAGGGCAGGCGATCGAATGTGTTCTGAAATTGTTGTCGGTTCTTGTTCGTTATCGCCCTCGATGTCGCGGGGCGATATAGAAGCGGCGCTGGGGAGATTCCAACCAACCCATCGAGTCGGCGACGCGATGAATCCGCCGGCCGGTTCACATGCAGTTCGATTCGCTCGGACGGAGATGATGTCTCGTGCATGCCGGCGGAATGAGAAGGCCTGTGCTGGTCATGCCCTTGCCGGGAAACATCAAGGCCGCATTTCCGCGATGCGGCGTTCTTGCTCTGTCGATCGACGGCCGGCAGCGAGCGTGTCTGGCTCAAGCAGCCCATGAAGAACTTCCTGACGCAACTGAAGGAACAGGGGGCCTTGCCGGGCGGAAACAGCCTGGCCCCCCTGCAGGAGAAGGATCCAGCGCGAGCTCGACTTGGCATAGCGGCCGTCCGGCACCGTCGTGCGCAATTCTTCGAACGCGTTGATCGCATCTTCGCGATTCTCGAATAAGGCAACCAACGCCCTGCTGTAGGTGAGCTCCTCGCAGTTCGCGTTCTGTTGACAATTCGCCCTCCGCGATTCTTGCGCTCGGCTCACGACATGTAATGCCTGGCGTTCTTTCACATCGGTCTCAAAAAACGCACTGCTTGGTAACGTCACCGATGAACCGGTCCCGCCGGCACAGCCGGATACAACAGCCATGAGCAATACCCCGAACACTCCCTCAATGAACCTTGCTGATTTCACGAGACACCTCCAGACGGGACGAGAACGAATCCGGACTGGTTGTTCGGAGCTGCGCACGACGATCCCAGTCGATGGATCTCATGAGGACACTGCGCTCAGGTTGCCGGAGGCACAACCAGAAGGCACGTCGTTTCTTATGCGATGACTCGATGCAAGGGAGGTTCAACGCGGGAGGGTGAAAAGATGACGGCTGCGACGCGTAAGCATCGCCTAATTTCCTGTGAGAGCGTCTGCACGGGGATCCGCCTTTCGAGCGTTGCCGGCGGGAGGGCCGCGGGCAATGGAGGGTGGTGTGAGAGAGATAGCCGTCTATGACTCTACGCCCTCCAGGCGGGAAAAGCAAAGGTTCGCATGTAGAGTTTACCGAGGTGTGAGTAAGCGGAAGGCAGGACTCGGATCACCAACCGCGCATAGGGAGGGCTTTGTTGAGGACAGGGTGCCTATCGATTGAAATGATAAGCGACGCCAAACATGAAGAGGTTCGCGCGGTAGTCGGCGGTGATGTTACTGCGGTCGAAGCTGAATTGGGCAAA
This sequence comes from Nitrospira sp., assembly GCA_021323395.1. GTDB lineage: Bacteria > Nitrospirota > Nitrospiria > Nitrospirales > Nitrospiraceae > Nitrospira_A. Next base: position 3,456 of record JAJONL010000208.1, read on the forward strand.
GTTATATTTGTATTCGAGGAAGGGAGCGATGTGGGGGGTGAGAAAATATTTTACACCAGCCAGGACGTTGAAACTCGGAGCAAAGGAGGCTTCCGGCCTGAAATTGCCACCGGAAATATTGCCGACGTTGAGGCCGATACCCAATCCGGCATAGGGCTCAAACTTGTACTGGTAACCGGTCACCCGAACCAGCGCGTTGAAGGCCAGTGAGTGCACGAGTAAGTCGGCGCCAGGGATCGTGCCGGATAATCGAGGGTTGGTGGTGGTAGGTAAGGTCTGCTGTTTGATGCCAGGTGTGGAACGGTAGGCGTCGATCTCAAGGCCGAACCAGTTAAAGCCGCGGTCGTTGAAAAAATGCCCGATTTTGCCCCCGTAATAGAGGTCTCTATTAAGTTCGACGTTTCCGGCGTCAGTGGTATCAAAGCTGGGAGCATTGAGGCCGGCTCCGATGGCCACATAGTTTTCAGCATGGCTCACGGCGGGAAGGCATAGAATAATCGAACATAGAAATCCGACCGACCAACGAACCATTACCCCTCCTCTCACCCAAAGAAACCACTCGAACTGCATTCAGGCTGCTACTCTAACGGGCTTGCTGCGGTACGTTATGCCAACGAGCCCAATGGATAAAATTTCTCCACGGTGGGAAGGCCTGGGGATCAGTCCTGGTGGTCCGTGCTCATCTGAGGCCTAAGCGGATGGAGATAGGATGCCGGTACATACGAAGAAGGATGTGAAAGGTCGCTTTGGTGAGCGCCAGGATGATGGGCCCTAC
>JAJONL010000209.1 GCA_021323395.1 Nitrospira sp.
GAACGCAACCATAACCGAGATGGATCAGAAGACGGTCCTCTACGACATCACGAATCTGGACAAGATGAAGACCCTGGGGACCCATGCCCCTGAGGCGATGAAGGCGTTCGTGGCCTTTGACAAGGCCGCGCTGGCGGACGGCGCGATTCCGGTGAAGTACAAGGAATTGATGGCCATGGCCGTGGCGTTCACCACGCAATGTCCCTACTGCATCGAACTGCATACGAACAAGGCACGAGAGTATGGCGCGACGGACCCGGAGATCGCTGAATCGGTACTCGTGGCGGCGGCCTTGCGCGCCGGCGCGGCGATCACGCACGGCACCCATGCGATGAAGTGAATGTGAAGAGGCAGGCGGGCGGACATTGTCGGCCCGCCATGCATCTGGCCAGGGTTCTTCGCGAACCAATTGATGCCGCACACTATATCTGTTTGGGGAGGACTCAGGGAGTCCGTTTCCCCTAATCGAAGAGGAGGCCACCATGAAAACATACAGACTTGTTCCGTTAACCCTGGGGCTATTGCTTGCATGCTCCACTTTTGCATCGGCGGAAATCCTGGCCCTGCTCAATTATGAGAGCAAGCCGAACCAGCCGGTGAGACGGGAAGGGATTGCCATCATGGACATCGATCCCGAGTCCGTGAATTTCGGAAAGATTTTGATGGAGATTCCGCTGCCGTCCGACCTCGTGGCGCACCATATTTTCTTCAATCGCGACCGGAGCAAAGCTTATATCACCGCGTTGGGAAAGAGCATCCTGCACGTCGTCAATCTCAGGACGTTTCCCTATCGGCTTCAGGCCATCGAGGTGCCGGACTGTCACATGGGTGAGGATCTCGCTGTGTCGGAGGATAACCGAACCTGGTATCTCACCTGCATGGGATCGAACAACGTCATCATGGGGGATGCAATCCTCGATAAGCCGATCAAATCGGTCAGCGCCGCGGAGCCGTCGCTGGCCACGATCCGGTATCCGCACGGCATAGCGATTCACAATGGGATTGATCGCGTCCTTGTCACCAGCACCGTCAAGCCGGATATGTCCGACGCGGGAGAGTCGATCACGGTGCTGGAGGCCGCCAGCGGCAAGGTGCTCTCCACGCACAAGGTCTCATCGAAGCCGTCCCCGGCCAACGCTGCTCCAGTTGAAGTCATGTTCAGCCCCAATGCGAACCCTCCTGTTGTGCATATCACCAATATGCTGGAAGGGACGTTGTGGGCCGGCCTGTGGGATCCGGCGAGCAAGGCCTTTTCGTTCCATCAGGTCGATGACTTCGGATCCCGGCAGCAGGGCATGCCGCTCGAAATGCTCTATAACGCGAAGGGGGACCGTCTGTTCGTCACGACGGCCAAACCGGGGTTCGTCAATCTGTATGATAACAGCGATCCCCGGCAACCGAAGTTTCTCAAGACGATCGCAGCCGCGGCCGGCGCGCATCATAGCGTTCTGTCGCCGGACGAGCGCTACCTGTTCGTCCAGAACAGCCTGCTCAATCTGGACGGCATGAGCGATGGATCCATCACCGTGATCGACCTGAAGGCGGATAAGGTCTTGGGGAGCATCGACACGCTGAAGGCACAGGGGTTCAATCCCAACTGCATCATGTTGCTGCCCACACAGCCGGGTGACTTGCGGGCAAGCCGGGTCAGCGAGTGAACCGGCTGGGAACGACCTGAGTCAAGAAAGAGCGAAGAGTACGGTGGTAGCCCTGTCTGCCGCCGTGCTCGCCGCATGTCGGCAACCGTGACGAAAGAAAATGGTGTCCGGGGCTGAAGCCAAGGGCAGCCACATGCCGGAAAATGTCTGATTACAAAACCCTGACTCGACGCTTCCACCCCTTTTCTTGTCCAACCCCACGATTGAGACCTCCGGCCACACATGATAGGGTTCACAATCCTCTTCCTCAGTGAGTCCGCCTATGAGCGAGCCGCGCAACCGGGTTGTTCAGGTCACGCGCTTCGGTGGTCCCGACGGGCTGGAGGTGGTTGAGGCTCCTCTGCCCTTGGCCAGCCGCGGCGAGGTGCGGGTTCGCGTGCTTGCCTCGGGCCTGGAGTACACCGACGTGGTGATCCGGCGCCACCTCTACCCCCAAACGATGCATCGCCAGCCGCCATTCGTGCTGGGCTATGACATCGTCGGGGAAATCGACCAGCTCGGTGAGGGTGTGAGCGGCTTTCAGCTTGGCGACCGCGTAGCCGATATGACGGTCCTCGGGTCGAACGCCACCTATCGCACGCTCCGAGCCGACGGCCTGACCCGCGTGCCGAGGGGCGTCGACGCGGCGGAGGCGGCCGCGCTGATCCTGAGCTGGACGACCGCCTACCAGCTCCTTCACCGCGCGGCCCGGGTGCAGCGAGGACAGCGCGTGCTCGTGCAGGGAGCCGCCGGCGCCGTCGGTCAGGCCCTGCTCGTGCTCGGCAGGCTGGCCGGCCTGGAGCTGTGGGGTACCGCGCGCGGCGCGCACGCGGCGCTGATCCGCGAGCTCGGCGCCACGCCGATCGACTACCAACGGGAAGACTTCACGCGCGTCCTGCCCGGCGAGTTCGACGTCGTCTTCGATGGCATCGGCAAGGACGGCTATGGCCGCTCGTTGGCTGCGCTCAAGCGCGGCGGCCTGCTCTGCGCCTACGGCTATACGGCGGGCGTGCAGCCGCACCGTCGCCCGCTTACTATTTTGACTTGGCTGGCGCGCCAGTATCTGCAGTCTCTCTGGAAGTGGTTGCGTGACGGCAAGCGCACCTGCGCCTACTCGATCAACGTGATGCGGGCGCGACATCCCGCCTGGTTCCGGGAGGACCTGGAGCGGCTCTTTGGCCTGTTGGCAACCAGCGCCATACGGCCGCGTGTCGCCGAGCGGATCTCTTTCGATGAGGTCGCCGAGGCGCACCGTCGTCTTGAGGCGGGGG